>NZ_JBDQQP010000006.1:0-462701 GCF_039888735.1 Streptomyces sp. CAU 1734
ATACACCCAGGTCAGGAGACCAAGACCCGATAAGTTAGACACACTCGCAGCCACCTGAACCACCCCCGGGACCCACTACCAAACACAGTACGCCCACCACAAAGACAACGGCATTGGGCCTAGGGTCGTGGCATGGCGACTCCCGATTTCATCCGCGACATCCGCGCCGGTGCCGGACACACCCTGCTGCTCCTGCCCGGAGTCAGCGCGACCGTCTTCGACGACCTCGGACGCGTCCTGCTGGTGAAGCGCGCCGACAACGGCCAGTGGTCGGTCATCGGCGGTATCCCCGAGCCGGGCGAGGAACCGGCCGCGACCGCCGTGCGCGAGGTGTACGAGGAGACCGCCGTGCACTGCGAGGCCGAGCGGGTCGTCCTCGTGCAGGGGCTGCCGAAGCCCGTCACCTACCCCAACGGCGACCAGTGCCAGTACATGGACATCACCTTCCGCTGCCGGGCCACCGGCGGTTCGGCCCGCGTCAATGACGACGAGTCGCAGGAGGTGGGGTGGTTCGCGCTCGACGCGCTGCCCGGGGAACTGAACAACTTCGCCCGGTTCCGGATCGAACAGGCGCTGACCGACGGCCCGGCCTGGTTCCGCTCACCCCCGGCGCTGTTCCCGCTCCACGCCGAGTAGCGCCGCGATCCCGGGTCACCGCACCGCCGTCGCGGGATCCGGGGTGCGGCGGCGCTCCGCGCGGAGTGAGGGGACCACCGCCAGCGCGACCGCCGCCGCCACCAGCCCGGCACCCGTCAGCAGCAGCGACTGCCCCGGCGGCAGCAGCGCGATTCCCGCGCCCACCCCGCTCCTGTCCCCCTCCAGATCGATCACCGGACGCGCCAGCAGCACCCCCAGCGCGATGCCCGCGGCCGCCGCCGCGACCGCCGTCACCGCGCAGTGGGTCACCACCACCCCCGTGAGCTGGCGCGGGGTGAGGCCGACGGCGCGCAGCGCGGGCAGCTCCCGCGCGTGGTGCCAGACCGCGGTGGTCACCGACGCCGCCAGCTCCGCCACCGCGATCAGCGCCAGTACCGCGATCAGCCCGGTGAGCACCCGGCTGACCAGCGCGGCGGAGGCGATCGGCGGCGGAGCGCGGTGCACGACGGCATCCGGCAGAACCGCCGTGAGGGAGCGCGCGACGCGCTCCGGATCCGCGCCGGGCCGCAGCAGCACCGCGTACGCCTGGGGTCCGCGGGCCGTGCCGTTCTCCCGCAGGGTGTCCAGTGTGGTGGTCACCACGAGACCGTCGTGCTCGGGCTCGATCGAGCGACCCACGATGTGGAGGATGTGCGCGGTGTCGCCGACGGTGAGCCGGATCCACTGGCCCACCTCGGCCCGGATCGCGTCCAGCACTCCCTGGCCCGCCACCGCCTCGTGCGAGGCGGACGGCGCCCGGCCCTCCACCGTCACCGGGGAGTACGGCCGCTCGCGGGTGCCGAGGCCGCGCAGGGTCACCGACCCGTGCTGCCCCGGCAGCAGCGCGGTGACCTCGGCCGCCGGATACACCTCCCGTACGCCCGGGAGATCCGTCACCCGCTGTACGCCGCGGGCGTCGATCCCGCTCTCCTGACGGACGGTCAGCGGCGGTTCGGGGGTCAGCCTGCTCCGGTCACCGCCGTCCAGGCCGTCGAGGGTCGCGATCGTGGAGAGCGCCACCGTGATCATCACGACCGGCATCGCGAGCCGCAGCACACTCGCGGCGAACCGCGACCGCCGGTGCACCGCGCCCCGCCACCCCAGCACCAGAGCGGGCGGCACACCCCGGCGCAGCGCGATCCGGGCGGCCCGCGACATCCCGCGCGGAGCCTGCCTCGCCGCCCGGGCCGCCGGGCTCGGCGACACCCGCGACGCCCGCCATGCCGCGAAAGCGGTGGCCGCCGCGATGGCCGCCACCGTCGCGCCGCCGAAGGCGAGATACGCCCCGCCCGAGTCCGGCAGCGCCGTGCTGTGCGCGACCGCCTCCCCGATCGGCCCCGGCACATGGACCCCCAGGGCCCGTACCGCGAGCGAGCCCGCCGCCACCCCCACCAGCGCCAGCGCCGTGTGCTGGCCGAAGAACATCACCGCGACCTGACGCGGGGTCATCCCGATGGCCTTGAGCGCCGAGATGTCCCTGGTCTGCCCCAGTACCCGGCCGCCCACCCCGCCGGTCACCGCGACCGCCGCCGCGAGCAGCGCGCCGACCCCGAAGCCCCGGAGCAGCCGCCCCAGCAGCTGGTTGTCGTCCGCGAAGGCGGAACGCGCGTCCTTCCAGGTGGTGAGGGCGACGACCTGCCCCTGCCCCACCGCCGTGATCGTCTGCTGTACCACGAAGTCGGTGTCCGCCGGATCGTCCAGCCGCAGCCCCGCGGTACGGCCCGGCCGGGCACTCTCCGCGTACCGGCTCCGCGTCGCGGGCGACACCCAGCCGATACCGGGCCGCTCGCCCGGCGCGAACCCGGCCTCGGCGGTGGCCGCCACCCCCACCACCCGCAGCGGCAGCTCCGAGCCGGCGACCGAGACCAGGTCGCCGGTCCGCACCCACAGCTGCCGCGCGGTCGAGTGGTCCAGCACCAGCTGGCCCTCGGCCCCGCTCAGCCCGGTCCCGGTCAGCAGCCGGGTGCCGGGCGGATCGTGGTCCTCGGTGACGCGTACCTCCACACCCGCCGCCGCGGACTCACCGCCCAGGGTCAGCGAGAGGGTGGCGTACGGGCCGGACACCGACCGCACCCCGTCGATTTTCGCCAGCCGCCGGGTGTCGGCGCCGTCGGACAGCCGCAGCCAGACATGGCTGCCCCGGGTCTCGGTGAACAGCTGCTGCCAGGGGTTGGCGGCGAATTGGAGCAGCGCCGCCGACAGCAGGAACGCCACGGTGATGCCGGCCGTCGCGAGCGTGAGGGTGGCGGCCTGGCCGCGATGTGTCCGGAGATCGGCGAAGGCCCAGCGGAGAATGGCGCGCACGCGTCACTCCGGGAGGTCGGAGAAAGCGGCCCGGGTGACGCCGGCCGGTCCCGTACCGCCGTCGCCCAGCGGATGCTCGTCGACGATGCGGCCGTCCAGGAAACTGATCACCCGCTCGGCCTCGATCGCCACCCGTTTGTCATGGGTGACCAGCAGGATGGACTGTCCGCCGCGGTGCAGACCCGTCAGCAGCCGGATCACCTCGCGGGTGCCCCGGCTGTCGAGGCTGCCGGTCGGCTCGTCGGCGAGCAGCAGATCGGGCGAATTGACCAGCGCCCGGGCCAGCGCCACCCGCTGCTGCTCCCCGCCGGAGAGATCACCGGGCAGGCTGTTGGCCCTTTTCTCCAGGCCGAGTTGGGTCAGCAGGGCGCGCACCGCGGCCCGGCTCTCCCGGCCGCCGCGCCCGGCGAGCAGGGCGGGCAGCTCGATGTTGTCGGCGACGGTCAGGGTCGAGACCAGATTGAAGAACTGGAAGACGATGCCGAGCCGGCGTCTGCGCAGCTTCGCCCAGCCGGACTCGCTCAGCTGATCGACCCGTTGCCCGTCGAGGGTGATCGTGCCGCTGTCGGGGCGTTCCAGCCCCGCCAGTAAGTGGAGCAGCGTGGACTTCCCCGCCCCGGAGGTACCGGTGACGGCGATGAACTCACCGCGTGCCATGGTCAGATCCACGCCGCGCACCGCGCGCACCCGGTCCCCCTCGGCCCGGTGGCTCTTGGTGAGTCCGGCGACGCTCAGCAGCGGGAGGCGGGCATCGGCACCGCGGCTCATTCGAGTTCCTCCTGACAGCGCTCCAACCAGTCCAGATCGGCCTGGAGATGCAGGGTCGCCCCCTCGATCAGCAGGCTCGCGATCCGGCCGCCGTCCTCGCCGCCGGTATCCATCCGGGAGAGTGCCCGCATCAGATTGAGATAGTGCCGCCGCTGCTTGTTGATCAGATTGATCTGGTCCTGGCGGCCGGTGCGGTGGGCGAGGGCGAGTTTCATGAAGAAGTCGTCGCGCACCCGGGGAGCCTCGGACGGGGTCTCGTACCAGGCGTCCACCGCTGCCCGTCCCGCCTCCGTGATCTCGAAAATCCGCTTGTCCGGCCGGTCCGACTGGCTGACATGCCTGCCCGCGATGAGCCCCGCCTGTTCGAGCCGGCCCAGAGTCACATAGATCTGGCCGATGTTGGGCTGAGGGTACGCCTCGCCCAGCAGTTTCTCCAGAGCCTGTCGCAGCTCGTATCCATGGGCGGGACCACCGGCGAGCAGCGCCAGCAGATGAAGACGCACGGTGCCGGTTCCCTCCTGGAACGGGTGGTCCGCAGAGTCGGCGGTGACTGGCCGGACGGGGACGGTGAAATCTGCTTCTCCGGGGGTCGGATCGGCCCGCGGACCTCCATGATGCCTGGTACGGATTACACATGATGTGCCGGAGGGTTCCGGGTCGCGTGCCCGGATCCACACCCTCCGGCGGGGGCGGAGAGGGTGGCGAGTGATGCGCTGGACCTGGGTGGCGGGCCGTGCGGTGCTCGCCGTCGCCGTGGCTCTGACGGCCCTCGCGGCTCCCGCCGCCCGTCCCGGCGGGACCTCGGCCGGGACGGACCGCCGGGGCCCGCTGACCCTGGTGACCGGTCGTGATCTCACCGGATACCTCCGCGGTGTGCTCGATGGGTGGAATCGTACGCACCCCGGGGAGCGGGTCAGACTGATCCAACTGCCCGACACCGCCGATGAGGTGCATGCCCAGATGCGGGAGAGTCTGCGCTCCGGGAGCGGCAGATTCGATGTGCTGAACATCGATGTGACCTGGACCGCCGAGTTCGCCGGCGAGGGCTGGATCTCCGCCGTCGACCCGCGCGGACTGCCGCTGGGCGACCTGCTGCCCGCCGTCATCGAGACCGCGGTCTACGACGGCAGGCTGTACGCCGTCCCCTTCGTCACCAACGCGGGCCTGCTCTTCTACCGCAAGGACATCCTCGACCGGGAGAGGATGGCCCCGCCGCGCACCTGGGACGAGCTGGCGACAGCGGCCTCGCGGCTCTCGCGGAAGTACGGAATGGGCGGGTACGGCGGCCAGTTCCTTCCCTACGAGGGGCTGACGGTGAACGTGACGGAGGCGATTCTCTCGGCGGGCGGTTCCCTCGTCGACGAGCGGGGCGAGGTGACCGCCGACTCGCCCCGGGCGCTGGCCGGGCTCTCCTTCCTCACCCGGGGCGTCAGGGAGGGATGGATCCCCCGGGAGTCGCTGGGGCACAAGGAGGAGAATTCCCGGCTCGCCTTCCAGTCGGGGAAGCTGATCTTCCTGAGGAACTGGCCCTATGTGCACGCGATGGCGTCCGAGAACGGCTCCCAGGTCGCCGGCCGATTCGCCGCCGTGCCCCTGCCCGGACCCGCCGGTCCGGGCGTCGGAGTGCTCGGCGGATCCAATCTCGCGGTCAACTCCCGCTCCCGGCACCCCGATTCCGCGGCCGACCTGATGGCGTATCTGCTGAGTGAGAGCGTTCAGCGGCGGGTACTGACCGAGGGCGGGCTGCCGCCGGTGCGCGAATCGCTCTACCTCGACCGGGGGCTGGCGGGGCGCTTTCCCTGGCTTCCGGCGCTGCTCCAGAGCGTACGGAAGGCAGGACTCCGGCCCAAGCACGCGGAGTACGAACAGATGACGCTCGCGGTCGCCGCGATCTCGCACGGCGCGCTCGCCGGCCGGGTCTCGCCCGCCGCCGCGCTGAAGCGGCTGGACCGCGAGCTGCGCGAGGTGCTCGACCGCTGAGGCGGGCCGGGCGCCGGGCCGACAGCCCGTCATATCCGCCGGGAACATGGATACTTGTTAAGTAGAAGGCGGCTCTTCCAATTCCTTGCGCCCGCTCCCCATGACAGCGTTTTCCCCCAGTTCATCCCGGTAACTCCGCTCAACATATGGGAAATGTATGCGCATCACTTGACGCTGCTCTGTCGCCGGTACCTAACATGAAACTAGGACCGCCGGATCGCCTACGAAGGACGGTGCCGATGTCCCTGACACACACGGTGGAGCCCGTCAAACCGTTAAGCCGCCCCGTTCCGCCCTGTCACCGGGCGGACGGCAGTGGCACAGGGGCATGGTGGCGCCACGCCGTGATCTACCGGATCTGTGTAACGACCTTCCTCGACACCACCGGGGACGGAGTCGGCGATCTCGCCGGTGTCCGGGCCGGATTGCCGTACATCAGCGACCTCGGTGTCGACGGCATCCGGCTGACCCGTCTTCCCGCCCCCCTCCCCGCCGGCTCCGCCGCCGACACCGCCCCCGGCCGCATCGCCGGACCCGGGTACGCGGCGGGTGAGGCGGAGGAGCTCGGGCTGCTGGCCGCCGATGCCGGGCGGTACGGTCTGAGGCTTCTCGTCCCCGGCCCGGCGGGCGCCGCCCGGGACGGCGTCACCCCGTCGCCGTTCGCCGGGGACCGCGCCGGCACTCCCCGGCCCGGCGCGACCGGCGCGCCGCTCCTCTGCGACCCGCTGAGCGCCGGCTGGGACGCGGACGCCGTGCACCGGGCGGTCACCGGCGCACTCCACGACGCCGGGCGCACCGGAACCACCGTCACCTGGGCGCTGGACAGCGGGCACCGCCCGCGCGCCGCCCTCGGGTTCCCGGCGGACGGCGGCCGGGAGGCGGCCCGGGCCCGCGCCGCGGCCCTGCTGACGCTGGCCCTGCCGGGGGCCGCCCAGCTGCACCAGGGGGAGGAGCTGGGACTTCCCGGGACCCGCCCGCCCGAGTCCGCCGGAATCCGGCGGCTCACCGGGCGCCGGACCCCGCACGAAGGCGTCCGGCCCCCGCGGCCCCGGTCCGGCCACGGCTCACCCCCGGCCGCCCCCTCGCCCCCTGAGGCCGTGCCTCTCGCCGCCACCCCACCCCCCGGCCCCACAGCACCGGTCGGCCATGTCTCACCCTTCGGTGACGGCGGACCCCGGAATCCGGCGCCCTCCTGGCTGCCCCGGCCCGGTCGGCTCACCGAACTCCCGGCCGACCGCGCCATCGCCGACCCCGACTCCCGCTGGCACCTCTACCGCACCGCCCTCGGCCTGCGGCGGGCGCTCGGCCGCCCGGGCGACGGCGCCCCCCGACTCCTCGAAACCCTGCCCGGAGTGCTCGCCTTCGTCCGCGACGGACTGGTGTGCGCGGTCAACTTCAACGACTGGATGGTGCCCGCGCCGGTACCGGGCACCCCGCTGGTCATCAGCGGCCCGTGCACCCCCGGCACGCTCTCCGGCAACGCGGCGGCCTGGTGGCCGGCCGACGCCCTCACGGCGGGCCCGGCCGGCCGGCGGACCACCTGCTTCCGTGCCCGTACCGGCACCGATGGCGGCTCTCCCCGTATGCCGGGTGCGCGGCGGGCCGCGGCCGTCCCGGACGCCGGGAACACCACGGATCCCACCCCGGCGACGCCGGCGCCGGAAGCGGCCGGCCCTGCGGCACGGCGTGTGGCGGCCGGTGTGCCGCAGGGCGGCCGGCAGATGCCGGGAGGGCTCTCCCCGGCGGGACGCACGACGCCCGCCCGCCCCGGTTCCCAGGAAGCGGAATCATGCGGACCGGCACGCTGAGCCCCGGCGCCACCGGCGCACCGCGCCCGGGCCGGCCGAGAGCGGAGGCCCCGCGAGTGGTCGTCGTCTCGCTCGACCCGGCCGCCAGCCTCGCATGGGTGGCACGGCTCCGCAGGGCCTGCCCGCTCCGGCTCGTCGTCCGGCCCTGGGGCGACCAGCTCGGTTACGAGTACCTGCGCCGCGCCACCGGCGTACTCGCCCTGCTCGACAGCACCGCGCCCGAACCCGTCGCCGAACTCGTGCAGCGGGTGCGCTCGCTGCGCCTGCTGGCACCGGTCACCGTGTCGTCCGCCACCCGGGTCGACACGGAGGCGCTGCTGGGGGCCGGGGCACTCAACGTACTGCGGAGGGACACCTCCGCGGCCGTGGCCGCCGCCCGGATCACCGCGGATCTGCGCTGGCTCTGCCGGTCCCTGGCCACCGAGCGGACCGGGCACATCGGTCCCGCGGGCCACGGCGGCGGGTCGGGGGCGTCCGGTGCGTCCGGCGCGTCCGGCGTCTCCGGCGTCTCCGGCGCGGAGGAGCCCTGCGCCGATCCGCTCAAGCCGTCCCACCGGAGCCAGTCCCTGCTTCTGGAGATCCTGCTCGGTGCCCGGGCCCCGCTCTGCTGCCACGATGTGCGCTATCTGCTCGGCGAGGCGTCCCGGCCCATGAGCCTTCCCGCGCTCAGGGCGAGAATCCAGCGGCTCGCGCCGCACCTCGCCCAGCACGGTCTGGTCTGCCGGCGCACGGTCCGCTGGGGAGCGGACACCTTCACCCTCCACCCGGCCGGGTCGTCCGGCGCGTCCGGCGCCGGCCCGCGTCCGGCGCCCGGCTCCCGGCAGCACCGGCTCCCGGCCTGACGGCGATCGGTGTGCGCACCCTGCCGGAGCGGTGACACCCCGGCCCCCGGGCGCGAAATACCCGCCGGCGCGCTCCGCGCCGGGGAGACTGCCGACCACACCCGTCGTGCCGCGATCCGCCACCCGTGAGGAAACCCGGAGCATGTCCGAGAACCGCACCCCCGCACCGCCCGCGCCCGAGCCGCCCGTACTCGAACAGGCGGCGGCCGACTTCGCCGCCGCCACCGCGAGCCCGCCGTTCCTCTTCGAACTGCCCCCGGCGGAGGGCCGTGAGGCGGTCGAGAAGGTCCAGTCGGGCGAGATCAACCGGCCCGCGGTCGACGAGCAGTGGGTCACCGTCCAGGGCGGCCCCACCGGATCGGTGCGCGCCCGGGTGGTCCGGCCGGCCGGGGTGAACGGCCGGCTGCCGGTCATCCTCCATCTCCACGGCGCCGGCTGGGTCTTCGGCAGCGCCCGCACCCATGACCGGCTGGTCCGGGAACTCGCCGCGGGCGCGCGGGCGGCGGTCGTCTTCCCCGAGTACACCCGCTCGCCGGAGGCCCGCTATCCGGTGGCGATCGAACAGAACTACGCGGTGGCCCGCTGGATCGTCGCCGAGGGCGCGGGGCGGGGGCTCGACGCCGGGCGCATCGCCGTCGCGGGCGACTCGGTCGGCGGCAACATGGCCGCCGCCCTCACCCTCATGGCGAAGGCGCGTGGTGATGTTCCGCTGGTTCAGCAGGTGCTGTTCTACCCGGTGACCGACGCGTCGTTCGACACCGGTTCCTATCGGCAGTTCGCCACCGGGTACTTCCTCAGCCGGGACGCGATGCGGTGGTTCTGGGATCAGTACGCCCCCGATCCCGCGCGGCGCGCCGAGATCACCGCGTCACCGCTGCGGGCCGGCCCGGAGCAGCTCGCGGGACTGCCGCCGGCCCTGGTGATCACGGCGGAGGCCGATGTCCTGCGCGACGAGGGGGAGGCGTACGCCAGCCGGCTCCGCGCCGCCGGGGTTCCGGTGACCTCGATCCGGTACCAGGGAGTCATTCATGACTTCGTGATGCTCAATGCCCTGCGCGCCACCCGGGCCGCCGAGTCCGCGATCGGCCAGGCGGTCACCACATTGAACCGCGCATTCGGACATGCCGGGTGAAGACGCCCGGAAGCAGGCGGGCGGGGTGGCCCGATGGACCACCCCGGGCAGCGTCATACGTATATGCACCCCAGGATTCGCAGGGCGGCGATGAAATCGAATGACGCTGCGGTGAAACTGAAACTTTCCACGCTGGAATTGCCCTTTCGAAGTGCGCGACGAAGCTTGCGGAGGTGACGCTACCGCATGCAGTGTCGAAAGCTGAGCACGAGTTCGATCGCCGCCCGCTGCTGACTCGCGGGTCGGTAGCGGCGGGTGCGGTCCAGACCAATTCGGCGCCGGCGCCGAATGCGGCCGGTGCCGGATTCACGCCGGGGAAATCACTCCGCCGATCCGCTTTCGCTTGTCTGTTCGGGTTGTGTTCCGGGTGCCATCGAGGCGAGGACGGCCCGCACCCGGGCCTCTTCATCGGCGTTGTGCGTCCGCGCGGCCACGGCGAGTGCGTGCCGGAGCAGTCCCCGGGCGGAGTCCGTCCGGCCCCGGGTCAGTTCCACCCGGCCGAGGCCGCACAGTGCCCGCGCCTCGTGGTGGGCGGCGCCGATGGAGCGGGCGATGTCGAGGGCCTCACCGAGAAAACCAGCCGCCCTCCCGTGCTCCCCGATCCTCCGGAGCGCCTCACCCATTCCGTTCAGAGATTCGGCCTGACTGTCGCGGTCGCCCAGTGCGCGGAATTCATGAAGCGTCTCGCGGTAGAGCGGCAGAGCCGCCTGCGGACTTCCCGTCTCGGTCAGGATATCGGCGATGTTCCGGCGGACTGTCGCCCGGTCGTATCTGTTTCCGGTGGCGTCCAGAATGGGCAGGGCATTCTCATAGGAAATGCGGGCGGATTCGAAGTCGCCGACATGGAGATGGAGCTGCCCGATATTATTGAGGGCCTTGCCGACCGAGGCCGTGTCATCCGAGGCCCGGAAACCGGAGAGCGCGCCCCGGAAGTGTTCGAGGGCCCGGGCGTGCTCGCCGAGCTGGAGGAGCGAGATGGCGATGTTGTTGTGCGCGCGGGCCCGGTCCCAGCCGCTGCCGGACTGAGCGGTGATGGCGAAGGAGTTCTGGAACAGCACGAGCGCCCTGCGGTTGTCGCCGAGGCCGCCGCTGAGCGTGCCCAGGATCCGCAGCGCCTCGGCCTCGGCCCCGGTGTCCCCCGTCAGGCGCGCGATCTCCAGCGCCCGCTCGCCGTTGGCCGCCGCCTCCTGATAGCGGGAGGTGCGCACCTGCGCCGCGCTCAGCTGGGTCAGGGCCCGGCAGAGCCGGGGCTCGTCGCCCGTCGCGCTCCAGCGGGTGACCGCGTCCCTGAGCACGGATTCCATGTCCTGCCAGTGACATTCCGCGTCGAGGTACCCCGCCGTCGCATAGGCGAGCCGGGCCGCCGCCTCCGGGCGTCCGCCGGTGCGCGCGTACCGCTCGACGGCCAGCAGATTGCCGTGCTCGGCCGCGAACCAGGCCCGTGCGGCGTCCGCCGTCGACGCCGGTGCGGGGGCCGGCGCGGAGAGGGAGCCGGCCGCGCCGGCCGGCTCCGGCGCGAACTCGTGATCACGGGCCGCCGGCCCGGAAGCGGAATCCGGTGTCCGGGCCCAAGCGGAATCCGGTGTCCAGGCCCGAGCGGAACCGCGGCCGCGGGCCCCCGGCGGCGTCCGGCCGTCGGCGAGGTCGATTCTGATCCGGCGCGGATAGGCGAGACGGTCGGCCCGCTCCGCCGACACCACGGTGAAATCGGTGAGCCGCCGGAGCGCCTGCGCCCGTTCCGGAGCCGGATCTTCCGACACCGCCATGGCATGGGCGTATTCGCGCAGCAGGTCGTGGTAGCGATAGCGGTCCGGCACCGGCTCCCGCAGCAGATGGAAGGTACACAGAGCCTCCAGCAACCGCTCCGTGACATCGGGGGAAAGGCCCAGCAGAGCCGCCGCCGCGTCGGCGGTGAAATCCGCCCCCGGATATAACCCGAGTCTACGGAATGCCAGTTGCTGTAAACCGGTGAGCGTTCGGTAGGAGAGATCGAACGCGCGGGCCATCTCCGTATCCGCATCGCGGATTTCGGCCAATCTCCCGGGGGAGCGCGCGAGTCGGTCCCCGAGGATGGCGGGTGTCCAGGAGGTGTGCGCGCGGAAGCGGTTCGCGACGATCTCGATCGCCAGCGGGAGATAGCCGCAGAGCCGGACGATACGGGCGGTCTCCACGATGTCCTGGGTGCGTTCCTCACCCGCGAAGCCCCGGAAGAGCGCCACCGCGTCATCGGCCGGGAGCACGTCCAGCGGAACCGGCAGCGCCCGGGGCAGCCCGCTCAGATGGCGGCGGCTGGTGATGATGGTCAGCGAGGACGTGCCCCCGGGCAGCAGCGGACGGAGCTGTTCCGCGCCCGCCGCGTCGTCCAGCACGATCACCGCCCGCCGTTCGGCGAGCATGGTCCGCCACAGGGCGCTGCGGCTCTCCAGCTCCACGGGGATGTGCCCGGCCGGCGCGCCCAGCAGCCGCAGCAGGGTGGCCAGCGCCTCCCCGGGGGTCAGCGGCTCCTGATGGGGGGAGTGGGCCCGCAGATCGAGATAGAGCTGGCCGTCGGGGAAGCGGCCGGCGAGCGACCGTGCCGTGTGCACGGCGATGGCGGTCTTCCCGACCCCCGCCATCCCGCTCACCGTCTCCAGGGTGATGACGGGCCCGTCCTCGGCCGCCCGCTCGATCGCCGCGCTCAGCCGCCGCAGCTCGGACCGCCGGCCGACCAGGGGCGGCTGATACGGGAGATTGCGGGGGCCCGGCGAGGGCTCCGGGGCGGAGCCCGCCGCCCGGGGCGCGGCACGCGCGGAGCCGGTGACCGGGGCGATGCCCCCGGGCGGTGCCCCGGGCCGGGCCAGGACCCCGGGCGGCACCCGGTCCAGCACGCCCCGGTGGATCCGGTTCAGCTCCGGGCCGGGGGAGGCGCCGTACTCGGCCGACAGCACCCGGCGCGCCTGCTGGTGCACCCGCAGCGCCTCGGTGAACCGGCCGCTGCCGTAGTACGCCAGCATCAGCTGTCCCAGCAGGGTCTCGTCCTCGGGGCGGCGGCCGGTCAGGGTGCGCAACTCGCCCACCACATCGCCGAAGTGACCGAGCCGGAGCCGCGCCGCGATCCGGGTGACGGCCGCGCCGAGCCGCTTCTCCGCCAGCGCCCCGCGCACCGAATCCGCCCAGGTGCCGGGCAGGCCGGCCAGCGCCTCGCCCTGCCAGAGCTCCTCCGCCCGGGTGAGCCGTTCGACCAGCCGCGCGTCCGCGCGGTCGCCGCCGGTGCCGGGCGGGTCGTCCACCAGACGCTGGAAGCGGTGCCAGTCGACGTGGTCCGGATCGGTCTCCAGCCGGTAGGTGTGCGCCCTGTTGACGACCCGCGGCACAGCCGGCGCACTCCGCGAATCCGGCGGATTCGATGCGTCCGGTCCGGCTCCGGCGGCGCGCAGCAGCTGCTTGCGCACCTTGGAGACATAGGCATGCGCGCTCTGGCGGGCTCCCGGAGGCGGCTCGTCCGGCCAGAGCCGGTCCATGAGCACCCGCAGTGCCACGGGCCTGCCCGGCTCCAGGGCGAGCGAGGCCAGCACGATCCGCTCCTTGTCGGAGCCCAGTTCGAGCCGTCGCCGGCTCCCGCCGGAAGGCCCCCCGGCCCCGCTGTGCGCGAGCCCCACCGGACCCAGAACGAGGATCTCCACCAGCGCCCTCCCGCTGGTTCCGCCGCACCCGGCTCCCTCTGATTTTTGGTGAGCATGACATGGGCGGGCAGGCGCCGCCAGGGTGGGATCGGTACTGACCGGAAGTCGACGCGGCGTTCGCCGCCCGCCTCCGGGTAGGACGTGCCCCCACGGGTAGGACGTGAGTGATCGATCCGAGGTTCGCCGGAGACGAGGGGGCGCATGGATGACGGCGCGGGATGCGCATGGAGAGCCGATCGACGCAAACGCAACCAGCCCGGCGGAGAGAAGCGGAATCACGGGAGGTGACCTCGCCGCCCGGAGTTCCGGCTCCACGGACGCCGTCCCCGGGACCGGCGGCAGCGGAGGCGGCAACACCATCGGCGGCTCCGCCCACCTCCACGGCCCCACCATCCAGGCGCGCGAGGTCCACGGCGGCATTCACGTCCACACCACCGGCCCGGGCCCCGCGCCCCCGGTTCCGCGCCAGCTCCCGCCCGTACCCGCCCATTTCATCAACCGGAAGCCCGACCTCGCCGCGCTCGGCGCCCTCAGCACCGCGGCCCGCCCGCTGATCGTGGTCAGCGGCCCGCCGGGCGTCGGCAAGACCACCCTGGTCTCCAACTGGCTCCGCACACTCGACACCGACTTCCCCGACGGCCAGCTCTACGCCGACCTCCGCGGCCACTCCTCGGCGGGCGACCCCGCGACCCAGAGCGAGATACTGGGACAGTTCCTGCGAGCCCTCGGCGCCGTCACGGTCCCCCTGGAGCCCGCCGAACAGAGCGCGCTGTGGCGCTCCACCACCGCCGGCCGCCGGATCGTGGTCATGCTGGACAACGCCTTCACCGCCGCCCAGGTCCGGCCGCTGCTCCCCGGCGGCCCCGGCTGCCTCGTCGCCGTCACCAGCAGACGGCTCCTGTCCGGACTGCGGATGGACGGCGCCGCGTTCCACCGGCTCGCCTCCCTCGACGCCGCCGACGGCGTCGAACTCCTGCGCCGGGGCATCGGCGAGGACCGGGTCGCCGGCGAACTCACCGCCGCCCACCGCATCGTCTCCCTCTGCGACGGGCTGCCGCTCGCCGTCGCCCTCGCCTCCGCCCGGCTCGCCTCCCGTCCCCGGCAGCCCGTCGAGGCGCTCGCCGACGCGCTCGCCCGCGACCGGGGGCGGCTGACCGTACTCGAAGTCGAAGGGGAGGCCACCGTGCACAAGGCCCTGGACGCCTCGTACGCCGTGCTCAGCACGGAGACCGCCCGCCTCTACCGCACCCTCGGTGCCCTCCCGATGCGGACCTTCGACGCCCACACCTCCGCCGCCGCCTGCGCCGAGTCCCTGCCCTGGGCCGAACGGCGCCTCGACGAACTGGTGGAGGCGAACCTCGTGGAGGACCTGGGCCCGGCGGGCTGCCGCTTCCACGACCTCGTCCGCGTCCACGCACAGGACCGCGCGCATGCCGACGACAGCGCCGAGGCCCGCACGCTGGGCCTGCGCCGGGTCTGCGAGTGGTACCTGGAGGCCGCCACGGCGGCCCAGCGAAGACTCACCCCCGCCCAGCTCACCCTGGAGCGCCTCCCCGCCCGCCCCCGGCCGGGACTGCCGGTCCCCTTCACCGACGACACCGGAGCCCTGGCCTGGCTGGACGGCGGGCGCGAGCGGCTGATGACCGCACTGCGCCACGCCGCCGAACACGGCTGGCACGCCATCGCATGGCAGCTCACCGACGCGATGTGGCCCCTCTTCCTCCGGCTGCGCCACTACGACCTGTGGATCGAGGCCCACCGGATCGGCGTCGAGGCCGCCCGCGGCGACGGCAGCGCCGCGGCCGAACGCCAGATGCTCAACTCCGGCGCCATCGGCCTGAGCGGCGCCGGCCGCATCCGCACCGCCGTCGAGTGGTACGAACGCTCCCTGCACGCGGCACGCACCGCGGGCGACGCGAGGGACGAGGGCCAGGCCCTCCTCGGGCTCGGCGCCTGCCACCGCGAACTCGGCCTGATGGCCGAGGCCGTGCCGTATCTGAACGAGGCCATCGGCGTCTGGGAGAGCTGCGGCTATCCGCGCGGCAGCGCGCTCGCCCGGACCGTCCTGGGCGAGATCGCCCTCGCCGCCGGCGACCCCGCCGCCGCCATCGCCCACTTCTCCGGCGCCCGCGCCGGCATGCTCGCCGTCGACGACCCCCATGACGCCGCCCGCGCCCTCGCCTTCCTGGGCCGCGCCCGCGTCCGCTCCGGCGACCGCACCGAGGGCATGGCCGAACTCCACGAGGCGCTGGCGGTGTTCACCGCCTCCGGCGCCGCGCACTGGCAGGCCCGTACGCTGGAGATGCTCGCCGACAGCGCCGCGGAATCCGGCGACGCCCCCGCCGCCGTCGACTTCCGCGCCCGCTCCCTGTCCCTGTACGAGACCACCAGCCCGGCGGACGCCCGCCGGCTGCGCGAGCCCGCCGACTGAGCCGGCGGCGCGGCCCCGCCGCCCGGGCCGTGGTCTCGACGCGCGGCGGCGCCGTCCTCCGACCGGCCGGCGTCCCCGGACCGCCCTCGCGCGCCGGCCATGGCGGCCTGCCCCCGGAGGCGACCGGCCGAACACCGCGCGCCCGCGCCGGCGCCGGGCGGGGCCGCTTCAACCCGTCCTCCGCACAGCCGTGATGGAGGTCTCCGCCTCCGGCCGGGGGCTTCGTCCGTTCCGGCCGGGGCTCCACGCTGAGCGGAGCGGGTGCGCGCACACCCGCGGGCCGCGGGGGCGTGGCGGAGCGGCCATGGCGATCGGCGCGGGGAGGCCCCCTCGCGCCGACTGATGGAGACGGGGCGGGCCCGCCCCTCTCCGTCCGCGGGTTCGAATCCCGCCGGCACCGCGGCCGGCCCCGATGCGGCCGGCGCGCACGCGAGCAGTCGGAGAGCTTCCGCACCGCCGCCCGGGACGGCGGGGTCGCGCGGTCCCGGGCGGCGGACTTCAGCGGATCGCCGCCGTGCCCCGTACGGCCGCCGCGCCCTGTACGGCCGCGGAGGCACGGACGGCCGCGGCCAGCTCGGCCAGCTCCCGGCCGGCCGTCAGCCAGGTGTGCAGACAGGACGGCAGCAGCGACCAGCCGGACACCGGGGCACAGGGGACGACGACCGGCCGCCGCTCCGCGCCCTCGGCCGCGAGCAGGCCGCCGCCGATGAGCGGTACCGCCGCCAGGCGGCAGCCGGGGCGGGCGGCCGTCAGCCCGGTGAGCCGGTGCCACGCCTCACCCAACGGCAGCCGTCCCCCGCACAGCAGCACATCCGCGCACCCCAGCACCCGCTCGTCGCGGCACAGGTCCGCGTCGACCGCCAAGTGCTCGTCCACCAGGGCCGGAAGCCACACCCGCGGCGGCAGCACCAGCAGTTGGGGGGCCGATCCCGGACCGTCCTCCGCCCGCAGGGCGCACCGTCCGGCGAACGGGGCCACCGCCACCGTGACCAGCCGTTTCATGCCGACGCCTCCCGATGGCCGGACATCCATGTCGCCAGGGGCGGCGGTTCCGGCAGCGGTACCGTCACCGGGTCGTGGGCGGGCTGCCCGAGACCCAGTACGCGGTACATCAGCCGCCGCGTATTGCGGTTGAACCGCCCCGGCTCGGAGGTGATCCGCCCGCTGATCGCCGCGTACTCCTCCGGCCGGTACTCGGCCGCCGCGTAGGCGAGTTGCTCCCGCAGCGGATGCGCGGGGGAGAGGGCCGGCGCGGTGACGGCGAGCGCCGCGGCCGGGGAAGCCGGATTGATCTCCTGCTCCGGCGAGGCCGCCAGCAGTACCGGGGCGCCGGTGAGTGTCCCGTACAGCGTCACGGATCCGTGGTCCCCGATGATCCAGTCCGCGGCGATCAGCACGGCGCGCCAGTCCGCCTCCGGCGGCACCAGGGCGATCTGCTGCCGTCCGCACCCCGCCAGCCACGCCTTGACCTGCCACGCGCCATGTCCCGACCACACATTGGGGTGGACGAGCGCGGCCGTCCGGAACCGGTCGCGCGGCAGTTCGCCGGCGAGACGGGGCAGCAGCGTCTCGAACCTGCCGAACGACGAGCGCGGACCCCAGCTGGAGACCGCCACCACCAGCTTCTGCCCCTCCGCCAGACCGAGCGCCCGCCGGTACACGGCGCGTGCGGGCAGGCTCGCGGTGATGCGGTCGTACACCGGATCGCCCACGACATGGATCAGCGGGCGCACCTCCGGGCAGTGCGCGGCCATCTCCCCGGCCTCCGCCCGGTGCGGGACCGCCACGGCGGCCGGCAGTGTTCCGCCCGGCGCCAGATCCTGCCGCCGCAGTCCGGCGATCCCGGCTTCCGGCCCCGAGGTGATGCGCTTCAGATAGCCGGCCCCGTGCGGCACCGTGATCAGCGGCGCGCGCAACCGCTCCACCCCGCGCGGCCCCGCCGCCAGCGCCAGATCGAACGTCATGCGCACCGCGTCCTCCCAGGGCACCACCGCACTGCCCAGCCGGGCGAGGAACCTCGGCACCTCGTCGCCGAAGGCGTGCGGCGGCGCGGAGAAGACCACCTGCACGCGGAAGTCGCGCTCCAGCAGTGCCAGGAACTCCAGCAGCCTCTTCGTATAGGTGACCGTGTGCGCCACGGCCAGCACCTTCTTCCGTTCGACCAGCGTCAGCCACTGCCGCCCTTCGGCCGCCTCCGCTGTGGTCGTGTACAACGCCGACATGGCGCCCCCGATGTCTCCCTGGTGTCCGGGTCCGGATCACCGTCTGCCGGGGGAATGCCCGGGGGGCCGGGCGGAAGGCTTGCCCGACCCTTGGGGAAACCTTGTCCCGCACCACATGAGCAGGTTCCCGATGGCGCATCACCTCGCGCGGCGGGCTCGGGGGGAGCCGGTGCCGGAGAGGGAGGAGCCCTCCCCGGGTCTCGGCCGCCGGAGCCCCCGGCGCGATGGTGCCGGGCTCGCGCGGTGCGCGGGGGTGTGCGCTGGAAGGTGCGCGAACGCGATCGGATCTCCCGCCGGGCACTCCGGGCCCGATGGACAGGTGTCAACTCATGGTTGACAGCGAAGGGCTGTCAACCTAAGGTTGACACATGGAGAATCCCGTGGAGATGAAGAACCCCGTCCGGCTCGACGAGCTGATCGAGGTCATCAAGAAGGTGCACAGCGGTGCGCTGGAGCAGCTCTCCGGCGCGGTCGTCGCCGCCGATCACCTCGGTGAGGTGGCCGACCATCTCATCGGCCACTTCGTGGACCAGGCCCGCCGCTCCGGCGCCTCCTGGACCGAGATCGGCAAGAGCATGGGGGTCACCCGGCAGGCGGCCCAGAAGCGGTTTGTCTCGAAGGAGGGCGGCGAGGTCCCGGATCTCGATCCGAGCCAGGGCTTCAGCCGTTTCACCCCCCGGGCCAAGAACGCGATCGTGGCCGCGCAGAACGAGGCGCATGCGGCCCGCAATGAGCGGATCACCCCGGCCCATCTCGCGCTGGGGCTGCTGACCGAGCGCGAGGCGATCGCCGCGCGGGCGATCCTCGCGCAGGATGTGCCGCTGGACGCGGTCCGGCAGGCCGTCGGCGAGGTGCTGCCCCCGGCCGCCGACGCGGTGCCGGAGCTGATTCCCTATGACGCGGGGGCGCGGAAGGCGCTGGAGCTGACCTATCGGGAGGCCCTGCGCCTGGGGCACAACTACATCGGCACCGAGCACCTTCTGCTCGCCCTGCTCGAACAGGAGGACGGCGCGGGCCCGTTCGCGGCGCTGGGGATCGAGAAGGGGGCCGCCGAGGCGTTCATCGCCGAAGCGGTGGCGGCGTCGCTCGCCGCCCGCGAGGAGGGCTGAGCCGGGGCCGCTCCGTCCATCCGCCGGATGCCGTGTCGCGGTGCCCGGCGGGCGGGCTCCCCGGCGGGACGGGGATTATTGGCGGCCCCGGCCCAGGGGTTGGCCGGGGCCGCCGAGTGGACAGTCCGCAGGGGACGTGACTGCCCGGGGCGGAGTGCCGTGGAGGGCGACGCGAGGAGGACAAGCGTCTTTCCCCGGACTCCGGTCTTCGGGTCCGCGAGCCCCGGCCGTGGCCGGGTGGGGCGGTGTCGATTCCGCCCGTCTCGGGTGCGGGTCCCCGCCGTTCGCGCCGGACGCGGTGCGGGTGGCGGGTGAGGTGTGGTGGTGGCCGGCTGCCGGCTCTCCGCGAGGGCGTGGGCGGGGGCCGATCCGGGATCTCGTGGATCTTCGGGTGTAAGAGAAGTAAACATATATACCGTCGAGTAAGCAAGGGTATGAAAAAATTCATGCATGGTGGGGTATGAAAGTTTCTGTTCTTCCGCGGTGACCGGATCGTCCCGCGCCGGTCGGCGTCACCGGCCGGGTTCCGCCGGCGGCCCGTCCCGGGGGAGGGGCGGCTCAGTCGTCGAGGAAGAAGTTGTGCTGCTCGGCTGCCTGTTCGTAATCCTCCAGGCGGGCCTGGGTCCGCTGCGGATCGGCGTCCGCCATGGCCTGGAGAAGCGCGGCGGAGAGCACTCCGTGTGCCGCGTACGAGTCGAAGACCAGCCGTGACCCGGTGGGCGCCGTGAGGGTGACGTCGGCCTCGTCCACCAGCGGCCCCAGCGGCAGATCGGTGATCAGCGCGACCTTGAGACCGCTGCCGCGGGCCGTCCGCATCGCCGCCAGCGTCTCGTGCGCATGCCGGGGCATCGCGAAGGCCAGCACCCAGCTCCCGCCCGCCGCCCGGGACTGCAACAGCGTGTCGTACGCGACGCTGCCCCCTCGGGTGACCGTCCGCACATCGGGATGGATGCGGCGCGCGGCGTACGCGAAGTACTCGGCGAGCGAGACCGAGATCCGCAGGCCGAGGACGGTGAGCGGGACCGAGCGGGCCAGCTCGCGGCCGATGGTGAGGACCTGGTCGGGGTCGGCGAGCGCGCGGCGCAGATGCTCCAGATTCTCGATCTCCGCGTCCACGGCCGCCTGGAGCTCATTGCGGCGGCTCTCCCCGCCGGTCTCCGGCGGTCCGGCCACCGAGGAGAGCGCGATCGGCTGGAGGGCCTCCCGGAGCGCGGGATAGCCGCTGAAGCCCACGGAGGCGGCGAACCGGGTGACGGACGGCTGGCTCACCCCCACCCGCTCCGCGAGATCGGTGATCGACAGAAACGCGGCCTCGGTGAGGTGGTCGGTGATGTACTGCGCGATGCGCCGCTGCCCCGGCGAGAGCCGATGGCCGCCGAAGAGGGCGAGAACACGGTCGGTGGGGGCGGGTTCCGCGCCCGGGGAGAGCCTGCCCGGTGTGATCGCAGACGCCTGTGCGCGTGCCTGCTGATCTGATGCCACCGGTGTCACTCCTTCTCGTCCCACTGCTGCTCAACATAGCCCAGGAGATCCGGCCGCAACTCCGGGATCCGGCCCGGCCGTGTCCGTCGTCTCAGATACCGGACAGTCGGCGGACGGCCGCCGGGTGTTCCGCACCCACGCGCCGGGATGGTCCGGGCCGGCGGGCCGGGGGCCGCCGCCCGCCCGCTTTCCGGGCCCGACGGAGATGCGCTCCCCGGCCACCGGGGAGCATCCTGACTGTGTGACCTGGTACGGCGCGACCGGGCGCCCTCCCCCCGATCGGTACGGGGAGCCGCCCGGAACACCGAGCGACGGCGGGCGGGCACCGGGTGAGCTGGAGCTGATGCTCGCCCAGGCGGCCGTGAACGCGATCGAAGGGGTGGGCGGATTCGCCGGCGGAATCCATCTGCGCACCAGCACTCCCGGCCTGCTGAAACTCTCCGTCCTCGCCGGGCTGCCGTGCAGACTCTTCCGTCCGTGGTGGCGGGTGCACATCAACCGCCCCTTCCCGATCGCCGAGGTCCACCGTCTGGGACACGCCGTCCACCTGGCGGACGCGGAGGAGGCCATGCGGCGCTTTCCGCAGCTGATGGCGGGGATGCCGTTCCCCTTCGGGTCGCTCTATGTGCCGGTGGTCAGCGGCCGGGAACGCTTCGGCGTGCTCTCGGTGCTGCGCCGGGCCACCCCGGGCCGGCCGGTCGAGAACAACGACCGCCACCGGGTCCACAATGTCGCCCGGCGGCTCGGTGCGGCACTCGGCGCCCTCGGCGACCGGGGGGAGGCGGTCCGGTGGGACGGCGAGCCCGTCTCCGTACAGCTGCCCGCCGTCGCGCCCCCGGTGCGTATCGGCCATTTCACCTGGGAGCCCGGCACCGGCGCGGTGCTGGCCGACGGGGACCTCTGCGCGGTCCTCGGCATCGATCCGGACGGGTTTCCCGGCACGGTCGGCGCGCTGACCGAACAGTTCTCCCCGGAGGACGTCCTCGGGCTGTGGTCCCTCGCCCGGCAGCTCGCCGACTCGGGCCGGCCGGCCTCCCGCCGGATCCATCTGCGCGGCCCGGACGGCCGCCCGCATCTGCTCGAACTCGCCCGCCCGCCGGACCCGGATCCGGGCCCGTTCGGTTCCGCTTCCGCCACCGCCTCCCCTTCCGCCTCGGCCTCCGCCTCCGGGGGAGTGCGGCTGCACGGCTTCCTGCTGGATCTCGGCACCGGCCCGATGGCCTCCGAGGCGGCCGAACGGATTCCGCGCGGCGTCCTCACCCTCGACCGGCTGGGGCGGATCACCTACCTCAACCACGGCGCCGAGACCGGACTCGGCCTGGCCGGCCCCGAACTGACGGGCAAGGTGCTGTGGGAGGCGCTGCCCTGGCTCGGCTCCTCCTCGTACGAGGACCACTTCCGCGCCGCCCTCATCTCGCACGCCCCGGTGCACTTCGTCGCCCGCCACCGGCCGGACGAATGGCTCGCGCTCTCGCTCTACCCGGGGCACGACGGGGTGACCGTCACCTTCGACATCGCCGACGAGCCCATTCCGGACGCCGGCCCACGGGTGATCGAGGGCAGCGGCGAGGGGCTCGGCCCGGAGGCCGGCCAGGCGTCGGCGCTCTACCGCCCGGTGGCGCTGGCCATCGCGCTCACCGAGGCGGTCACCGCCCGTCAGGTGTCGGCCGTGGTCACCCAGGAGCTGCTTCCCGCGTTCGGCGGCCGGCAGCTCGCGATCTATCTGCTGCACGAGCGGCATCTCTTCCTCGCCTGGGAGACCGGCTTCCCCCAGGGTTTCCTCGACCGCTTCGACGGCGTCGCCCTGGACACCCGGCTGCCCGGGGTGGAGACCCTCACCTCCGGCCGGCCCATGTTCTTCGAGTCGATGGAGCGGCTGGCCGCCGCCTACCCCGGAATCCCGCTGGACGCCCATGTCGGCGCCCGCGCCTTTCTGCCGCTGATCGCCTCCGGCCGGCCGGTGGGCTCCTGCATCCTCGGCTTCGACCAGCCGCGCGGATTCACCGCCGTGGAGCGGACCGTGCTGACCGCGCTCGCCGGACTGATCGCCCAGGCCCTGGAACGGGCCCAGCGGTACGACACCGAGGCGGCGCTCGCCCGCGGTCTCCAGGACGCCCTGCTGCCCCACCGGCTGCCCGTGCTGGAGAACATGGAGACCGTCGGCCGCTATCTCCCCGGCACCCAGGGCATGGATGTCGGCGGCGACTGGTACGACGTGGTCGAGACCGGCGACCGGCTCGCCCTGGTCATCGGCGATGTGCAGGGCCACGGGGTGTCCGCCGCCGCCACCATGGGCCAGCTGCGCAGCGCGGTACGGGCCTTCGCGCTGAGCGGCCACGATCCGCAGGAGGTGATGAGCGGGACCAACCGGCTGCTCATCGATCTGGATCCCGGCCAGTTCGCCAGCTGCTGCTACATCCTGGTCGACCCGGCCACCGGTCACACCGAGGCGGTACGGGCCGGCCATCCCCAGCCGCTGCTCCACCACCCCCGGGACGGGACCCGGGTCCTCGACCTGGCGGGCGGGGTGGTGCTCGGGGTCGACGGGACGGCCGCCTACCCCGTCACCGAACTGCGGCTCGACCCCGGCTCCGTACTGGCCCTCTACACCGACGGCCTGGTCGAACAGCCGGGCATCGACATCGACCTCGGTGTCGAGCGGCTCCGCGGCACCCTGGCGGAGTGCGGGGCCTCCCCGCTGGGCGAGACCGCGGACCGGCTGATCAGCGAGGCCAGCCGGGCGGCGGACCGCGCCGACGACATCGCTCTGCTGCTGGCCTGCCGCTGGGCCTGAGCGCCGCTCCCCGATCCAGCCCGATCCGCGAGAAACGGCCTAACGCCCGAGCGTCAGCCGCCTGCTGTGCGAGTTGAGGATGACGGGGAGGGGGATCAGCCCGTGCGAGGTGTCCAGCTCGATGAGGGTCGCCCGGCCGTCGGCCCCGCCGGTGCTGAACTTCTTCAGCGGATGACCGCTGTTGCGCCAGCTGTGCACCCGGTTGTCGCAGGTCGCCACGGTGCCGTCGGTCCCGGCCCGCTTCTTGCCCTGGGTGGCCTCCGCGCCGATGAGGACCACACCGGAACGGAGCGACGAGCAGCGGTAGGTGCCGCTGAGAGTGAGGGTGCCGTCCCGGGCGATCCGTCCGGCCGGCGCGATGGTCACGGTGTCGGGGGTGAATTGCGCACTGGCGGTGCCGGGGAGGAGTCCGGCCGCCAGGGCGGCCGCGATACCGGCCGCGGAAAGAAGCAGAGCGCGTCGTGCGTTGATCATGTTCCCCCAACGAACACATCCGGCAAAGGTTACGCAGATCCATGCGAACGGGTGATGTGTCTGCTATTCCGATTCTCGGTCAACCGTTCGGTGGATTCCCTGAGTCGCGGTGTCATGGAGGTCGGTCTGGTGAAGATTCAACAAAATTGGGCGGCTCGGCAAGGCCGCCCCGGCCGGCGGGGTCAATACGCGCGCGCGGGCCGTGCCGCGGCCCGTGTCACCAATGGGGCGGGCGTTTCGGAAGGTGCCGGGAATCCCTTGTCGCCCATGATGGAGGCATATGCCAATCGTCGGTTGAGTGTCCTCGCCGCGTCCAATCGGGCGCACCGGAGTTACTCGGACGAGTGTTTTCGCTCTCACTTGATCGTGAGTAGGGTGTGGTCCCGCTGTTCGGTGATCCACACGGATCCGAACCGGCCCGGCCGGATTCGGCCTGGTCTGAATGCCCGCGGTTGACACTCGTCCGGGGGAAGTCCGGGGGAAGGGGGGAGGATCGTGTCTGCCGGTTCGTTCGACGGGCAGTATGTCTGGCATCCCGCGGCCGACGATCATCAATTGGCCCGCGCCTGCATCGACATCAGGGCCGGACGCTACCTCAGCGCCCGGGAGACGCTCCGCGAATCCCGCGGGGATTTCGACCTCAGGGCCCATCGCTCACTTGTTCTCGCCTCCGAGGCCGCCGACTCCGACATCGCCGAACGCTGGCTCGCCGAACAGCCCTGCCCCGAATCGGCTCTGCTGTGGGCGCGGGTGGCCATGCTCAGGGCGCTGCGCGCCGCCGACACGGGAGACCCGCACACCCCGCCCCTCGCCGGTATCGCCGTCGCCGCCTGCGCCCGTGCCGCCGGACTGCTGCCCCACGACCCCACCCCGCATGTCGCCCTGCTGGCCCTCGCCCCGATCCGGCGCACCGTCGACCCCGCGCCGAACGGCCTGCTGACCGCCCCGCCGGGGCCCTGGCGGCTGCTCTCCCGCATCCTCGGTCTCGACCCCTGGAACCGGGAGGCGCACCATCGTTTCCTGGCCTTTTTCTTCACCCGCCACGGCGGCACCGCCAGCGCCCGCTGGGATGTCGCCTCCTTCCTCAGCCACCGCGCCCCCGCCTCCTCGGCGCTGCGCATGCTGCCCCTCGTCGCCCTCGCCGAGGAGTACGACCCCTCCGCGCTCCTCGCCTACCGGGCCTGGCGCCAGCCCCAGTGGGTGACCACCGCCACCGGCGGCTACCGCAACTGGTTCCCCCTGGTGGGCCGCTACCGCTTCACCCCCGTACTCGACCTGTCCTATCTCGCCCACGCCCTCTACATGGGAAACCGGGAGAAAGAGGCCCGTGAAGTCCTGCTGGCGATGGGCCCCTATGCGGCACGCATGCCCTGGAGTTTTTTCGGAGCTCCCTGCGAACAACTGACCAAGGCGAGACGTGCCTGCGGACTTCCCATTCCGAACTCCGGCTGAATTCCGCAGCGACCGTCCCGCGCGTCATCAACGGAAAGGACGCGTTGTGTCCGAGCGACCAGAAATTCCCGCACCGCGAAAAAGCCGGTCCCGGCGGCGTTCCGGCGGCAATGCCGACGCCGGTGCCGATGACCGCTCGATCACCCTCGACGACGACGCCACGCTGCATGCCATGGGCTATCCGCGGAAACTCACCAGAAGATTCCGCGCATTCGACAACTTCGCCATCTCCTTCACCATCATCAACATAATCTCCGGTGTATTCTCCGCCTTCGGCTTCGGCATGGGGGCGGGCGGCCCGCTGATTCTGGTGCTCGGCTGGATCGGCGTCTCCGTCATGGTGCTGTTCGTCGGCGCCGCGATGGGCGAGATCGCCTCCGCCTACCCCACCAGCGGTGCGCTCTACTTCTCCGCCGGCAAGCTCGCCAGACGCCACCGGGGCGCCTGGTCCTGGTACACCGGCTGGCTCAACTTCGTCGGACAGATCGGCGGCACCGCCGCCACCGGCTATGCCGCGGCCACCTTCATCCAGGCATTCCTCGCCATGCAGTGGCCCGGATATCAGGTCACCGGACAGCGCACGGTGCTCATCATCACCGTCATTCTGCTGTTACAGGCACTCGCCAACACCTACACCGTGCAACTGGTCGCCACCCTCAACCGGATCTCCGTGTGGTGGCTGCTGATCGGTATGACGGCGATTGTCCTCGCCCTCGTCATCATTCCCGATCACCATCAACCCCCTTCATTCGCCTTCGATTTCGTGAACACCACCGGCTTCGACAGCGCCGTCTACGCGGCCATGCTCGGACTTCTCGTCACCAGCTGGACCTTCACCGGATTCGACGGCAGTTTTCACATGTCCGAAGAGACGGTGAAGGCGACCGTCAACACTCCCAAGGGCATCATGCGGGCCATCGGCGGCTCCGCCGTCGCCGGACTGATCCTGGTACTCGCCCTGGTCTATGCCATCCGTGACTATGCGGCCACGGCGGCCTCCGCCGCGCCACCGGTACGGATCCTGCTCGACGCGCTCGGCCCGACCACCGCCGAAGTGCTGCTGCTGGTCGTGATCGGGGCCATGCTCTTCTGCGGCCTCGCCAACATGACCAGCAACACCCGCCAGATTTTCGCCTTCGCCCGGGACGGCGCCATGCCCGGATCACGCCACTGGCACTCCGTCTCCCCGCGCACCCGGACCCCCGTCAAAGCGGTATGGCTCGCCGCCGCCTGCTCCTTCGTACTGATCACCCCCGCCTGGTGGTCCCACACCGCCTTCACCGCGATCGTCAGCGTCAATGTCGTCGGGCTCTATCTCGCCTACGGAGCACCCATATACCTCCGGCTCCGGCTCGGCGACGACTTCGAACCCGGCCCCTGGCACCTCGGCCGCTGGGGCAGACCGGTCGCCGCCGTCGCCGTCGCCTGGATCGTCTTCAGCAGTGTGCTCTTCATGCTGCCGCACGCCTCCCCGGTGACCGCCCGCACCTTCAACTACGCCCCGATCGCCCTCGGCGCCGTCCTCCTCATCGCCACCGCGTGGTGGTTCACCACCGCCCGGCGGCGCTTCCAGGGACCCGTCAGTTACGGCAGCCCCGACGAGGTCGCCGCGATGGATCTGGTCTGACCCGCGCGCCTCGGACACACCCGCTCACCCGAATGGAGTAATCCCCCGTGAACAACCCTCTCACCGGCACCCGGGAACCGGCCGGTCTCACCATCGCCCCCGCCTCCCTCGACGCATGGCACGAGGTGGCGGAGTGGTGTGCCGACGAAGGATGGAACCCGGGCCGCGGCGATGTCGGCTGTTTCCATCCCACCGACCCCGCGGGCTTCTTCACCGGCCGGATCGACGGGGAACTCGCCACCGCCATCTCCGTCGTCACCTACTCCGACCGGTACGCCTTCCTCGGCTACTACCTCACCCGCCCCGACCTCCGGGGCCGGGGCCTGGGCCTCGCCACCTGGCGGGCCGCCTTCGGGCACGCCGGGGACCGGCTCGTGGGGCTGGACGCGGTCCCCGCGCAGCAGGCCAACTACCAGCGCTCCGGTTTCATCCCGGCGTACGGAACCGTCCGCTGGAGCGGCCGGCCCGAGCGCGCCGGCGCGCCGGCCCCGGGCACCGTACCCGTCGCGCCGGAACATCTGGACGCGATCGCCGCGTACGACCGCGAGTGCTTTCCCGCCGACCGCAGGGGCTTCGTCTCCCGCTGGCTCGGCACGGCCGGACACACCGCGCATGTCCGGCTGCGCGACGGCCGGGTCACCGGATACGGGGTCATCCGGCCCGCCCGGGACGCGTACCGGATCGGCCCGCTCTTCGCCGACACCCCCGACGACGCCGGAGCGCTCCTGGACGCGCTCACCTCCGGCCTCGGCCCCGGCGACGAGGTCGCCGTCGACATGCCCGAGACACAGCCGGCGGCGGCGGAAATCGCCGCCGACCGGGGGCTGACGGCCCAGTTCCCCACCGTCCGCATGTACACCGGTCCGGCGCCCGAGATCCGGACCGAGCGGGTCTTCGGGATCACCACACTCGAACTCGGCTGACCCGGAGCCGGGGGCCCGCCGGCCCCCGGCTCCTCAGCTCTCCGGCGTGCCCGCCGGCGGCGCGGGGCTGCCGGGGGTCCCGTATCCGTCCGATGCCGGCGCCTCCGGCGGTGATTCGGGCGCGGGTGCCTCGGGCGACGCCGGCTCGGCCGGGGGCGCCGACGAGGGCCCCTCGGGCGACGCGGGCCCGGACGACGGCGCCTCGGGCGACGCGGGCTCCGATGAGGCGCCCGACGGCGAGACCGGCGGACACTCCGCCGCGCCCTCCGGACACGGCGAGACCGGTGGATACGGTTTGCCCTCGGGCGGCTTCGCCGTGGTGTCCGTGTCGCCGTCACTGCCCGGGGGACGGGCGATCCAGTCCCGGTTCTTCCCGTCGTAGAGGACGAACTCCTTCACCGGCCCCGGCGCCGGCTCCACCACGACCACCTTCGACGGGTTGTAGCCCGGCCAGGAGTCCCCCGTCCGCTTCACCGTCCCCTTCTGGGCCACCGGCGGATCCAGCGGATTGCCACAGGCACAGCGCACCCGGGGCACCCCGCGATCGTCGATCAGCACCGCCGTGCCCGCCTGGAGCACCGCCTGGTACGGGGTGGCCGAGCCGTTGCGGTAACCGTGGTTGGTCACCCGGGTGTCCAGCCGCAGCTGAACCGGCGTCAGCGAGCGCAGATAGCGCGGTACGTCACCGGGCTCGATGTCCAGGGCGCCGGCGAAGGCGTTCCGCCGGGACGGATCGTCCGTCAGGTAGCGGATCTGCCGCTCCACATCGCAGCTCGCCGTGTTCCGGGTGCCGCCGTACAGACCCGGTGTCGAGCCCGTGACCCCCTGAGTGGTGTTCGCCGGCGAGGCCGACGCGGTGGGCAGGCCCGTGGCGGTGCCCTCGGCGGCGCTGTCATCCGCCGTCGAGGCGGTGTACGGGTCCGGCCCCGCCGACCCCGCCGCCTGGAGAAACACCTCCCCCTGCGCGGAGCTCCCCGAGCCGGCGCCGTCACCGTCGGAGCGCGTGAGGATCACCGTCACGACGACGGCCGCGATGAGCACGGCGGCGAAGCCGGCGATCCCGGGTACGGAGCGCCACCACGGGCGCCCCGGCTTCCCGGCGGGCCCGGTGGGGCCACCTGGTTCCCCCGTGCCGCCCGAGCCGCCCGGAGGGCGCGGGCCGGAGGGACCGCCGCCGGTCCCGTCCGGCGGTGGCGGCGGGACGGGGTTCTGCCGCGTGGGACCCGAGAGCGGTCCGGAGGGCGGTCCGGACGGCGATTCGGTGGGCCGCTCGGACGAGGGCGGTTCGGCGCTCATGGGTGGACTCTTCTTCCCCGAGTAAGAACGAAGGCGAGAAACCTCCGATTTCTCGCATCTAGGTGCATTGTGCGCCGGGGGGTTGCGGGGTGCGGGATTGGACACGGCCGGTGCGGTGTATGCGGACCGCATGGCGCACACGGGTCGGGGTGCGGGTTCTTTCCCGGGGCTCCGCCCCGGGCCCGGCGCCTCAATCTCCCCCAGAGCTTCGCCTGGGAGGTACCCCCAGCGGGGCTGGATTTTGCTTGCTCTCGTTCGCGGGTGCGGGCTGGTGTGGGGGCGGTGTCGCGTCCTCGCCCGCGTCGTTCGGGTCGCCCGTGGTGCGGGTGCCTTTCCGGGGCTCCGCCCCGGACCCGGCGCCTCAAACGCCGGCGAGGCTGAGTTTGGTGCTGTTGTTCGCTGGTGCGGGTCGGTGCGTGGGTACGGGGCGGGACACCTTCGCATTGGTTCGGCCCGGGGGTCCTCCGGGCTCGACTCCTCAGAGCCGGCGGAAACCGGCGCGCTTGCACTGATCACCCCGGTCTTACCGCCGGCTCTTCCGGGGACGACCCTGCACACCCCCTTCACGAGCATCGCCCGATAAGCAGCCCCCCACCCCAAGCCGCTTGTTTCCGGTGCGGGAGCGCCCGCCCAGAAGCACCCGCCCACTCTGACGCCCATCACAATCCGGCCCCCGGGTGACGTTCCGGAGCGGGGTTCCCCGCCTTGTGAAACCGTCTCGGAACGCACGGACGCGCAGAGCACTGTCATCACGCACTGGGCTTACTCGCGGAAAGGGGGACGCGCAGGAGCGGTACTGGGGCGTCAAGCGTGATTTGTGGCGCAAACCCGGGTGATCAGAACAAGACCGGGTGCGCGCGCCGTAAATCATGCAGCCCCAGTGCCGAACCGGAGCGGCACCCAACCCGCACCAACAAGCACCCGGCCCGGGGATACGGGCAACCCGCACACACAAGAGCCCCGCCGGCGATTGAGGCGCCGGGCCCAGGGCGGAGCCCCGGAAACGCACCCCGCCAGAGGCACCCGCCCCCCTTCGCGGTCGGACCAGTCCGGCGGGCGGGCGCGGGGATGCCTGCATAGCGTGACAGCGTGAGCTCTCCACAGCCTCCGGCCCGCGCGCGTGCCCCGCACGGCTGGCTTCAGGCACTTGTCGCGGTCGCCGCCGCCGTGGTGGCGGCGGCTGTCACGGCCGCGCTCGGGGTGTGGGCGGCGGGTGCGGGCGGTCTGCCCGGCGGTGCGTACCCGCGCGTGGTGGCGGCCGTGATGGTGCTGGCCTTCGGCGGTTCCGTGGATCTCTCGGGTGACGCCGGACCGCTCGGGGAGACCCGGGCCGTGCTCCATGTCCGGCCGCTCTCCGTCACTCTCGCGGCGGCACTCGCTCTCGCCCGGGGCTTTCTGCGCCCGCTGCGGCACCGGGCCGTGACGGCCGGCCGTGAGCTGCTCGGCTGGGCGGCGCGCACGGCCGCCCTCTGGACACTGGTGCTGATCGCCCTCGCGGCGTACGCGCGGCAGACCTTCGCGATCGAGCCCGGCGGCGTCGTCTCCGACATCGGCGAGCTGTTCGGCACCACGCCGCACGCGGGCTTCCGGGCCGATGTCCCGCGCACGCTGTTCCTGGGGCTGGTCTGGGTGGCGATCCTGCTGCTGCTCTCGCTGGTGGTGTCGCGCGGCGCTCCGCTCCCCGCCCGGCTGCTGCGTTTTCAGGCTCCGGTGCGGCCCGCCGCGTACGCCATGGTCGTACTGCTGCTCGGCTGTGTCGCGGTGGGGGTGATCGCCGGGCTGGTGGTCGCCGCCACGCGCGGGCATCCCGCCGAGACCTTCGCCGTGATCCTGCTGGGTGTGCCGAATCTGGTCTGGCTCGCTCTCACTCTCGGGCTCGGGGCGTCCTGGGACGGCACGGCCGAGGGGCCGTTCGGGCTGCCCATGCCCCGGCTGCTCGATCTGGTGGTCCGCACCCCCGGCGGCGGGACCCTCAATCTGCGTACGCTGGCCGAGCACGACGCCCGGGTCTGGTGGCTGCTGGCGGGGGCCGCCGTACTGGTTCTGGGGGCCGCCGTGCTCATGGCGGTGCGTTCACCGGCGTCCATGCCGGCCTGGGAGCATGCGGCGCGGATGGCGGTGGCGCTCACTCTGACGGTGCTGGTGATCTGTCTGATCGTGCCCGTCGACGCCTCCTTCGGGCTCTCTCTGCTCGGCATCGGTGATCTCGGCGGCGCCCTGGGTGCCAAGGTCGCGCTCACCCCGCACTTGTGGCCGGCGCTCGGCCTCGCTCTGGTGTGGGGGGCGGTCACGGGCTTTCTCGGCGCCCTGATCGCCGGGCCCGTGCGGCGGCGGGGTGAGGCCGGGGCGCGGGGTCAGTGACCGCGGGGGAAGACCGGCCGGGCCCACTCCGGCGGTTCCGGCGGCGGGGTCACCGTGCGCGACACGATCCGGGCGGAGCGCGGCGCGGTGGGGGGTACGCGGGCGAGGGCGGCGGCGCGCAGCGCGCTCACGAATCCGCCGCAGGTGTCGTACCGCTCGTCCGGGCTCTTCGCGAGTGCCCTGGCGAGGACGGGGTCCACCGCGGCCGGGAGTTCGGGCCGGCGTTCGGTCAGGGATGGTGGTGTGTCGAACTGATGGGCCCACAGCAGGGCCATGTCGTCGTCGCGCTGGAACGGCGGAGTGCCGGCCAGGGTCTCGTAGACGACACAGGCGAAGCCGTACACATCGCACCGGCCGTCCACGGGCCGGCCCGAGATCTGTTCCGGTGCCACATAGTCGAGCGTGCCGACGAACTGCCCGACGGTGGTGAATCCGGTCAGTGAGAGGGATTTCTTCGTGAGCCCGAAGTCGGTGAGATAGACATGCTCCGGGTGGTCGCTGTCGGTGCCCTCGGCGATCAGGATGTTGCCCGGTTTCACATCGCGGTGCACCAGGTCGTGGGCGTGGGCGGCGTCGAGTGCGGAGGCGACCTGGGCGGCGATCCGGCCGGCGGTCGCCACCGGCAGCGGGCCCGTGCGGTTGAGCAGGGCCCGCAGGTCCTGGCCCGGGACGTAGCGCATCGCGATGTAGAGCAGCCCGTCCGTCTCACCCGCCTCGAAGACCGGCACGATGTGCGGATGGTCGATGGCCGCGGCCACCCGTGACTCGTGGGTGAACCGTTTGCGGAAGGTGTCGTTGCGGGCGAGTTCGGGGGCGAGGAGTTTGAGTGCCACCGTCCGGTCGAGCCGCAGATCCCGGGCGCGGTACACCACGGCCATGCCGCCGCGGCCGATCTCGCGCTCCACCCGGTAGTCCGCGATCCGCTTCCCGATCAGATCGGAGGCCCGGCCCGAGGGCAGCCCGGTCCCGGGAGGGACCGGCGCCATCAGGGTTCACCCTCGCGCGGTGCGGCGGTACGGGTGGGTTCGGGCACTTCCTGGTCCGGCTCGGCCGGTACGACCCGGGTGGGGTCGGGCGCGGGCGCGGTCTCGGCCGGTACGACGCGGGTGGGTTCCGGTGCGGGTGTGTCCTCCGCCGGTACGACCCGGGTGGGTGGCGGCGACGGTGGCGCGGCGACGCGGGTGGGGTCGGGCGCGGTCTCCGCCGGTACGACCCGGGTGGGTTCCCGTGCCGGTGTGCCCTCCGCCGGTACGCCCCCGGTCGGCTCGGCGCCGCCCGAGGCGTCCCGACCGCCCGAAGCGCCCCGACCGGCGGGGTCCGCCGGGTCCACGGGGTCCGCCGGGTCCACGGGGTCCACGGGGTCCGCCGGGTCCACGGGGTCCACGGGGCCCGCCGGGTCCGCCGGGACCGCGAAGGTGCTCAGGCTCCGCCCGTCGCCGTACACCCAGCGCTCGTGCTCCGCGTCGTACAGCCAGACCGACTCGCCGTCGGCGACCAGCCCCACCCGGCGGCCCCGGGTCCGCTCCCGGAAGCCCTCGCCGTCGATCCGGCCCGCCATCAGCTCCTCCACCGCCTCCCGGTACTCGGCCAGTGCCCGCTCCGCCCTGGCGAGCAGCGGGCGCGGGTCCGCGGTGCGGGCGGGTGGCAGGCCGGGGGCGGGCGGGGTCTCGGGGACGGTGATCAGCAGACGGCCGTCCACCCAGGCGGACCAGCCGTTCGCGCAGAGGATCCGGCCCCAGTCGCCGCGCCGGTCGACCAGACGGACCGGCAGCAGCGGGTCGAGCGGTTCGGTGGGGCGGGAGACATCCGGGTCCTGCCACGCGGGCAGCCCGGCGGGCGGGATCACATGGGTCGGCCGGAAGTCCGCGGTCGTCATCGGACGCCGCCCTACTTCCGCATCACGGCGGGTTCCTGGTGGCGCAGCAGCCGGAGCACCAGGAAGCCGAAGAGCACGGAGAGGACCACCATCATGCCCATATTGGTGAGCCAGACCGCCGCCGAGTGCTCGAAGAGAGGATCCGAGGTCAGCTTTCCCGGCACGGTCCGGGCCAGTCCGATGGTGCCGGCCATCGCTCCGAGCGCCCATCGCGACGGCACGAGCCAGGCCAGCTGCTCGATCACCGGCAGCCCGTCCAGCTTGAGCAGCGCCCCGCAGAACACCACTTGCACGATCGCGAGGAGCACCAGCAGCGGCATGGTGACCTCCTCCTTGCGCACCAGGGCGGAGACGAGCAGGCCGAGCATCATCGCGGTGAACGACAGCAGTGCCACGGCCAGGGTGATCTCGGCCAGCGGGGCCGTCACCACCCCTTCGCCGCCCGGAGCGCCGAGATCGACGCCCGCGAGCCCCACCAGGGTGAGGACAACGGCCTGGAGGACGGTGATGGTGCCCAGCACCACGACTTTGGACATCAGATACGCGGAACGGGACAGCCCGACGGCACGTTCCCGCCGGTAGATGACGCGTTCCTTGACGAGTTCCCGCACCGCGTTGGCGGCGCCCGTCAGCACACCGCCGACGCAGAGGATGAGCAGGGCGTTCATCGCGGTCTCGCGGTCCAGCCGGCCGCCCGCCAGCGCCCGGGCCATCGCGCCCATCACGAACGGCAGCGCGATCATGATGATGAGGAAGGTGCGGTCGGCGGCGAGCGCGGCGGAGTACCGCCTGATCAGGGTCCACAGCTGGGAGCCCCAGCTCTGCGGTTTCGGCGGGGGCGGCGCGACCGGGACGGAGATGTCCCGGTCGGGCGCGTCCGAGGCCGGGCGGGACGCGCCGTATCTCCGGCTGAGCGGGGAGTCGCGGTACGCGCCGGCCCAGTCGCGCTCCCGGTCGTTCTCGAAGGCTTCGAACGCCTCCGGCCACCGTTCGAAGCCGAAGAACGACAGCGCGTCCCCGGGCGGGCCGAAGTAGGCGATCCTGCCGCCGGGCGCGAGGACCAGCAGCCGGTCGCACACATCGAGACTGAGCACACTGTGGGTGACCACGATGACGGTCCGGCCGTCGTCGGCCAGGCCGCGCAGCATCTGCATCACCGAGCGGTCCATCCCGGGGTCGAGGCCCGAGGTCGGTTCGTCGAGGAAGAGGAGCGAGGGCTTGGTGAGCAGCTCCAGCGCGACACTGACGCGTTTGCGCTGGCCGCCGGAGAGGGTGTGGATGCGCTGGCCCGCGCGCTCCTCCAGGCCGAGTTCGCGGATCACCTCCGCCACCCGCGCCCGGCGTTCGTCCGCGGCGGTGTCCTGCGGGAAGCGCAGTTCGGCGGCGTACCCGAGGGCGGCGCGCACGGTGAGCTGGGTGTGCAGGATGTCGTCCTGCGGCACCAGCCCGATGCGGCTGCGCAGCTCGGCGTAGTCGCGGTAGAGGTCGCGGCCGTCGTAGAGCACGGTGCCGTGGTCGGCGGGGCGCAGTCCGGTGAGGGCGTTGAGCAGGGTCGACTTGCCCGCGCCGCTCGGGCCGACGACGGCGAGCAGACACTTCTGGCCGACGGGGAAGGAGACATGGTCGAGCAGGGTGCGCCGGCCCCGGTCCACGGTGACGGCGAGATCCTGGACGCCGAGGGAGATCTCACCGGTGTCCACGTACTCCTGGAGCTCGTCGCCCACCAGGCAGAAGGCGGAGTGCCCGATGCCGATCACATCGCCCTGGGCGACCGGGGCGGTGGTGACCGGCGCGCCGTTGAGGAAGGTGCCGTTGTGCGAGCCGAGGTCGGCGATCTCATGGGTGCCGTCCGGGCGCAGCCGCAGTTCCGCGTGGTGGCGGGAGACCGTCAGATCGTCCACCACCAGGTCGTTGGAGGGGCTGCGGCCGATCCGCACGGTCCGGGCGGGCAGCGGGCGCACCGTGGTGGGCCGGCGGAAGGTGCCGGTGGCGGCGGGCGCGGCCAGATGGAGGCCCGAGAGCGGGGGAGCGGAGGCCATGAGCACGGCGCGCGGGCCGTCGGCCGCGTCGCCGAAGCGGAGCACACTGCCGGCGCGCACATCGCTCTCCGCGACCCGTCTGCCGTCCGCCCAGGTCCCGTTGGTGCTGTGCTCGTCGGCGACCGTCCAGTGCCCGTCCTCGGCATGCAGGACGGCGTGGTGCCAGGACACCCGGTCGTCGTCGAGCACGATGTCGCTCAGCGGGTCGCGCCCGAAGTGGTAGTCCCGGTCCGGGCTGATCACGGTGGATCTGTCGCCGGTTTCGAGGACGAGTTCGGGTGCGGTCGGAGCGATGGGCCGCTCTGCCATGCTTGAATTCTATCGATTGGTGACGGTATCCGCCCCCGCGAGCCGGTCTCACGAGGGCGGACATCCTCCGGGGCCGGTGCTACGCCTCCGGGGTCAGCCGCAGGGTCAGGATCTGGAACGGACGGAGCGCCACCGCGATCCCCTCCCCGGTCACCCGGAGTGCTCCGCCGCCCTCGCCGTCTCCGAGGGGGCGTTCCAGCAGATCCGTGACCACGGCCCGGGCGAGCGGGAAGCCGGTCCGCAGGGTCGCGGCCGCCCGGCCGCCGTGGGCCTCGTACAGCCGTACGATCACCGCGCCCGAGCGGTCGTCGGCCATCTTCACCGCCTCCACCGTGACGGCCGGATGGTCACTGCTCACCACCGGTTCCACGGCCGCCCCCGGTGCGAGCCGGAGCGGCAGATTGAGCGCGTACCCCTCGGCGATGGCGTCCTCCAGGGAAGCGCCCGGCAGCAGGGCATAGGTGAAGCGGTGGCGGCCCTGGTCCGCCCCGGGGTCGGGGAACCGGGGCGCGCGCACCAGGCTGAGCCGGACCGTGGTCGTCGTACCGCCGTCCGGACGGGTCGTGCGCGACACATCATGGCCGTAGGTCGCGTCATTGAGGATCGCGACGCCGTACCCCGGCTCCGCGACATGTACCCAGCGGTGGTGCCAGACCTCGAAACGGGCCGCGTCCCAGGAGGTGTTGGTGTGGGTGGGCCGGTGCACATGGCCGAACTGGATCTCCGACGCCGCCCGGTCGGCGTGCACATCGAGCGGAAAGGCGGCCTTGAGGAGCTTCTCCGCCTCGTGCCAGTCGATCTCCGTCCCGATGTCGATCCGCCGGCTGCCCGCCCGTACGGTGACGGTCTGCGCGATCCGCGAGCCGGTGCCGAAGGCCCGCTCGATCCGTACCGCGCCGAGCAGCGGACCGGACTCGGCCACCGTCACGGAGTCGGTGCCGAGCAGATCGGTGAACCGGCCCCGGTAGTGCTCGTCGATGTCCCAGGCGTCCCAGCGGTTGGGCAGGTCGGTGTGGAGCCGCAGCAGATTCCCGGGCGCCGCCAGCACCTCGCGGCCGGCCGTGAGATCGCGTACCGAGGCGAGGGTGCCGTCGGCCGCGAACTCCACCCGCACCAGGCCGTTGTCGAGCACCCGGTCCGTCACCGTCACCGGATGGGGCGCGACCGAGGTCACCCGGTCCGTCACCGCCACCGTCACCGGATGCGCCGGGACCGCGGTGGTCAGCGGGGCGCTGCCGTTCGCGGGAACCACGGTGTGCGCGAGCCCGCCGTCGGGGGTGCGCACCACCTCCGCACGGTCGCGCGGCGCGGCGTTGAAGGCCCGGAGCCCGCCGCCGTCCGCGCCGAGTGCGGCCAGCGACGCGGCGATCAGCTCCTCCAGCTCCCGGGTGACCCGCGCGTACTCGGCCTCCGCCTCGCGGTGCACCCAGCCGATGGACGACCCGGGCAGGATGTCGTGGAACTGGTGGAGCAGCACCGTCTTCCAGAGCGCGTCCAGCCGGTCGTACGGATAGGGCCGGCCCGGTGCGCGCAGCGCGGCCGCGGTCGCCCACAGCTCCGCCTCCCGCAGCAGATGTTCGCCGCGGCGGTTGCCCTGCTTGGTGCGGGCCTGCGAGGTGTAGGTGGCGCGGTGTGCCTCCAGATAGAGCTCGCCCGACCAGACCGGGGCATCGGGATACTCCGCCCGCGCCGCGGCGAAGAAGGCGTCCGGATGCTCCACCCGCACCCGCGCCGACCCCTCCAGATCGGCCAGCCGCCGGGCCCGTTCCATCATCTCCCGGGTGGGGCCGCCCCCGCCGTCCCCATGACCGAAGGGCACCAGGGAGCGGGTGCCCCGGCCCTTCTCCCGGTAGTTGCGCACGGCATGGGCCAGCTCCCGGCCGGAGAGCTCGGCGGTGTAGGTGTCCACCGGCGGGAAGTGGGTGAAGACCCGGGTCCCGTCGATGCCCTCCCAGCGGAAGGTGTGGTGCGGAAGCTGGTTGGTCCGGTTCCAGGACATCTTCTGGGTCAGGAACCACTCGTGCCCGGAGAGCTTCGCCAACTGCGGGAAGGCGGCGGTGTAGCCGAAGGAGTCGGGCAGCCACACCCCCTTGGTCTCGATGCCGAAGTGATCGAGGAAGAACCGCTTCCCGTGCACGAACTGCCGGGCCAGCGCCTCGCCGCCGGGCAGATTGCCGTCCGCCTCCACCCACATCCCGCCGACCGGCGCCCACTGCCCGGCGACGACCGCGTCCCTGATCCGCTCCCATAGGGCGGGCGCGTGGTCGCGCACCCAGGCGTACTGCTGCGCCTGGGAGCAGGCGAAGACGAACTCCTCGTACTCCGCCGCCAGCGCGGTGGCGTTGGCGAAGGTCCGGGCCGCCTTCCGCCTGGTCTCCCGGACCGGCCAGAGCCACGCACTGTCGATGTGCGCGTGACCGACCGCCGAGATCCGGTGTGCGCTGGCATGCGCGGGGCGGGAGAGCGCCGGCAGCAGCCGTTCCCGTACCGCGGCCGCCGAACCGGACACATCATCCGGGTCCAGGGCGTCGAGCGCCCGGTCGAGCGCGTGCCCGATCTCGTGCCGGCGCGGCTCGTCCTCGCGGAGCTCCGCCATCAGCTCGCCGAGCACCCGCAGATCGAGCGAGAGCCCCCACACCTCCTCGTCGAGCACCGCGAGGTCGGCACGGGCGAAGGTGTACAGCGGATCCCTTCCGGCGGTGGACGGCTCACCCAGCGGGGTCGGCCGGAAGCCGCCGCCCAGGATGTCGGGGTTGGAGGCGGCCTCCAGCAGAAGTGTCACCCGCTCGCCGCCGGCGGCCGGACGGGCGAGGGGGACATGAAGGTTCCGCGGATTGACCGCCTTGAGCGGGGTGCCGCCGGCCGTGTACACCAGCGCCTCGGCCTGGAAACCGGGCATGTCGCCGGAGAAGCCGAGATCGAGAACGGCCTCGACCCGGCGGCCCGCCCAGGCGGCCGGCACCTCCCCCGTCACCCGGAACCAGGTGGTGCCCCAGGGCGGACCCCACCGGGTGCCCGGTGCGAAGGGCCGGTAGGACCGGGCCACCGCCTCGGCGAAGGGCACCGGTTCACCGGGCGCCTCCCAGGCGGTCACCTCGAAGGGGACCGCCGGTGAGTGGACGGCGGGCTCGACGCGCAGGGCGAGGGCGCGGGCCACCCGCTCCTCGATCCTGCGGGGTTCATCGTGCATGGACGGCTCCTCGGGACGGACGGCGGCGGGGCTGCTACCGGAGATGGGCCAGACCGGGATGGGCGGCGGTGTACGCGTCCACCAGCCGCCGCGCCACACTCACCGAGTCCACCAGCGGATGGAGCGCGAACGCCGAGACCGCCCGCTCCCGGGAGCCGCTCGCGGACGCCGCCAGCACCTCCCGCTCCACCGCCTTGACCGCGCACACCAGACCGGTGGCATGGCCCGGCAGCGGACTCACGGGCACCGGATGGGCGCCGTTCGCGTCCACGAAGCAGGGCACCTCCACCACCGCCTCCGCGTCCAGCGCCGCGATGGCGCCGCGGTTGCGGACATTGAGGATGAGCGTGGCCCGCCGGCCCCGCGCGATGGCCCGCATCAGGGCGAGCGCCACCTTCTCGTACCCGCCCGACTCCAGATCGGCCGCGTCGCGCTCACCCGCGCCGGACGCCTCCCGGTTGTGGGCCATGTAGGTGGCCTCCCGCTCCGCGCGGGTACGGTCCCAGGCCGCCAGCGCGGGGGTGCCGGGGCGCTCCATCTCCGCGTAGAACCGGGCCTGCTGCCGGTGGAGGAAGGCGCCCCGGGTCAGCTCCGCCTCGCGGTAGGCGCGGACCGTCTCCCGGTTGAAGTAGTAGTAGTGCAGATACTCATTGGGGATCGCGCCGAGCGAGCGCAGCCACTCGGGGCCGAAGAGCCTGCCCTCCTCGAAGGAGCCCAGCAGCTCCGGATCGGCCAGCAGCCGGGGGAGTTCGTCCCGCCCCGCCACCCGCAGTCCGCGCAGCCAGCCGAGATGGTTCAGGCCCGCGTAGTCGAACCACGCGCTGTCCGGGTTGACACCCAGCACCCGGGCCACCCGGCGGCCGAGCCCCACCGGCGAGTCACAGATCCCGATCACCCGGTCGCCCAGCAGCGCGGCCATCGCCTCGGTCACCAGCCCCGCCGGATTGGTGAAGTTGATGACCCAGGCGTCCGGGGCGAGGCGGGCCACCCGGCGGGCGATGTCGACCGCGACCGGCACGGTCCGCAGACCGTAGGCGATACCGCCGGCGCCGACCGTCTCCTGCCCCAGCACCCCCTCCGCCAGCGCGATCCGCTCATCCGCCGCCCGGCCCGCCAGACCGCCGACCCGGATCGCGGAGAACACGAACTCCGCCCCGCGCAGCGCCTCGTCGAGATCACCGGCCACCACCACGGCGGGCGCGTCCGGCACCCCGGCCGCCTGGTCCGCCAGCACCCGGGCGATCGCCGCCGACCTGGCCGGGTCCGTGTCGTACAGGGTCACCCGGGTGACCCTGCCCTCCGCCCGGTCGGCGAGGAGCGCGCCGTACACCAGCGGCAGCCGGAATCCGCCCCCGCCGAGGATCGTCAGCCTCATGCCCCCGCCACCCGCCTCATGTCCACCACTCCCGCTCCGTGTCGCTTCCGTCCGCCGGGTCCCCGGCGGCCATGGTCGTCCCCGTACCGCCATCCTGCCCGCGCGTCCCGCCCGCGCGGACCGAAACGCCGTGCCCGGTCACGGGTTCCCGGCTCGTGGGAGGATGCCCGCCATGACTCGCATGCGAAGGGCCCGTGCCGCGTAGAACACCCGTCTCACTCCGTCCTCGGGAAGGTCTCCGCAGGAATCCCCGGGTGCGGTACCGCGATGTCCCCGGTCTGTCCGGCGGGGCGAATGCCGCGATCCGTCTGCTCGAACGGGAGCGGCTGACCCCGGGCATCGTCTCGGCGGCGCTGAGTGTGTGGTCCGTGCGGGTGCACGGCACCGGGCGCCGGTGGCGGCCGTGGGAGGCCGAGTTCACCTGCCCGTGCTGCGGCGAGGGCTGGGCCCGGGACCGGCTCCGGGATGTTCTCCGCATGCTGCCGCCGGGAGCCGCCGCCGAACTCCGGATCCGGGTCGAGCGCCTGGACGCGGTGCTCCTCGAACGGACACACCCGGAGCCGGCGGCGGATCCGGAGCCGGCGTGGTGGCATCACCGGTGCTGACCCCGCCGGTGGCGCTGATGTGCGTACGGGTTCGTGGCCGGCGGGCCCGCCCCGACGCCGGGATCCGGGCGGCCCCTTGCCCGGTGCCGTGCCGGGCGTCGCGGGCCGGTGAACCCCGCCGGTCACGGCGCTAGTTCGTCAGCTCCGCGCCCAGCCGGCTCCGGAACGGGTCGGTGCCCAGGGTCTTCCCGCCGAAGGAGACCGATCCCCTGGCCGTGATCCCGGACGCCGTCCCGCGCAGGATCCACGCCGCGCCGTCCCCGTTGTTCTCCTCGGGAGCGCCGACGACCAGCTCCGCCCGTCCGTCCCTGTCGAGGTCCACCAGCCGGGTCGCCCGGCCGAACCGGTCCTGCGGCTCCGCGGTGCCCGGCACCCCGGCGGTGTTCTGGCCGATGAGCTGGGCGCCGCTGCCGGTGAGCCCCTGGCGCGAGCCGCGCAGCAGCACCACGGTCCCCGCCTGCTCCGCCGCGCCGACGTTCTCGTACGGGACGCTCACGGCCACATCCTGGTAGCCGTCTCCATTGGCGTCGCCCATGGTCAGCGCGGTCCCGAAGCCGTCATGGAGGCTGTCGGCGCCCGGCACCCCGGCGCTGTTCTGGTGCACCACCCACGGCTTGTGGGTCAGCGGTCCGGCGGAGGAGCCCCGCAGGGCGATCACCGCCCCGCCCCCGGCGCCGGAGTTGCGGGGCGCGGTGGTGCCGATGACCAGGTCCTTGTACCCGTCCTTGTTGATGTCGCCGATGGCGAGCGAACGGGTGCCGGCCCCCGCCCAGCCCACGACCCCGATCCGCGCGATGGTCGTGCCCAGCCCGCGCGGGCCGCCCAGCCTCACCTCGGTGTGGAGGGGGCGGTCGGGTGCGGCGGCCCGCCCCCGGGCCATGGCCAGGTCGGTGTGTCCGTCACGGTTCAGATCGCCCGCCGCCCAGGTCGTGATGCGGGTGTCCAGGCCCGAGTAGAAGTGGTTGACCCGGCTCGGGGACCCGCTCCGGCCGAACGGTCCGGCCAGCAGCCGGATCCAGTTGCCGGCCTGCTCTCCCTTTCCGGCGCCGGAGCGGGTGGCGACATCGGTCCGCCGGTCCCCGTCGAAGTCGCCGGTGAGCAGTCCCTCGACCCGGGCGTCGGCGGTGCCCTCGATCAGCACGGCGGAACCCTTGAGCCCGGCCCGGCCGCCCCAGATCACCGAGATCATTCCGTGCCGCCGGCCGAGGGCGCTGCCGTCGGCGGACTCGACCAGCAGATCGGTGTATCCGTCGCGGTCGAGGTCGGCGGCGGCGACGGTGGTGCCGAAGAGGTCCCCGGCCTCGGGGGTGCCCGGCACCCCCGCGGTGTCCTGGTGGATGATCTGCCGCTTCGCCGGGAGGCCGGCGGACTTGGCGCCGTAGAGCACCGCCACATGGCCGGCGTCCGGCACTCCGCCGATCCGGGCCCCGGGCGCGGCGACCGCGATGTCGCGGTAGCCGTCGCCGTTGAAGTCCTCCGGTGTCGCGGCGGGCGCGGCGTACGTCCCGGTGACGGGGCCCGCCGCCGGGGCGGCGAGGGCGACCGGGGCGGTCAGCGGGACGGTGACCGCGAGTGCGGCGGTGAGCCCGAGGGCACGGAAGGGCGCGGAGACCGGCCCGGATGATCTGGCTCGCATGAACTCTCCCCATGAGTCCGGGTGTGCGGATGGTGATCCATCCCTGACCCGCGTTGACCCCCGGCGCGGCCGAAGGGTTGTGCTTCTCGGGGCACTTGCCTCCCGGGGCCCGGAGGGCCGCCCGGGCCCCGGGGCCGGTGCCGGACCGCCTCCCGCCGCCCGGCGGGGCGTGGGCGTGGCGGGATACGGACACCCGCGCGCAGGGACTTAGGGTTACCTAACTACACTGGCGGGCTCACGGGCGCACCACCGCTCGCCACACCCTGGAGAGATGACCATGGAGCATGGAGCCGGGCGTTCGCCGGAGCTCGGAGAGAGCCGCGGAGCGGGACACGTTCCGCCGCGTACGGGGACGGCCGCGGGCGCTCCCGGTGCCGCCCGCTTCGGCGCCGGCGGGCGGGGCCTGATCGGTGCCGCCGTGCGCACACTGCTCTTCGACATCTGGACCGAGGAATTCCTCACCCGGCACCCCGGCGGGACCGTGGTGGACCTCGGCGCCGCTCCCGGCACCCGCTTCGAACGGCTCGACAACGGTACGGCGCACTGGTACGAATTCGGCCATTCCGCTCCGGAACCGGACCTCCGGAGCGCGCCGGGCGGCTCCGTCGCGGCCCGCGGCCGGCGGCACCGGATGGCCATGGACCCGGCCGACCCCGTGTGGACCGGCACCTGGACCGAGGCCGTCCGGGCGAGCCCGGGGCCGTACTTCCTCATCGCCGAGGCGGTGCCGCCGCACTGGGGCGCGGAGCAGATCCGGCAGGTCTTCCGCACCGCCGCCGCACGGCTGCCGGGCGCGCACTTCGCGGTGGAGACCGCGGCCCCCGGGACGCCCGATCTCCACGACCTCCGGGAGACTCATGACGCGCCCCGCCCGGCCGGCGGGCCCACGGGCTGGCACTGCACCGACCCCGCCGAGCCGGAGAGCTGGTACGACGGCATCCGGCTCACCCAGTCCTGCACCCTCGCCCGGCTGCCCGCCGCGGTCAGCGCGCGGATCCCGATGCCGCAGCGCGGGATGCTGCGGGCGATGGCGACGGTGATGCGCCGCCAGGTCCAGTCGTACCGCTTCAACCGCTATCTGCTGGGCGGCTAGAGCCCACCCCGGCCCACCCCGGCCCACCCCGGCCCCGTTCCGGCCCACCCCGGCCCGCTCCGGACAGCGCGCCCGAACCGCTACCGCGGCAGCCGGAACGCCTCCAGGATCCGCTCCGCCGCCAGCGTCGCCGTCAGCTCCCCGTCCCGCACCAGCCGCTCCAGTCCCGGAGCCAGCTCCCGTACCGCCGGATGGCTGCGCAGCCGCTCCCGCAGCTCGTCGTGGACCATCGCCCACGCCCAGTCGATCTGCTGCGCCCGGCGCTTGGCGGCGAGCCCGTCCGCCGATTCCAGTACCGCCCGGTGCTCTTCGATCCGCTCCCAGACCGTGTCCAGCCCGGCGGACTCGCGCGCGCTGCACGACAGCACCGGCACGGTCCACGCGGCGCCGGCCGGATGCATCAGCCGGAGCGCTCCGGCCAGCTCCCGCGCCGCCGAGCGGGCGTCGCGCTCGTGCGGGCCGTCCGCCTTGTTCACCGCGATCACATCGGCCAGCTCCAGCACACCCTTCTTGATGCCCTGGAGCTGATCGCCGGTCCGCGCCAGCGTCAGCAGCAGAAAGGTGTCGACCATATGGGCGACCGCGGTCTCCGACTGGCCGACCCCGACCGTCTCCACGAGCACCACGTCGTACCCGGCGGCCTCCATCACGATGATGGTCTCCCGGGTCGCCTTCGCCACCCCGCCGAGCGTCCCCGAGGTGGGGGAGGGGCGGACGAAGGCCGACGGGTCCACCGCCAGCCGCTCCATCCGCGTCTTGTCCCCGAGAATGGAGCCGCCGGTACGGCTGGACGACGGATCGACCGCGAGCACCGCCACCCGGTGGCCGAGCCCCGTCAGCATGGTGCCCAGCGCGTCGATGAAGGTCGACTTGCCGACCCCCGGCACTCCGCTGATGCCCACCCGGCGGGACGCTCCCGCGTACGGCAGCAGCGCGGTCAGCAGCTCCTGCGCCAGCACGCGGTGATCCGCCCGGGTGGATTCCACCAGGGTGACGGCCCGGGCGATGTACGCCCGCGAACCGTCCCGCACACCCTTCACATAGGTGTCGATGTCGATCGTCGGCGGCACCGGCTCACCGCTCGTGGCCGAGCGAGGCCGCCAGGGTGCGCACCAGATCGTGCGCGGCGTCCGGGATCACCGTGCCCGGCGGGAAGACCGCCGCCGCACCCGCCTCCCGCAGCGTCGCCACGTCCTGGGGCGGAATGACCCCGCCGACCACGATCATGATGTCCTCGCGCCCCTCCGCGGCCAGCCGCTCCCGGAGCGCGGGCACCAGGGTGAGATGCCCCGCCGCCAGCGAGGAGACACCCACGATGTGCACATCGGCCTCCACCGCCTGCCGCGCCACCTCGGCCGGGGTCTGGAAGAGCGGGCCCACATCGACATCGAAACCGAGATCCGCGAAAGCGGTCGCGATCACCTTCTGGCCCCGGTCGTGGCCGTCCTGGCCCATCTTCGCCACCAGAATCCGCGGACGGCGCCCCTCCGCCTCCTCGAACTCCGCCACCAGCCTCCGGGTGCGCTCCACGGACGGGGAGTCTCCGGCCTCGTTTCGGTACACACCGGAGATCGTACGGATCTGGCCCGAGTGCCGCCCGTACACCTTCTCCAGGGCGTCCGAGATCTCCCCGACCGTGGCCATCGCCCGGGCCGCGTCCACCGCCAGCGCCAGCAGATTGCCCTCGGGGCCCGGCCCCGGGCCGCGCTCGGCCGCAGCCGTCAGCGCCCGCAGGGCGTCCTGGCAGACCCGCTCGTCCCGCTCCTCGCGCAGCCTGCGCAGTTTGTCGATCTGCCGCCCGCGCACCGCGGAGTTGTCGACCTTCAGGACCTCGATCCGCTCGTCGGCCGCCACCCGGTACTTGTTGACCCCGATGACCGGCTGCCGGCCGGAGTCGATCCGCGCCTGGGTACGGGCCGCCGCCTCCTCCACCCGCAGCTTCGGGATACCGGCGTCGATGGCCCGGGCCATGCCCCCGGCCGCCTCCACCTCCTCGATGTGCTGCCACGCCCGGCGGGCCAGATCGTGGGTCAGCCGTTCCACATAGGCGCTCCCGCCCCAGGGATCGATCACCCGGCAGGTGCCCGACTCCTGCTGGAGCAGGAGCTGGGTGTTGCGGGCGATCCGCGCCGAGAAGTCGGTCGGCAGCGCCAGCGCCTCGTCGAGCGCGTTGGTGTGCAGCGACTGGGTGTGCCCCTGGGTCGCCGCCATCGCCTCCACACACGTCCGGGTCACATTGTTGAAGATGTCCTGCGCGGTCAGCGACCACCCCGAGGTCTGGCAGTGGGTGCGCAGCGAGAGGGATTTGGGATTCCTCGGATCGAAGGTCCGCACCAGACGCGCCCAGAGCAGCCGGGCCGCCCGCAGTTTGGCGATCTCCATGAAGAAGTTCATCCCGATCGCCCAGAAGAAGGAGAGCCGGGGCGCGAACGCGTCCACATCGAGCCCCGCGCCCAGCCCCGCCCGCAGATACTCCATACCGTCCGCGAGGGTGTAGGCCAGCTCCAGATCGGCCGTCGCCCCCGCTTCCTGGATGTGATAGCCGGAGATGGAGATGGAGTTGTAGCGGGGCATCCGCCGCGAGGTGAAGGCGAAGATGTCGGAGATGATCCGCATCGACGGGGTGGGCGGATAGATATAGGTGTTGCGGACCATGAACTCCTTGAGAATGTCGTTCTGAATGGTCCCGGCCAGCTTCTCCGGCGGTACGCCCTGCTCCTCCGCGGCCACGATGTAGAGCGCCAGCACCGGCAGCACCGCACCGTTCATCGTCATCGACACACTCATCCGGTCCAGCGGAATACCGTCGAAGAGCTGCCGCATGTCGTAAATGGAGTCGATCGCCACCCCCGCCATGCCGACATCCCCGGTGACCCGGGGGTGGTCGCTGTCGTACCCCCGGTGGGTGGGCAGGTCGAAGGCGACCGAGAGCCCCTTCTGGCCGGCCGCCAGATTGCGCCGGTAGAAGGCGTTCGACTCCTCCGCGGTCGAGAAACCGGCGTACTGCCGGATCGTCCACGGCTGATTGACGTACATCGTGGGGTAGGGGCCGCGGAGAAACGGCGCCACCCCCGGATATCCGCCGGTGAAATCCAGCCCGGCGAGATCCTGTCCGGTGTAGAGCGGCTTGACGGGAATTCCCTCCGGGGTCTCCCAGACGAGATCGCCGTCGCCCTTTCCGGTGGATTCCTTCAGGGCGGTGCGCCACTGGTCCGCCGCGTTCGCGGAGGCCCCGGAGAAGACCGGGGAGACCCCCTCGGGAGCCGGCGCCCCGAGCGGGACACCGGAGAAGTCCGGAATCGGATCACCCATCACGCCACTCCCATCCGGTCCAGCGCGGAGGTCAGCACGGCGACCGCGTCACCACCCGCGACAAGGAACTCGTCCAGCCCGTCCCGTACCCACCGCTCGCGCAGCTCCGCGGGCGGCCGGCCCGCCAGATACACCCTCACCGCCCCCGCCTCCTTCAGCGCCCGCGCGACCGGCCCCGCCCCCTCCGCGTACAGCGCGTCACTGGAGCAGACACAGGCGATGGCGGCACCGGAGGCCCGGAACGCGGCGGCGGCCGACTCCGCGTCCACCGACACCGGGTCGTGCACCGGTTCCACCCCGCCCGCCCGGAAGAGATTGCCGGCGAACGACGCGCGCGCCGTGTGCGCGGAGGCCGGGCCGAGCGCGGCGATGAAGACCCGGGGCCGGACGCCGGCGGTCGCGAGCCAGGCGTCCGAACGGGCCCGCAGCGCCTCGAAATCCCCGTCCCGGCGCACCCTCGGCAGCCCGCCGCCCGGCGCGGCGGGCGCCGGGTCGCGCTCCACCGGGGCCTGGTCCAGCAGCGGGAACTCGCTCACTCCGGTGACCGGCTCCGCCCGCCGTGCCAGATTCGCCCGGCGCTTCTCCCAGGCCGCCCCGATCCGCTCGGAGATCAGCCCGCCGCGCAGCGCCGCGAGCTGTCCGCCCGCGCGTTCGATCTCCCGGAACCACTCCCAGGCGGCATGGGCGAGTTCATCGGTGAGCCGTTCCACGTACCAGGAGCCGCCCGCCGGATCGATCACCCGGCCCACATGGGACTCCTCCAGCAGAATCGCGGAGGTGTTCCGGGCGATCCGCCGGGCGAAGGCGTCCGGCAGCCCGAGCGCGTGGTCGAAGGGGAGCACGGTCACTGCGTCCGCGCCGCCGGCCCCGGCGGCGAGCGAGGCGACCGTGGTGCGCAGCATGTTCACCCAGGGGTCGCGCCGGGTCATCATCACCGGGGAGGTCACCGCATGCTGGCGCTGCGCCCCGGCGGAGGGCGCGCCGCACACCTCGGCCACTCTCGCCCAGACCCGTCTGGCGGCCCGGAACTTCGCGATCGTCAGAAACTGGTCGGCACTCGCCGCGTACCGGAACTCCAGCTGTCCCAGCGCCGCCTCGGCGGTGAGCCCGGCCGCCGTGAGCGACCGCAGCACGGCGACCCCGGTGGCGAGCGAACATCCCAGCTCCTGTGCGGGGGAGGCGCCGGCCTCGTGATACGGCATCGCGTCGACGGTCAGCGCGCGCAGACCGGGGTGGGAGCCGTGGCAGAGCCGGGCCAGGTCGGCCGCGGCGGCGAGTTGGCCGCCGGTCTCGTCGTACTCCCCGGTCCGTGCCGCGAGGCCGAGCGGATCGGCACCCAGATTGCCGGGCCCGGGTCCCTGTCCGGGGCCGCCCGGGCGGCCGGCGAGGATGCGCAGCAGTTCGCGGGCGGCCGGCTCGAACTCCGCGCCCGCGTCGAGGACGAGCGGCGCGAGATCGAGGTGGACACCCTCCAGCGCGGTGCCGAGCCCGGAGACCGGGACGCCCGTCCCGCCGACCGAGAGCCAGAGCGAGGTGACCCCGTTCTCCAGATCGGTCAGTACGGCCTCATTGGTCCGGGCGGGGTCGGCCAGACCGTGGCGCTGGCGCACGTCCCAGCCCGCCACCGCGCCGCCCTCGGGCCTGCCGCCCCGGACGAAGGGCGCGAACCCGGGGAACCCCCGGGACTCCGGAACCCCCGGGGAGCCGGTGCCGGCGGTGGTGTCCGGACGCCGCGCCGTGTCCGGTGTGTAGAGGGGGAGGGTGGTGATCCCGTCCTCCAGGGCGGTGGACAGCATCTCCTCCGCCGCCTCGTCCGGTACGTCCCCGCCCGTCCTGCGCAGCACACCGGCCACCAGCCGCCGCCACTGCTCATGGGTGACATCCGGAAACTCCGCGGCCAGTGGGAACCCGTCATCGGGGAGGACCGTCATGCCCGGATGCTAGGACAACCACGTATCCGAGCAGCAGTGCGACGGACTGTGACGTTACCCTCCCTCCGAGGGCTTGATCCCGTACGGCGGATGCTCTACCCGCTGGTAGGAATCCATCCCTCCGCAGGGGCCGGCTCGTGAACACCGGGGCCATTCGGGGGAACACGCGGCCGGCGCGGGTGCCGGGGCCGTCCCGTCACCCGGGTCACCGCTACCGTGCGAAACGGCCTCCGGACCCCCGCGCCGCGAACGGGGACCCGGCCGGCGCGGCTCCGACCCGGTGCGGAGCGGCCCCCACCGCACGGCTCGGCTCCTGGAAGGCGGACCCGCTATGGCAGGTGAGATCTCCTTCTTCGAACTGGGCGTCGCCGACTACGAACAGGCCCGCACCTTCTACGGCTCGCTCTTCGGCTGGACCTTCGCCCCCGGCTCCTCGGAGGGCGGCGGCTACGCGATCCACACACCCGGTGTCCCCGGCGGGGTCCACGGCGGCGATCCGCATGCCACCCCCTATCTCTTCTTCCGGGTCGACGACATGCCGTCAGCACTCGCGCGCGTCGCCGAACTCGGCGGCTCGGCCGACGATCTGGACCTCGGCGAGACCGAGGAGACCCTGGCCCGCTTCGGCCGCTTCGTCTTCTGCCACGACGACCAGGGCTCACCCTTCGGCCTGCACGAACCGCCCGGGAGCCGCCCCGCCGGCGAGGTCTGACGCCCCGCCGTCCCCGCACCGTCCGCCCGTACACATGCGCGAGCCGGTGCCCGCCGTATAGCCTCGCCCCTGCCATCGCGCCTCTGCCGCCCGCCCATCGCGCCACGCGGCGTACCCGGGTGTCCGGGACGGCGGCGCGGGTGGCGCGGAAGGCAGGAGAGACGCGGGCTCCGTTCGACTCGGGACCGCGAAGGCACCGGCATCCGGTCCGCCCGGACCGCCGAACAACCCTGGGGACATCCATGCGCATCGCCCTGAGCCAGATCACCACCGGCCCCGACCCGGCGCGGAATCTCGCCGTCGTACGGGCCGATGCGCACCGCGCGGCGGACTCCGGCGCCCGCGTCGTGGCCTTCCCCGAGGCCACCATGGCCTGCTTCGGCACCCGGCTCGCCCCGCTCGCGGAGCCGCTGGACGGGCCCTGGGCGACCGGGGTCCGGCGGATCGCCGAGGAGACCGGGGTGGTCGTGGTCGCCGGGATGTTCACCCCGGCCCCGGACGGCCGGGTGACCAACACCCTGCTGGCCACCGGGCCGGGTGTGGAGGCCGCCTATGACAAGATCCATCTCTTCGATGCCTTCGGCTTCACCGAATCCGCCACCGTCGCACCCGGATCGGAGGTCGTCACCATCGATGTCGACGGCCTCCGGATCGGCCTGGCCACCTGCTACGACGTCCGCTTCCCCGAGCTCTTCCGGGCCCATGCCGACGCCGGTGCCGCGCTCACCCTGCTGCCCGCCTCCTGGGGCGACGGTCCCGGCAAACGCGAGCAGTGGGAACTGCTCACCCGGGCCCGCGCGCTCGACGCCACCCTCTGGGTCGCCGCCGTCGACCAGGCCGATCCCGTGGCGTCCGGCCGGGAGATCGCGCCCGGCACCCCGGCGGGCATCGGCCACAGCGCGGTGATCGGCCCGGACGGGACCGTGCGCGAACGTCTGACCGCCGGTCCCGGGCTGCTGCTGGCCGAGGTGGACGCGACCGAGGTCGACACCATCCGCCGGACCATTCCCGTCCTGGCCAACCGCAGGCTCTGACGCACGGGTGCGGGCGGCGCACAGGTGTATTCGGGACCGCGCCGGGCTATGGCTTCACCGACCCCTTTCCTCCTCCCCGGAATGACCCCATGTGCTGGAGCGCGACCGCGGATCTGGTGGCGGGCACCGTCATCGGCGGGATCGGGGTGGTCTGCGCGGCCCGGGTCCGGCGGGCCCGCGATCTGCCGCTCGCGGTGCTGCCGCTGCTCCTGGGAGCGCATCAGATCATCGAATCGGCACTCTGGCGCCACGGCGGCGGGCCGGGGGCCGCGACCGACGCCTGGGTGGTGATCGCCCTGGTGGTGCTGCCCGTCTGGGTGCCGCTGGGCGTCCTGCTCCCGGCCGCGCCGGCCGTACGGGGACGGGCTCGCCGTCCCGCTCGGCGCGGGGCTCGTCACGACGGGTTTCCTGGCGTACCGCCTCGCGGGCCGCACCGTCACGGCGGAGCCCCGGGGCCGTACGGTCGGCTATCTCCTGGACCTGCCCCGGCCGGGACTGATCATCACCGGCTATCTGATCGCCACGGTGGGTGCCCTGCTGCTCTCCGGGGATCCGCCGCTCCGTCTCCTGGGCGCGGTGACGGGTGCCGGGGCGGTGGTCTGCGCCCTGCTGTGGCGGACCGCCTTCGTCTCCACCTGGTGCGCACTCGCCGCCGTCGCCTCCGTGATCCTTCTCGGCTGGGTGCGCCGGGACCGCGGGCCGGCCGGGCACCCTCCCGGAGGGGCGCGCGGCCCGGCCCGGTGACTCCCCGGGAAACCATCCCGATTCTTCCCGGCTACTTCCCGGTCGAGCGGGTAGCCGACGCGACAGCGGAGCGTTCACGACTCGGGAGGAACCATGGCGACCGGCAGTTCTCCGGCCCCCGTACCGGCAGGTGACCGGGGACCGTGTGCCCGGTGGCGCCGCAGGCCCGGACGGGGGTCGGTCTGATGCGGAGCCGACCGGCGCGAGGCCCGATACCCGCGACGGGCCGCGACACCATGGAATGGCAGCGGGACGCGGCCTGTGTGAGCGAGGACCCCGAGCTGTTCTTCCCGGTGAGCACGCTCGGCCCCGGCGCGGAGCAGGTGGCGCGCGCCCGGGAGGTGTGCGACCGCTGTCCGGTCGCCGATGCCTGTCTGGAGTGGGCCGGCCGGACCGGGCAGCGCGCCGGGGTGTGGGGCGGGGTGCCCGCGACCCAGCGCCGTTCCGTGCGGTACGCGAGCGCGGGGGCCGGCGGTCACTGACCCGCACACCCGTATGCCACCTGATCACCGACAAGGAGGGACACCATGCCGCCGACCGGCGACTCCGATCACCCCATTCCCCGGGATCCGCCCGACCAGCAGGCGGGCGACGGGAGCGACCCGCTGGATGTGCCGCGCCCGCCGGCTTCCGAGGGGAGCTCCGACAAGAGCTCCGGTGCGACATCCGGAAAGTCGTCCGGGGAGTCCTCCGGGGAGTCGTCCGGGAAGGATCCGGAGAAGTCCTCGGGGGAGCCCTCGGGGGAGAACGCGCCCGATCCCGACGAAGCGGGCGCGGGCGGCGACGGCGAGCCCCGCAGCGGCTCCGTCCATCCCGAGCGGCCGGTACCCGATGAGCCGTCCGGCTGATCCGTGACCGGCCGCCCCGGCCGCCCGGCCGTGCCGAGGTGCACGGCGGCCCGCCCCGGGTGAGCCTGGAGGGAAGCCCCCCGGCGCGGAGCCCGCACGGCCGGTGGGACCGGCTGGTGTCCGGGCGCCATCGTCCGGCGGGGCAGCGGCACCACCCGTACCACTCGTAACACCTGCACCACCCGTACCGGCGGGTCCGGACGGTTCCATGGGAGAGGCGAGAGAGATGGCGGACAGCAGCGCACAGCCGGCCGAGCCGGTCGTGGTCACGATCGCCGGATCCTCCAGGGAGGACGCCGACACCGTCTTCCGGGTGCTGGCCCGGGCGTACACGTCCGACCGGGAGGCCGGGGACGCGCCGCAGTATGTGACCGAGGGCCGGACCACCAGTGTGTGGACGGCGACCTTCGAGGTCACCGGCAGCGGATCCGCGGCCGGTCCCGCGTCGCTCGGCGCGCCCGTCGAGGCGGAGATCCAGGGCGGTTACTGGGCGGTGGACCGGCTGCGCACCGCGCTCGCGGAGGTGTTCGACGTCCATGACGAGGGCATGGCCGCCGGTGACCAGGAGAAGGATGTCCAGCTGCGCCTGGAGAACCGCGAACCGGCCGGATCGCGGACCGCCTGACCGGCGGTCGGGGCCGGTGTCCGGGGGGCCGGTGGTCCTCAGGGTCCCGGCGGGCCGGGGGCGATGGTGACCGGGGTCTCCAGTGGCCGGGTGCGCGCGTCCGGGTCGATCCAGTTCACCGGCACCGGGTCGAGAAACGCCTCCGCGTGGGAGACATGCCCGCGCGGCTTCACGGAGGACGGCTGCGGATCGCGGATCAGGGAATCCACCGGGAGCCCGTATGCGTGGAGCAGTTCGGCCGTCTCCTGGACGAAGATCACCGGGCCGCAGAGATAGACCTGCTCGTCCGCCCAGTCCCGGCGCCCGCGCAGATGGGTGTGGAGCCGGTCCGCCGCCCGGGTTTTTCCCTCACCGCGCTCCTGATACCACCAGAAGGCGCTCAGACAGGGATGGTCGCGCAGGAGTTCGTCCAGTGAGGCGCCGTCGTAGAAGTGGGCCTCGCCCCTGGCCACGGCGTCGACCCGGATCCGGGGCACGGGCCTGCGGGAGAGTAACTCGGCGAGCACCGACTTCACCGGTGCCCAGCCGGTGCCGGCGGCGACCAGGGTGACCGCCGGGGTGCCGGGCGGCGGGGCGAGTGCCGATCCCGAGGCGCCGCCGAGGCGCAGGGTCTGCCCGGGGCCGGTGCCGTCGCAGAGCAGATTGCTGAGCAGGCCGCCGGAGACCCGGCCGACATGGAATTCCAGTACCTCCGTCCGGTCCGGCGCCGTGCCGCCCGCCAGCGAGTAGGGCCGCCAGACACCCGGCAGTTCCGGATGCTCGACCGTCGCGTACTGCCCCGGCAGCCAGGGGTACGGGGTGCTGACGGCGGCCCGGATCACGGCGGTGTGGTCGCCGTGCAGCCGGTGCGACACGACCGTCGCCTCCCAGCAGGCGGGCTCGCGCGCGGCGGCCGACCGGCGGGCGCCGTCCGTCATCAGCCCGGCCAGGTCCCCGTAGACCCGGATCCAGGCCGACTCGGTCGCGCTGTCCCAGACACCCGGGCTGTGCAGCCGGATGGCGGCGAGCAGGCTCTCGCCCACCGCCGCGTAGTCCTCGTCCACGACCCCGAACTTCCGGTGGTCCCGGCCGAGCTGCTCCAGCCGGCCGGGGAGACCGGGGTGTCCGAGGTGGTCCACCACATGGACCAGCGCGCTGAACAGCCGCTCGTACTGGTCCTCCATGCGGGCGGGGAACAGCGGGCGCAGATGCGGGTGGTGTCTAAACAAATAGGCGTAGAAATACCGGACCACATGACTGGCCCGGCGTCTGACGCGTTCCAGGCTCGCCCTGACCAGCAGAGCGTCCTGCGCGGTGCCGTCGTCCATGAAGATCCCCCGGGGGCTGCACGTATGCGCGTCAGTTCGGCGCGCGACCGGTGCCATGACGGCGCACCGTATCAACTCGGGCGTCGAAACGAGTCGTTGGGAGCGGATTTGTTTCGGCCGGAGCGGAATGGTGCGCCGGCCGGTTCGCGATCGATGACGGCCGGGCCCCGCGCTGCGGCGGGACCCGGCCGGCGTGCACCGCGTGCGGTGCGGACGAGTGCGGTGACCGGGACGGTCAGATGCCCTGCCAGTCTGGCTTGGCCGCGTAGGTGGCCCGGAAGTAGTCGGCCAGCTTCAGCCGGGAGGCGGCGGCCTCGTCGACAACGACCGTGGCATGCGGGTGCAGTTGCAGCGCGGAGGCCGGCACCAGGGCCGAGAGCGGACCCTCCACGGCCATCGCCACGGCGTCGGCCTTCGACTCGCCGGTGGCCAGCAGCACCAGGTGACGGGCCTCCAGGATGGTCCCGATCCCCTGGGTGATCACATGGTGGGGGACCTCGTCGAGGCTGTCGAAGAACCGCGCGTTGTCGGTGCGGGTCTGCTGGGTGAGGGTCTTGATCCGGGTGCGGGAGGCGAGCGAGGAACAGGGCTCGTTGAAGCCGATGTGTCCGTCGGTGCCGATACCGAGCAGCTGGAGGTCGACACCGCCGGCCTCGGAGAGCGCGGCGTCGTATGCCGCACAGGCCGCCGCCACGTCCTCGGCGCCGCCGTCCGGGCCGATGAAGGAGGACTCGGTCAGCCCGAGGGGCTCGACGACCTCGCGGAGCACCACGGAACGGTAGGACTCGGGGTGGCCCGCGGGCAGCCCCACGTACTCGTCGAGCTGGCATATCCGGGCGCGGGAGGCGTCCACCGCACCGGTGCGCACCTTGGCGGCGAGGGCTTCGTAGATCGGGAGCGGGGTCGACCCGGTCGCCACCCCCAGCAGGGCGTCGGGCTTGCGGCGCAGCAGATCGGCCATGGCCTCGGCGATGAGCTCGCCGCCGGCGGCGGAGTCCGGAACGATGACAACTTCCACGAAGATCCCTGTCTCTGTGTGTGCGTCTCGGTATGCGCAATGGTGTAGACCAATCTACCGGGTGGGTGGGGTATCTGTCGCCTGTCGTCCGCCGATCGCCCGGCGATTGGCGACTTGTCCCCGGACGGCGCGGTGGTCGCGGCGCTTCCCGCCCGGTGCCGGGTGGCGGCACCGGCCGGAGGACGTGAACGGTCCGCCGGCCCGCGACGGGCCGGGGCCGGGCCCGCGGGGCCGGGGCGCGGTGGGCCGGGGTGTGGTGACGGTGCGCGGGCGCGGCGCCTCGGGATTCCGTCCGCGCCCGGCCGGACGGTCCGGATCCGCGCGTACGGGCGCCCGGGCGCCGGCGGTCCGGGGACATGCGCACGGGCGCCGGCGGGCTCGCCGCCCCGCGGCGTGTCCGCCGGGTCAGAAGAGCGGCAGCTGGCCGGGGAAGGAGGGGACCACCGCGCCGTCCAGGGTCGGCTGGAGGGCGGGGTCGTACGGAGCGTGGCGCAGCGAGCCGGGGCAGGAGACCAGCTCGGTCACCGCACGGGAGCCCGCCGGGTCGTGACGGGCGAAGCGGCCCGCGACGACGGCGATTTCACGTCGGCAGACCGGGCAGAGACGGCGAGGAGCGGACATGCCCCTCAGTCTGCCAGTACGCGTGCCGCCGGGACCCGTCCGCCCGCCGGCACCGTCCTCATGACCGGCCGGGCCGGCGCCCGCCTCCGGGAGCGGCGCCCGCGGGCCGGCGCCGAACCGGGCGCTCGCGCAGCGGAGTCCGGCACCGGCGTACCGCGACTCCGGTGAGGGTGGCGGCCGCCACTCGCCGGGGTCGGGGTCGGGGTCGGGGTCGGCGGCATCGGCAGGAGGCAGGGGGCGTGGGCGGGGGTGCCGTCCGCTGGGTCCGCCCGGATGTCACGCGGAGACCGTGCCCCCGGAGCCGGCCGGCCGTCTCAGCGCACCTCCACCAGTCTGGCGAAGACCACCACATTGGCGTCGTAACCGGTCCGCGCGGTGAACCGGCCGCCGCAGGTGATCAGCCGGAGCTCGGGTTCCGGCCCGTCGCGGTAGACCCGGTCGGCGGGGAAGTCCGTGCGCGCGTGCACCTCGGTCGCGTACACGGCGAAGACCGCAGTGGTGCCGTCCTCCCGCAGGACGCCGATGCGGCTCTCCCGCTCCAGCGAGCCGAGGAGATGGAAGACCGAGGGACCGGTGGTGTTGTCGACATGTCCGACGATGACCGAGGTGCCCCGCTCACCGGGCGCGGCGGCACCGGTGTACCAGCCGGCCAGATTCCGGTTCGCCAGGGGCGGTGCCTGTACGGAGCCGTCGGCGGCCAGACCCACCGCCGTCAGCGGCGCGTCGACGGCGAGGGACGGCACGCTGATCCGCCGGGGCGGGGAGTGGCGGAGGGCGCCCGGCGCGGGCGGCAGCGCGGCGGCGGTCCGGTCCCGCGCCGTGACCGGTGCGCGCGCGGCCTGGGGCGGCCGTCCATCGGTCCCCGTCAGCCCCTCGCGCAGCAGGAACACCCCGAGCAGCAGGACACAGAGCAGGGTGAACCAGGCCCCGCGCCGGGCGGTCGTGCGGTCCGGGTCCATGAGCTCGCGCCCGGGCCGGTCAGCCGCCGCCCTCGGCGCGGCGGCGCAGCAGCAGCCCGCCGCCGCCGACGGCGCCCGCGACCAGCAGACTCCCGGCGGTGATCTGTGCCGCGCTCGGCCCGCCGGAATCGCCGCCGGCACCCGCGTTCACCCCGCCGCCGGGCTTCACCGGATGCTGCGGGGTGGTGTGATTCCCGGCTTCACCGGGCGGCCGGGACCCCTTCACCGAGAGCTTGGCCGTCCCCTTCTCGCCCTTGCAGTCGAAGGTGACGTCGTACTCGGTGTCCGCCTCGGCATGCTCGAAGATCCGCGCCGTGCCCGGCCGCCCCCCGGAGAGGGTGACGGTCTCGAACACCCCGGACGACGCGGTGACGGTGGGGGAGGCACACTCGGCCGCGTTGAGGGTCACGGTGCCGCCGGGCGCGACGGTCAGCGGTGAGACGGTGAAGTCGAACGATGTGAGATCGCTGCCGTCGATCCGGCCGGCCGCTCCGTCCTCGGCCTCCCCCGCCGGGCCGGTGATCCCACCGCCCGCGATCCCGCCCGTGACCTCGTCCACCCGCTCGTCACCCTCTTCGCCGGTGTCCCCGTCCGCCGCCGTCCCCGCTTCCGTCTCCTCGTCCGCGACGGGGGCCGGGAGGTCGTCCGCCAGATCGTCCGCCGTGGCGGCGGGCGGGTCCCCGGCGGCGTCGCCCACGGGGTCCCTCTTCAGGCCGCCCGTGCTCCCGGCGTGCTCCGCGGCCGGTGCGACCGCCGCCGCGCCCTCGTTCCGCTTCTCGTCGGCCGCGGCGGACGGAGTGCCGAAACACAGCGCGGCGGCGGTTCCGATGACAGCGAGGGACGCACCACTCAGGGCCCGCATGGTCAGATCTCCGAAGGTAGGAATCACACCACAGTGAGACCGACGCTAGGAGCGCGGCCGTGCCCCTGCCACTCATGGGGGGCCGAACGCCGTACCGCCCCGGCCCGAACGCCGTACCGCCCCGGCCCGGACGCCGTACCGCCCCGGCCCGGACGCCGTACCGCCCCGGCCCGGACGCGGTCACCCCCGGCCCCCCGGACGCCGTACCCCCGGCCCGGCCCGGACGGGACGGTCGGGCCCGGCTCCGTGCGCCGCCCCGCCCGCGCCCCGGACCCGTGGTCATGCCTTCCGGTAGCCGTACGCCTCGGCCGCCGCCGCTTCCACCGAATCCAGGTCGCCGCCCGCCGACGCGGTCACCACCGCGGCGATCGCGCCCTCCAGGAACGGCGCGTCCACCAGCCGGGTCCCCGCCGGCAGCTCGTCGCCCTCGGCGAGCAGGCTCTTCACCGTCAGCACGGCACTGCCGAGATCGACCAGTACGGCCACCCCCGCGCCGCCGTCGACCGCCTCCGCCGCCCGGACGATCAGCTCCGAGCTGGTGCCGAGACCGCCGTCGGGGGTGCCGCCCGCCGGTGCGACGGGGGCGGTCGCGGCCCCGCCCGTCAGCCCCCGGGCGAGGTCGGCGACGGCCGAGGCCACCTCCCGGCTGTGCGAGACGAGGACGATGCCCACCGGCCCCGGCCCGCTCATCCGGCGGCCTCCGCGAGCGCCTCGAACAGCAGCGCCGACGAGGTCGCGCCCGGATCCTGGTGCCCGATACTGCGTTCGCCCAGATAACTGGCCCTGCCCTTGCGGGCCTGGAGCGGCACGGTCGCGAGCGCCCCCGCCGCGGCGGCGTCCCGGGCCGCCGCGAAGGTGCCGGCGGTCTCCCCCAGGGCGGCGACCGCCGGTTCCAGCGCGTCCAGCATGGTCTTGTCCCCGGCCCGGGCCCCGCCCAGCTGCGCCACCGCCGCCACCCCCGCCCGCAGGGCCTCGGCGAGCTCGGCGGGCGTCACCTCGGCGGCGTCGCCGAGCGCCTTCCCCGTACGCCGCAGCAGGGTTCCGTACAGCGGCCCGGACGCGCCGCCCACCGAGGAGATCAGCTGCCGTCCGGCGAGCGTCAGCACGGCGCCGGGGCTCTGCGGCGGCTCCTTGTCGAGCGCCGCCGCGACCGCGGTGAAGCCGCGCTGGAGATTGCTGCCGTGATCGGCGTCGCCGATCGCCGAGTCCAGCTCGGTCAGCCGCCCGGCCTCACGGTCGATCAGGGCGGTCGCGGCGGCGAGCCAGCGGCGGAAGAACTCGGTGTCGAGCACATCAACTCCTTGCGGTCGGCGGTTCCGGACGAGCCGTGCGTACGCGGAGGGCGCGGTCAGGATCCCCAGCGGAGCGCGGGGGTGCGCACCGGCGCGTCCCACAGCCGCAGCAGTTCCTCGTCGGCCTGGCACACGGTCACCGAGCACCCCGCCATGTCGAGTGAGGTCACATAGTTTCCGACGAGCGTACGGGCGACCACCACCCCGCGCTCGGCGAGTACCCGCTGGACCTCGGCGTTGAACCCGTACAGCTCCAGCAGGGGAGTGGCGCCCATGCCGTTGACGAGCACCAGCACGGGCCCGGTCGGTCGCCGGTCCTCCAATACGGCGTTCACCGCGAAGTCGGCGATCTCCCGCGAGGTCATCATCGCGCGCCGCTCCCGCCCCGGCTCGCCGTGGATGCCGATGCCCAACTCCAGCTCCCCGGCCGGAAGGTCGAAGGTGGGGGAGCCCTTCGCGGGGGTGGTGACGGCGCCGAGCGCGACCCCGAAACTCCGGGAGACGTCGTTCACCTGCCGGGCGATGGCCGCCACCCGCTCCAGCGGCGCCCCCTCCGCTGCGGCGGCCCCGGCGATCTTCTCCACGAAGAGCGTGGCCCCGGTACCCCGGCGGCCCGCCGTGAAGAGGCTGTCGGTGACCGCCACATCGTCGTTGACCAGCACCGTGGCGACCTGAACGCCCTCGTCCTCGGCCAGCTCGGCGGCCATCCGGAAGTTGAGGACGTCACCGGTGTAGTTCTTGACGACGAAGAGCACCCCCTCACCGCTGTCGACGGCCGCGGCGGCCCGCACCATCTGATCGGGCACCGGGCTGGTGAAGACCTCGCCGGGGCATGCGGCGGAGAGCATTCCGGGCCCCACGAACCCGCCGTGCAGCGGCTCATGACCCGAACCGCCGCCCGAGACCAGCCCCACCTTCCCGGCGACGGGCGCGTCGCGGCGCACGATGACCCGGTTCTCCACATCCACACTCAGCTCGGGATGGGCGGCGGCCATCCCCCGCAGGGCATCGGCGACAACCGTCTCGGGAACGTTGATGAGCATTCTCAACTGTCTCTCCTCGGGGTGGAGGGCGGACTTCCGAGCTGCGTGGACGCAGGCCGGAGCAGATGCGGTGAGCCGGTGTTCCCGGCGTACCGCGCCGGGTCCCCGCGCGGCCGGCGCCGGCCCGGCGCCGTTCGTCCTTCCGTCCTTCCGTCCTGATGAGGTGCCGGGCTGCTCCGGTCGGGGTCGGATCCTCCGGCGCGAACACGCGAACCAGTATCAGGCGTGAGTCTCCCCTCGCGGGGGAGAGCTCGCCATACAGTGCCGCCGTTCCGCCGTGACGGCCCAGGCGGGCCGCCGGGCGGGGGCGCGGGACATGAGGAGAGGCCCTGGCCCGGATGCCGGGGGCCGATGACGCCGTCCGGACGGGTGACGGCGCCGCCGGGCGCGGGCCATCAGGTGCGCGCGTGACTCCCGGTGGGCCGGGGGCGCGGCCCGGCCCCCGGAATCCGGGTCACCGCGTCACACCGGTCTTCACCGCCCGGATCCGGCGGCACCCCGGCGTCCGGATTCCGTACGGGGGAGGCGCCGTCCCGGATCCGTACCGCATGCCCGGCGGTGCGCCGTCCGGATACGCCGACAGGGCCGTCAGGCCCGCCGGCCCCGGCTCGCTGCCGGGGCCGCCCGCCCTCACACGGCATCCCGGGACACCCTCTAAGCTCCACGCCATGAGTGGTGGGGACAGCGGAAGAAGAGTCATCGACGGGCGGTTCGCGCTGGAGGCGCGGCTCGGCGGCGGCGGTATGGGTCTGGTGTGGCGCGCACGCGATCTGGTGCTGGACCGGGCGGTGGCGCTGAAGGAGGTGCGCCCCGCCGATCCGGGGCTCGCCGAGTACGACCCGGAGGCCGCGCGGACGCTGCGCGCCCGGGTGCTGCGGGAGGCGCGGGCGCTGGCGCGGGTCGACCATCCCAATGTGGTGACCATCCACCATGTCGTGGACGGCGGCGAGGACACCTACCCCTGGCTGGTGATGGAGCTGGTCACCGGCGGGTCGCTGCACGAACGGCTCGCCCGGGGGCCGATGGACCCCGCCGGGGCCGCGCGTCTCGGCAGGGAACTGCTCTCCGCGCTGCGCGCCGCGCACGACGCCGGGATCCAGCACCGCGATGTGAAGCCCGCCAATGTCCTGCTGCGGCCCGACGGCCGCCCGGTCCTCACCGACTTCGGCATCGCCGCCATCCGGGAATCGACCGCGCTGACCGCCACCGGATCCATCATCGGCACACCCGACTACATGGCCCCCGAGCGCATCAGCGGCGAGAGCGGCGGACCGGCCTCCGATCTGTGGTCGCTGGCGATGATGCTCTATGTCGCCGTGGAGGGCAGCCATCCGCTGCGCCGGGCGACCACCCTGGCGACCCTCGCGGCGGTCCTCAACGAGGAACTCCCGCCGCCGCTCCGGGCCGGCCCGCTCGCCGCCGTGCTGAACGCGTCGCTGGCCAAGGACCCGGCCGCGCGGCCGGACCCGCAGACCATGGACCGCATGCTGGCCGCTGCCGCCGGGCAGGGACCCCCGGCCGCGGCTCCCGAGGCGACCTCCTACCATCTGACCCCGCCGCGCGTCCCGCCCGCCGGGCCGCCGCTGGACGCACCGCCCGCCGGCCCGCCCCGGGGCCCCGATCCGCGCACCACCGCACCCGTGGCGGCCGGCTCCGCTCCCGGGCGGCTGCCGGGACGCCGCCGCCCCGCCGCCATCGGCTCCGCCGTCCTCGGTGTGGCGCTGACGGGCGTACTGATCTGGGCGGTGCTGCCCGACAGGAACGACTCCGGTCTCCCGTCCGGGGCCGCCGACCGGACCGCCTCGCGGACCCCCGGCGGCTCGGGGCCGCAGCCGGACGCGGAACCGGCGGCGGACGACAAGGCGAGGGAAACGGACGACAAGGCGGAAGAGGCGGGCGAGGATCTGCTGACGCCGGCCGGTATCCGGGTGGCCGTCCGCGAGATGAAGGCGGAGATGGGCACCGGCCGGGTGGGCAGATTCGTCGTCTACCCGGAATATGTCTCCGCCGATGCCATGGTGAAGGGGAGCGACAAGAAGTACGACAGCTACACCTACCGAGTGGGCCAGGGCGTCTCCCGAGGTCCGATCAGCGGAACGCTCGCCGGAGGCCGGCTTCCGGTGAACATCGACAGCTTCGACTGGGATCTGCTGCCCGCGCTGATGACCCGGGCGGCGAAGGACCTGAAGGTGAAGGACCCCACCTCGCGCTATCTGGTGATCAGACAGCCGAATGACATCTTCGGCACCGAGGCGGGCTTCGCCGTCTACTTCTCCGACGAGTACGGCGGCGGTTATCTGGAGGCCGATCTCCAGGGCAAGGTCACCAGGGTGACACCGGCGGATTCCTGACGCGGTGCGCCCGGCCGGGGCGCCCCGGGGAAATCCCGGCTCTTTCGGCCATGCGGTGTACTCCGGCCATTGTCCCCGCCGCGGATGCGCGGAGGGGACCGGCCGGATAGCTTTCTCTCTCGTTCAGGGAAAATTCGCACAGCGGCCGTTCGGGCTCTGCCGTCCGCTGTGCTCGAACCTCACTTCTGTTTCTCCGGCCACACCCGGCCCGGGAAACCGGCAGGGAATGCGCGCACGGTCTCCATTTCGCCCGAGGGGCACACCGTTACGCAGGAGGGCTTTGTTCCATGAGCGAGCACACCGCCATGACATGCGGAAGCGGCGATATCGACCGCTTTCGCGGGCAGGGATACCTCGTACTCCCCGGATTCCTCCCCCCGGACCTCGTCGCCCGCCTCAAACCGGAGGTCGACCACTGGGTCGACACCGGACTGCGCCGCCGCTCCATCGACGCCTGCCTCGCCCCCGACACGGACGGTCCGCCGCCCCTGGTCGAGCTCCAGTTACCCGCGCACGGTGAACTCGCCGCCCACCCGCCGCTGCTGCGGCTGCTCGCCGGGCTGCTCGGCCCCTCCTTCGTCTTCCACCATCTCCACAGCGACCGGCGCCCCCCGGACGGTCCCGGCAAGAGCTGGCACCACGACTACGAGCAGTATCCGCAGCTCGACCGGGTCCATGCGATGGCGCACGCCCTGCACTACATCGGCGGTCTGGAGCCCGGTATGGGCGGTCTCGCGATACTCCCCGGATCCCACCGTGACATCGCCGACAAGACCGCCCTCGCGCATTTCGGGACGGCCGAACTGCCGGGGGAGGTGCTGCTCGACAGACTGCCGCCGGGATCCACCGTGCTGCTGCACTCCGCGCTCTTCCACGCCCGCCGCGCCGCGCCCGCGTCCGGCGAAGGCGTGCCGCGGGCGTCCGGCCCCCGCTATATGATCGACGGTTCCTACTGCCAGACCGGCAGGAAATGGCCTCCGGTCAAACCCTACTGGCGGCATCTGCTGGCCGCCGGACGCGCACGGCGACTGGACCGGGGCGAGTGGCCCGACCTCTTCCGCGAGGCCCACTTCACCGAGTACCGGCACCGCGCCGTCCAACCCGCCGCGCCGCCCGGCGGACCCTCCCGTGCGGCCGGGGCCGGTCCCCGCCGCCCGCCCACGGCCCCGGCCGACCGCGACACCGAGAGGCAGCCCCATCCATGAGAGTGCTCGGTCCCGTTCCGTTCGACGCGGTGCTGCGGGAGTTCGCCCGGGACCATCCGTTCGACCCCGGCGACGAGGCCAACACCAACGACGAGGCGTCGGAACACATCCACGACGCCCAGCGGACCCTCGGCCACTGGTACCGGGTGCTGCTCGACCGCCGGGACCTCCTCGGGATCGTCCTGCCCTGGCACCTCGGCGAGGACGGCACGGTCGAACTCATCCCCCCGACCGGTCTCACCGTCGCCGCCGCGGTGGCCCGGCTGCGCGCGCTGGGCGCCGCGTACGCCGAGTCCAATCCGCTCTGCGCGCACAAACTGGACCGCCAGGCCGGCGCCCCGCTCCGCCCTCTTCATCTCAGTACCCGTGCCGCGCCCGGGGTCGACTACGAGGCTCTGGAAGTGCGGGAAGGGCTGATCCACCTCGACGGACTGCACCGGATGCTGGCCTGGGCGAGGGCCGGGCGGATCACCGGGAACACCCGGATCACCGCCTTCGTCGCGGCGGACGCGTCCTGGCCGGGCCGGGACCCCGTGCCGTCAGCCCCGGCCCACATAGGGCATGGCGCTGGGCATGACCGTGACGGACTGGATGTTCACCCCGAGCGGCAGCCCCGCCATGGTGACCACCATCTCGACCACATGTCCGATGTCCATGGTGGGCTCCACCCGGAGTGAGCCGTCAGCCTGCCGGACGGCGGGCTGTTCCCTGCCCTGAGGGGTCACATTGCCGATGTCGATCTGGCCGCAGGAGATGTCGTGGCGGCGGCCGTCCAGCGAGAGTGACCGGGTCAGCCCCGCCACCGCGTGCTTGGCGGCCGTGAAAGCGGCCGAATCCGGGCGGGGCACCTGGGCCGATGGAGCGCCATTGTTGATGATCCGCCCACCGCGCGGCGACTGCGCCTTCATGATCCGGAAGGCGGCCCGGGAACAGAGGAAGGTGCCGGTGGCGATGGAGTCCATGACCCGGTGCCAGTCCTCGGCGGACACCTCCTCGGTCGGGGTGTACGGCATGGTGTCGGCCGCGTTGTTGAAGAGTAGATCCAGCCTCCCGAAGCGCCGGACCACCTGGGAGAAGAGCTCGTCGACCGCGACGGGATCGGTGATGTCACAGGTCAGAGGGGCCGCGATCCCGGCGCTCGCGGTGGCGTCGGCGAGCTCGGCGGTCTCCTTCAGCGGTGCTTCGCGGCGGCCGGTGAGGACCACCGTCCAGCCCTCCGCCAGCAGCCCGAGCGCACAGGCCCGGCCGATTCCGCTGCCGGCGCCCGTCACCAGGGCCACCCTCGCGGAGGGCGCGCCGTTTTCCGTGGTTCCGGCCATGGCCGATGTCCCTTCGTCGTTGTCCCCGTGCCGCCCGGGCACCTCCGCGAGGTGATCTTGCCCGAGGTGTTCCACGAGTCTCGGCACGGCCATCGGGTACGTCAAGAGAGTGCGTTCACGCCAACAGAGCCCGTGCGCCAACCATATGCACCCCGAAATCCGGCGTAATTCACAACCGGCCCCAGGGCCATTGAGGTGGGAGTGGCGGATGGATATTCAAGAATTCCCCGGTGACTCGGGTGACTCCGTCGGGCGGCCTGTTCCGGCGCTCGGCGGAACAGCCGTCAGCCGCGAACTCTTCGAACGCGCGAAACGGTCCCTGGCGGGCGGAATCAGTTCCTCCTCCCGGCTCACCTCCACCGGACCGGATCCCTACCCCCTCTATATGAGCAGCGGTTCCGGAGCGCGCATCCGGGACGCCGACGGCAATGAGTACATCGACTACCTGATCTCCTACGGCAGCGCGATCCTCGGCCACGCGCACCCCTCGCTGACCGCCGGCCTCACCGGGGTGCTCGGCCGGGGAACGATGTTCGGGACCTGCAATGTGCCCGAGGTCGAGCTGGCCGAGCGGATCAGGGAGATGGTGCCCTGCGCCGAGCTGGTCCGCTTCGCCAACTCCGGTTCCGAGGCCGTCCAGGGCGCGATTCGCGCCGCCCGCGGCTACACCGGCCGGAACCGGATTCTCAAGTTCGAGGGCCACTATCACGGCTGGTCCGACACCCTCGCCATCTCCAACCGGCCCGCGGAGACGGAGACCGGCCCCTACGGCGCACCCCGCTCCGTACCGCATTCGCCCGGCATCCCGCCCGGCGTCGTGGACGATGTGGTCATCTGTCCCTGGAACGACCCCGAGGCGCTGCAAGCGGTGCTCGACGCGCACCGGGGCGAATTCGCCGCCGTGATCTGCGAGCCCATCGTGGCCAACAACGCCTGTGTGATGCCGGATCCCGGCTATCTCGACCGGCTGCGCGAGGCATGCACGGCACACGGAGCGGTCCTGATCTTCGACGAGGTGTGCACCGGCTTCCGTACCGGACCGGGCGGCGCGCAGACCCTCTTCGGGGTCCGGCCCGATCTCGCCGTCTTCTCCAAGGCACTCGGCGGCGGCCTGCCCATCGCCGCGTTCGCCGGTGTCCGCGAGGTGATGGAACCCCTGGCGTCCGGCCGGGTCAAACACGGCGGCACCTACAACGCCTCACCGCTCTGTGCCACCGCCGCCGTCATCACCCTGACCGCGCTCGCCGACCCGGCGGTCGTCAAACGGATCGACGAGACCGGACTGCGGATCACCGAGGCGATCCGCCGGGCCGCGCGCGACCGCGGGATCCCCTGCGCGGTCCAGGGCGTCGGCGCGATGTTCCAGGTGGTCTTCACCCCCGACGGCGCACCGGTCCGCCAGTACCGGGACACCTTCCGGATCCAGCAGCGGCGGTACGACACCTTCCGCCATGAACTGCTCCGCCGTGGTGTGCACTCCAACGCCTACGGTCTCGCCTGCTGGTTCGTCCCGGCCGTGGTGACCGCCGACGAACTGGCGGAGACCTGCGAGGCGATCGAGGGCGCGTTCGCCGCGCTGACCTGACCGGAGTGGAGGGGGCCGCACCCCCTCCACCCCGTGGACCGCGACTGGGCCGCGGTGGAGCGGTTCTGGCCGGTGGACGGCCACGTCGACGCGCTGCCCCGGCGCCACCGGCCCGAACCCGCCCCGGCGTACCGCGCGGCGGGACGATTCCGCAGGGCGTCCGCCGGCGGACGGCACGGCCTACGGCGGCGGGGCGGGGAGCCATGACGGCCCCGGCCCCGCCGCCGTGTGCCGCCCTCACCCCGCCCCCGGCTCCCGCCACATCGGCCAGAAGCCGGGTCCGTCCTCCGGAAGCCGCAGCACGGGCCCCGAGTCCATGAAGCCGAACCGCCGGTAGAGCGCGCGACTGCCCGGACTGGTCGCCTCCAGATACGCCGGCAGACCGTCCCGGTCGTATCGGTCCAGGGCGCTCCGCAGCAGCGCCCCGCCCAGCCCCCGGCCCTGCCGCGCGGGGTGCACCGCGATCAGCCACAGATAGGCGTGCGCCCGCTCCTTGGGATGGACCGCCGCGGTGAGCCTCCCCAGGGTCTCGATCCGCTCGTTGCCCGGGTCGACGGCGTCCCGGAAGAGCGCCGCCTCGTCGCCGTCCCCGTGGCCGCCGGCCGGCACCGGCAGCCACAGGGCCACACCGCCGCCGTCCACCCGCAGATCGACCCGGCCCTCGCTCAGCACGGTGTCCAGACAGGCCGCCATCAGCATCGGATGCGTCCGGCGGCGGTACTCCGCACCGGGAAGCACCCAGCTGCTCACCGCGTCGTTCCCGAACGCCGCGTCCAGCAGCCGGATCACCGGCTCCCGGTCGCGCGCGTCCGCCTCGCGCACCCGGTCGTCCCTGTCGTCCGTCACTCCCACTCCCTCATCACCCTCGCCCTCGGTCTTCCGTCCGCCCAAGCATCCCCCGCCGGAACCGGTCCGGCCGGACGTTCCGCACCGCCGGCACCCCCTCCGCCGCGCTCACCCGGGAGGAGGGCCGTCCCATGGCCGCCCGGCCCCGGTGCCGCCCGTGCTCAGCGGCCGGTCCCGTACCGCCGTTCGAGATGGATTCCGGTGAACACGGCGACCTTGGCCCGCAGCACCCACGGGTCGAAGGGCTTCCCGATGTAGTCGACCGCGCCGGCCGCGTACCCCCGCGCCGAGTGCTCCGCGCCCGTACCCATCGCGGTCAGGAAGATGATCGGGACATCCCGGGTGCGGCTGCGGCGCTTGATGTGCGCCGCCGTCTCGTAACCGTCCATGCCGGGCATCTGCACATCCATGATGATGACCGCGAAATCGTCGTGGTCGAGGAGCGCCTTGAGCGCCTCCCGGCCCGAGGCCGCAGCCACCAGCTCCTGGTCCAGTGTGGACAGCACCGCGCTCATCGCCAGCAGATTGTCCGCCTGGTCGTCCACGATCAGCACCTTCGGCATCCTCGGCGGCCCGGCCGCCGAGGGCCCCGTCGCGGCGCCGCCCGGCCCGGCCGTCGACAGCGCCGCGTTCCGCTGCGCCCGCTCCATGGTCTCCAGCTGGCGCTCCAGCAGTTCACAGCGTTCCTCCGCCAGATCCCGCCGGCGCCGGGCGGCCAGCAGCTCCGCCGAGAGCCGCCCCACCTCGCCCTCCAGCCGGTCGCGTTCGCGGAGCAGCGCCGACACATCGGGCGCCGCCTCGGCCAGCCGGTCCGCCCGCTCCCGCTCGGCGCTCCAGTCGGCCTCCAGCTGACCGAGCCGCACCTCCAGATCCGCGATGCGGTGCCGGCGGTCCAGCAGCGCCTCGCCCAGCGCGTCCCCGCGCACGGAGGACCGCCGCGAGACCCGGTCGGCGTCGGCGAGCTGCTGCTCCAGCACCTCCACCGCGTGACGCGGCGACGCGCCGGTCCGGACCGCGGTCATGTGGAGGCCCCGCAGCAGCTCGATCGTCCCCGGGGTCACCGCCGTCCCCCGGTGCTCGGCCAGATCCGTGAAGAGATCGGTCACCACCTCCCAGGGCGGCACCCGGGTCCCGCTCAGATAGCGCGAGAAGGCACCGGCGTCCCGCCGCCGCCGCGCCGCGTAACGCCGCACCGAGATGTCCAGCCCGTCGAAGAGCTCGCGCAGCGCCTTTGCCAGCGCCCGTGACTCCTCGGTCAGATCCGCCGCCAGCGGCTGGAGATCACCCATGGTCCGCCCCGCCCGGCAGGGCCGTGGCGCGCCCCGCCGGCGCCGTACCGCACATCGCACCGCGCACGGCGCCGCCGCCCGTACGCGCGGGCGGCACCCCCGCACCCGTATCGCCCGGCACGGCCGGCGGCACCAACGGCGTCGCCCGCGCCGACAACAGCGCACGTTCCATCGCATCCCTCTCGTCACCCGGCCGGCCTCCCGGGCCGGGGCGTTCCGGCGCGTGCCGGAACGGTGAGGCACAGCATGGAGCGGTACGCGGGCGTTGCGCCCGCCGGATGGCGATACCGGCAACGTTGCCACCGCGACACCCCCGCGGGCGGCCGGTGCCGTCCGCCGCCGGTCAGTGCGCCCCGGCTCCCTCCATGGGCAGGGACAGCAACTGCTCACGGACGGCGCCGTGCACCGCGTCCGCCTGATCATGGAGATAGAAGTGCCCGCCGGGGAAGACCCGCACGGTGAACGGCCCCTCGGTGCAGCCGCGCCACTCCTCCACCTCCGGCAGCGCCGCACGCGGATCCGCGTCGCCGGTCAGCGCCACCAGCGGGCAGCGCAGCGCCGGCCCGGGGACATGGACATGGGTCTCCGACGCCCGGTAGTCGCCCCGGATCGCGGGCATCACGATCCGCAGCAGTTCCGGATCGGCCAGCGCCTCGGCGGCCGAGCCGCCGAGCAGCTCCAGCTCCCGCAGAATCCCCCGGTCGTCCCGGAGATGGACGTGCTCGTTCCGTGCCAGCTGCGGTGCCCGCCGGCCGGAGACGAAGACCACCGACGGACCACTCCGCCCGTCCCGCTCCAGCCGGCGCGCCACCTCGTACGCCACCGTGGCTCCCATGCTGTGGCCGAACAGCGCCGGCGGGCGGCCGCCGAGCCGGGCGGCCAGCAGCGGAGCCAGCCGGTCGGCGAGCTCCGTCAGGCTGCCGGCACATGGCTCGGAGTGCCGGTCCTGCCGTCCCGGATACTGCACGGCCAGCACCTCGGCGACCGGCGCCAGCGCCGCCGACATCGCGTGGTACGCGGTCGCCGAACCCCCCGCGTGCGGAAAGCAGACCAGCCGCACCCGGGCGGCCGGGGCCGGGTGGTACCGCCGGAGCCACAGCCCCGCCTCGTCCCTGTGACGCGCCATCATTCCCCCTCCGCCGGCCCGCGGCCCGGGCCGTGTCCGGTGGATAGGCATGCCCATCACCCGCCCGGCCCTAACCGCGCGGCCCGGTCGCGCCCCCCGGGGCGACGCATGTCACCCCGGGTCCCGCCGGGCGGGGGTGAGGCGGCCGGTGAGTCTGGGTACGGATGCCGTCATGAGAGCTTCCGGTCGGGCCATGGGCACACTCATGGCCACGAGCGACCTTCATGTGGCCCATCCGGAGAACCGGCGGATCGTCGAGGAGATGCGTCCGGGCTCCGGCGACGACTGGCTCATCGTGGCCGGGGACGTGGCGGAGCTCGTCAAGGACTTCGACTGGGCGATGCGCACCCTGAGCGAACGTTTCGCGAAGGTCGTCTGGGCGCCCGGCAACCATGAGCTCTGGACCCCGCCGAAGGACCCCGTCACCCTCCGCGGCGAGCGCCGCTACCGTCATCTGGTGGAGATCTGCCGCGATCTCGGGGTGCTCACCCCCGAGGACTCCTACGCGGTGTGGGAGGGGCCGGGCGGGCCGGTCACCATCGCCCCGCTCTTCCTGCTCTACGACTACAGCTTCCGCACCCCCACCGCGGCGACCCGCGAGGAGGCCCTGGCCCAGGCGTACGAGGCGGGGGTGGTCTGCACCGACGAGGTGCTGCTGCACCCCGATCCGTACCCCAGCCGGCAGGCGTGGTGCCATGCCCGGCTGGCGGAGTCCGAGCGCCGGCTGGCCGGGCGCGATCCGGCTCTGCCGACCGTACTGGTCAACCACTATCCGCTGGTCAGGGAGCCCACCCGGGTGCTCTTCCACCCGGAACTCGCCCAGTGGTGCGGCACGGAGCGGACCGCGGACTGGCATCTGCGTCACAACGCCGCGGCCGTGGTCTACGGGCACCTCCACATCCCGCGCACCACCTGGCACGACGGTGTGCGCTTCGAGGAGGTCTCGGTCGGCTACCCGCGCGAGCGGAGCCGGCGCGGGCTCTCCCGGGGCCCGCTCCGGCAGATCCTCCCCGAGCTCCCGGCGGACCCGCGGTGATCGGCCGTCTGCTGCCCGCCGAGGTGTCGACCGCCCACGCACTGGACGACTCCGGCGGGGCGGACGGCGCCGGGCTGTTCCCGGCGGAGGAGGCCGCGATCGCCGAGGCTGTCGACCGGCGGCGCCGCGAATTCACCACGGTACGGGTCTGTGCGCGCCGGGCGATGGCCCGGCTCGGACTGCCGCCCGTGCCGATCGTGCCCGGTGTGCGCGGCGCCCCGGTGTGGCCGCACGGTGTCAGCGGGAGCATGACGCACTGCGCGGGCTACCGGGCGGCGGCGGTGGCCCGTACCTCCGCGGTCCTCGCCGTCGGCATCGACGCGGAGCCCCACGCGGCGCTGCCGGACGGCGTGCTGGCGGTGATCTCGCGGCCCGAGGAGGCGTCCTGGGTCGCCGCGGGCGGCGCCGGTCCCGGGGTCTGCTGGGACCGGCTGCTGTTCAGCGCCAAGGAGGCGGTGTACAAGGTCTGGTATCCGCTGACGGGCAAGGAACTCGACTTCGGCGAGGCCCTGGTGGGCTTCCACGCCTCGGGCGGGTTCACCGTCCGCTTCCTGGTGCCCGGCCCGGTGGTCGGCGGCCGGGAGCTGACCGGGCTGGCCGGCCGCTGGGCGGTGACCCAGGGGCTGGTCCTGACCGCCCTCGCGCTCCCCGCCCCGCGCTGAAGCGGGCGGGGGCGGCCGGCCCGGTGCGACCCGGGCCGGCGCGCGTCCGGCGTCCGGCGCTCACCGCACCCGCAGCGACTCAAGCAGCCGGGCGAGCGCGGCCCTGGTGTCGGCGAGATCCTCCGGTCCGCCGGACGCCGCCAGCCAGAGCGCCGCCTCGTTCATCGCGCCGGAGAGCAGATGGGCCAGCGGCGCCACCGGCTGCGGCGCGATCACCCCGAGCCGCACCAGGCCGGTCAGGGCCTCGGCCAGATGACGGGCCGACGACTTCTCGTCGAGGCCCCGCCATTCGTTCCAGCCGAGCACCGAGGGCCCGTCGATCAGCATGATGCGCTGGATGTCCGGATCGGTGGCCGCGGTGATGAACTCCTGGCATCCCGCCGTCAGCTGCTCCCAGGGGTCCTCCCGGGCGTCCGCCGCGTTCATCACCCGCTCGCCCACCTCCTGCTGCACCTCCTCCAGCACGGCCCGGAAGAGCTCCGCCTTGCCGGCGAAGTGGTGGTAGAGCGCCCCCTTGGTCACCCCCGCCGCCGTGACGATCTCCGCGAGCCCGACCGCGCCGTACCCCTGGGCGGCGAAGAGTTCCCTGCTCACGGCGGTGAGTGTCCGCCGGGTCCGCTCGCGCTGATCGGCTCGTGTCATCCCGGCCATGGTGCTCCCGTCCCTGTCCGCCCGATCCGGTGAGCGCGTCCGCCCCCACCGGTTGACATACCGATGGTACGCCAATAGCGTTCTTCGCATACCAACGGTATGTGAACGAGTGAAGGGCAGTGCCGTGCTGAGCAGCTTCTACCCCGTGATCGCCACCTCCCGCATCAGGGAATCCACCGACTTCTACACCCGTCTGATGGGTTTCGAGGTCACCTTCGAGACCGACTGGTACGTCAGCCTCCGCCACCCCGGCAAGCACCCCTGGGAGCTGGCCCTGCTGGACCACACCCACCCCACCATCCCCGAGGGCCACCGCGCCCCGGTCTCCGGTCTGCTGCTCAACTTCGAGGTCGACGACGTCGACGCCGAGTGGGAGCGGCTGGTCGTACGGGAGGGGCTCACCCCGCTTCTGGAGATCCGCAGCGAGGACTTCGGACAGCGGCACTTCATCGTGGCCGACCCCAGCGGCGTCCTCATCGATGTCATCACCGAGATCGAGCCCGCCGGTGAGTGGGCCGACAGCTTCCGCGCCCCGTGAGCCCGGCCCCCGGAGCGCACTCGAACAGACGCGCAGAACGCGCGGGCACCGGCCGCCCGGGCTGAAATGAACGGGTGACCGCGCCCCCCGACGACTGCCTCGCGCGCAATGAGTGGATCTGTGGCGAATACCTCTCCACCCGCCGCGAGATCCTGCTGGACGCCACCGCCCAGCATCTGAGGCTGACCGCGGTATCCGTCCTCCTCGCCCTGGTCATCGCCGTGCCCCTGGCCGTCGCCGCCCGCCGCTGGCGCTGGGCGGCGGGACCCGTCCTCGGTGTGACCACCATCCTCTACACCATCCCGTCCCTGGCGATGTTCTCCCTGCTGCTGCCGGTGTACGGACTCTCCGCCTCCCTGGTTATCGCGGGGCTGGTGCTCTACTCCCTCACCCTCCTCGTCCGCAATGTCCTCGCCGGACTCCGCGCCGTCCCCGAGGAGACCCGGCAGGCCGCCCGGGGCATGGGATACGGCCCGATCCGGCTGCTGCTGGCGGTCGAACTCCCGCTCGCCCTGCCCGCCGCCATGGCGGGTCTGCGGATCGCCACCGTCTCCGCGGTCTCCCTGGTCACCATCGGCGCGATCGTGGGCCACGGCGGTCTCGGCAACCTCATCTACTCCGGCATGAACACCTACTTCAAGGCCCAGGTGCTCACCGCCTCCGTGCTCTGTGTCCTCATCGCCCTCGCCGCCGATCTGCTCCTGCTGCTCGTCCAGCGCTTCGCCACCCCGTGGACCAGAGCGGTGAGCGGGTGAACACGATCACCGGGGCCTGGGACTGGCTGACCACCGCCGCCAACTGGTCCGGTGAGAACGGCGTCACCAACCGCCTGCTCGAACACCTCTTCCTCACCGCGGTCTGTCTCGGCATCAGCTGTCTGATCGCGCTGCCGGTCGCCCTGGTCCTCGGCCATCTCGGCAGGGGCGGCGCGCTCGCCGTCAACATCTCCAACATCGGCCGGGCCGTCCCGACCTTCGCCGTACTGGTGCTGCTGCTCCTCAGCCCGATCGGCGACTGGGGCTCCTGGCCCACCATCATCGCGCTGGTCCTCTTCGCGGTGCCGCCGCTGCTGACCAACGCCTATGTCGGCATGCGCGGAGTCGACCGCGATGTGGTGCGCGCCGCCCGCGGCATGGGCATGACCGGGTCGCAGCTGCTCCGCGGGGTCGAGATCCCGCTGGCGCTGCCGCTGATCCTCACCGGGGTGCGGATCGCCGCCGTCCAGCTGGTGGCCACCGCCACCATCGCCGCCCTCGCCGGCGGCGGCGGGCTCGGACGCATCATCACCGCGGGCTTCAACCTCGCCTCGACCTCTCAGGTCGTCGCCGGGGCCGTCCTGGTCGCCGTCTTCGCCCTGCTCGTGGAGGGGGTCTTCGAGGCCGGGCAGCGGATGGGCCCCGACTGGGTGCGGGGGACCGGCTGATGCGGCGCCGCCCCGTCCGTGCTCTTCTCACCGCGGCCCTCGCCCTCCTCGCCCTGTTCACCGCTTCCAGCTGCACCGCCGGACCCTCCCTGGAGAACCAGGGCGACATCACCGCGTCCCCGGGCGACAGCCGGCAGCTGACCATCGGCTCCGCCGGATTCACCGAGAGCGATCTCCTCGCCCGGATGTACGCCCTGCTCCTCGGCCACGCCGGATACGAGACCGAGGTCCTCTCCGTCACCAACCGGGAGATCTACGAACCCGCCCTGGAGAGCGGCCGGATCGATGTGGTGCCCGAGTACGCGGCGACCTTCGCCGACTGGCTGAACGCCAAGGCCAGCGGACCGGACGCGCCCCCGGTCGGCTCACCCGACCTCGCCACCACCATGACCGCGCTCCGCCGGCTCGCCGCCCCGCGCGGCCTCGACGTGCTCGACCCCGGCCGGGCGGTGGACCAGAACGCCTTCGCCGTCACCCGGGAGTACGCCGCCGAGCACCGCCTCCGAACCCTCGGCGACCTGGGCCGGTCCAAGCTGCCCGTACGCCTGGCGGCGGGCGACGAGTGTGTGCGGCGGCCGTACTGCGAACCCGGGCTGAGGAAGACGTACGGCATCGACATCACCGCCGTCGACCCCCTGGGCGTCGGTACCACCCAGGCCAAACAGGCCGTCCAGAACGGCCGTGACCAGATGGTGCTCACCACCACGACCGATGCGACGCTCGACGATTTCGGACTGGTGATCCTGGCCGACGACAAACACCTCCAGAACGCGGACTACATCGTGCCGGTGGTGAACCGGGCCCGCGCGGGCGGCGAACGGGTGACCGGCGCTCTGGACCGGCTCAACACGGTGCTCACGACCGCCGATCTCGCCACGATGAACGAGGAGGTGGACAGCTGGCGCAGACTCCCCGAGGACGTGGCGCGCGCGTATCTGGAGTCCAAGGGGCTGCTGAACGGGGGGAAGTGACGGCCGCCGGCGTCAGCCGGTGTGCAGGTTCTCCAGCCGCCGCCGCAGCACCTGGAGCGCCCCGCGCTGACGTCCCGGCACCCGCTGCCGCAGCGCCACCAGCCGGGGGGCCAGCTCACGCGCCCGAACCGGGTCGGGGATCTGCTCCCACTGATGATGGGCGCGGTCCACGGCACCCTCGACATCCGGATCGTCGGCGGTCTGCTCACGGGTCAGCCTGGCCTCGGCGGCGGTCATCCACAGCTCACAGCTGACCCCCGGCTCCCGGGCCAGCCGCGCCAGATCGGCCCGCACCTCGAGCCAGTGGATCGCCTGCGCGGAGCCGGGGCCGTGCGCCCGTGTCTCCTGTCGCTCCCACTCCGCGGCGGCGGCGGCGGCTTCACCGTGCCGTCCGGCGCGGGCGGCGGCGAGTATCGCCGGATGCGGGTCGGGCGCGGGCGCGGCGGCGGGACGCTGCTCGGCCGGTCCCCGGGGCCGTGTCCCCGCCCCGGGCGCCGTCGCGGTACGGGCTCCCCGGGCCGAGCGCCGGCCCGCGCCGGACGCCGGCACCGTGATCCGGCCCACGCGCGGCACCACACCGGTGCCAGAAGCGGTCGCGGAAGTGGTTCCGGCACCCGGGGCGACACCGGTGCCGATGGCCGTGGCCGCGCTCCCCGGTGCCGGCCCGGGTGAGGCGGCGGATACGGCTCCGGCGGCCGGTACCGGTGTGGTGCCGGGACCGAACCGGGAGGATCCGGAGAGGAAGAGGGCCCCCGCGGTCTCCGATTCACCGGCCGCGCGCTCGTGCAGAGCGTCCGGATCCGGGCGGGCACCGCCCCGCCAGATCGCGGCACAGGCCGCGAGATACCCGGGTACCGCCGCCCCGCGCCGCGCGGGCGGGGGAGCGATCCGGCCGTACAGCCGGATGGCCAGGCCCAGTTCCAGTCCGTCGTCCGCGATCCGCTGCCACGCCTCGCGGTCCGCCACCAGGTCGACGAAGACCGTGGTGGTGTCGGGCCGGCGGACGGTCAGCTCCGAGGCGAGCCAGTGCCAGGGCAGAGCGGTGTAGCGCAGGGTCGACGCGGTGCTGCGGGCGAGTGCCAGATGGGGCAGCCGCTGTTTGCGGTCGAGCTGTATCTGCCCGGCGATGAACAGGAACAGCGGCCCCTCCGCGGCGGCGGCGGCCCGCACCCTGGTCAGGACCGTCTGCGGATCGAGCGGGTCGGCGAGTTCGATCACCGTCGCCGCTTCGGTCCCGGTCAGCACGCTCGGCGGTACGGCGGCCAGTGCGGGCAGCACCGAACTCGCGTCGATGAGACGGCCCTTCCCGACCGGCGCCGCCGCGATCAGCAGCGCCGTTCCCGGCGCCCCTCTGTCCCCTCCGGTGATCAGCACACCCCGCACGGTATCCGACGCGGCCCGCCCGAACTGCCCGCCCCGCCCCGCGCGCCCACCGCGTCGTGATCCCCGGCCGCACTCGCCCGGCCGGCTTCCCGCACGGTCACCCCGGCGCCGCGAGTCCGCCCTGCCGGCGCGCGGCGCTCCGGCCGTTCCCGCGCGCCGCGCCATCGCCCCGGGGCCCCGGCAAGTGCGGTGTCGCCGCGCGGAGTCGGCGGTCCGTCGCCGGGCGTTCCGGCAGCGCGCCGCGGGAGGCGGGTCTCCGTTCGCGCGGGCGGTCCGCCGGAGGGCGTGGATCGTTCCGGTTGGTGTGCTCGGCCGGCACCGTCCCGGACAGGGTGCCCGGACGCGTGGAGCCGCGTGCCGGGGAGGGGGAGCCGCCCCGGGGTGCGCCGGGCGGCGGATGTCCGCCCCGCCCCGGTGGGCGGTCCGCCCGGAGGACCCGCGAACCCTCGGGTCGGCGTACCCCGCCGGCACCCTCCCGGTGCGCCCCGGCGGGCGGGTGCCCGGACGCGCGGGGGACGGGCGCCCCCGGCTCACCCGGCCGGACGGCCCCTACGCGTCGGAGACCGAGTCGAAATCCACCTCGTCCCGTGCGATCCCGCGCTCGTCCGCGTCCACGGAACGGCGCAGTGCCTCATGGAGCTTCGCCGGGGTGAGGACCCCCGCGAAGTGCGCCCCGTCCACCACCGCCACCCACCCCGCGTCGTACTGGAGCATCTCGCTGAACGCCTTCTTCAGCGGTGCCCCGAGCGGGACCCAGGCGTCCATCCGCCGGGCGAGGTCGGCCACCGTGCCCTGTTCGCCGGCGATGGTCAGGGCGTCCGCCGACACCCAGCCGTGCAGATCGCCGTCCGGGTCCAGGACCACCGCCCAGCGGGCGCCCTCCGCGCGCATCCGGGCCGCCGCCGCGCCGGCCGGCTCGTCCAGGCGGGCCACCGGCGGCTGTTCCAGGTCGTCCTCCTCGATGGTGGTGACGGAGAGCCGCTTCAATCCCCGGTCCGCGCCCACGAACCGCGCCACATACGGCGTCGCGGGCGCGCCGAGCACGGCGGCCGGGGTGTCGAACTGCTCGATGCGGCCCTGCCCGTACACCGCGATGCGGTCGCCGAGGCGCACGGCCTCCTCGATGTCGTGGGTGACGAAGAGGATGGTTTTGCGGACCTGGGACTGGAGCTTGAGGAATTCGTTCTGGAGGCGTTCGCGCACGACCGGGTCGACCGCGCCGAAGGGCTCGTCCATCAGCAGTACGGGCGGATCGGCGGCGAGCGCCCGGGCCACCCCGACGCGCTGGCGCTGGCCGCCGGAGAGCTGGGCCGGATAGCGGGATCCGTACACCGACGGATCGAGCCCGACCAGATCCAGCAGCTCGGCCGCGCGCTCCCGGGCCCGCGCCTTCCGCCAGCCGATGAGCGCGGGCACGGTCGCGGTGTTGTCCAGGACCGTGCGGTGCGGAAAGAGGCCGACCTGCTGGATCACATAGCCGATACGGCGGCGCAGTTTCACCGGATCGACCCCGGCGATGTCCTCGCCGTCCACGAGAATGCGCCCGGAGGTGGGCTCGATCAGCCGGTTGACCATCATCATGGTGGTCGTCTTGCCGCAGCCGGACGGACCCACCAGCGTGACCAGTTCACCCTCGGCGACCTCGAAGGACAGATCGTCGACGGCGGTCGTGCCGTCCGGATAGACCTTGCCGACCTGCTCGAACCGGATCATGCGGCCCACGGTAGGAGGAGTGCCGCCCCCGCGCACACGGACCGCGACCGTACGAGTCGGCCGCGCACCGGCCGGCGGTACCGCCCGCATCACCCGTGGGGAGCAATTCTTGTCATGAGCCTTGTCAGTTGCACGGGGTGACTGCTTCCATCGTTAGGAAAGTTTCCTTCCAATCCCGGTCCCCACATCACCAGGAATCAGGGAGACACCTTGACACCCTCATGGAACCGGCTGCGTTCGCTCGGCGGCGCCGGTGCGGTCGCCGCCCTGCTCATCGGCCTGATGACCGCCCCCGCGGCCCCCGCGGCCCCCGCGGCCGGCCGGCCCGCCGCTCCCGCCGTCCCGGCCGGGCACGCCGGGAACACCGGCACCGCCAAGGCCCCCACCCCCGTCGACGCCAACGGCCGCCTCACGGTCTGCGGCACCAGGCTCTGCAACCAGCGCGGCAAACCCGTCCAGCTGCGCGGCATGTCCACCCACGGCATCCAGTGGTACCCGCAGTGCGTCACCGGCGGCTCGCTCGACGCCCTCGCCAGGGACTGGAACGCGGACGTCCTGCGCATCTCCATGTACATCCAGGAAGGCGGCTACGAGACCAATCCGCGCAAATTCACCGACCAGGTCCACGCGCTCATCGAGCAGGCCAGTGCCCGCGGGATGTACGCCATCGTCGACTGGCACATGCTCAGCCCCGGCGACCCCCACCACAACCTCGCCCGCGCCAAGACCTTCTTCACGGAGATCGCCAAGCGCCACGCCGGCAAGCGGAATCTGCTCTACGAGATCGCCAACGAACCCAGCGGCGTCTCCTGGTCCCGGATCAAGAGCTACGCCGAGCAGCTGATCCCGGTCATCCGCGCACAGGACCGGAACAGCCCCGTCCTGGTCGGGACCCGCGCCTGGTCCTCCCTCGGGGTGTCGGAGGGGGCCGGTGAGACCGAGATCGTCAACAACCCGGTCAACGCCTCCAACATCATGTACACCTTCCACTTCTACGCCCTCTCGCACCGCGAGGAGTATCTGAACACCCTCGCCCGCGCGGCCGCCCGGCTCCCCGTCTTCGTCACCGAGTTCGGCACCCAGAACTACGCCGGCGAGGGCGACAACGACTTCGCCATGGCCCAGCGGTATCTCGACCTGATGGCGGAGAAGAAGATCAGCTGGGTCAACTGGAACTTCTCCGACGACCACCGCACCGGCGCCGTCTTCAAGGAGGGCACCTGCAACAGCAACGGTCCCTGGACCGGTACCGCACCGCTGAAGCAGGCCGGAGTCTGGATCCGCGACCGGATCAGGACCCCGGACAGCTTCCCGGCCCACTGACCCGCCGGACGCCCCGCGCACCCTCCGCACCCGTTCGGCGACCCGCGCCCGCCCCCGGTCCCACCCGTGTGATCCCATGGGCGGGCGCGACCGCACCGAACAGGAGTACCGTGACCAGCTACCGCCAGCCCGGAGTCGTCCTCACCGACCGCACCTTCACCGTCCCGCTCGACCACGCCGACCCCGGCGGCGAGCGGATCGAGCTCTACGGACGCGAGGTCGCCGCGACCGGCCGCGCCGGTGAGGAGCTTCCCTGGCTGGTCTATCTGGAGGGCGGCCCCGGCTGCGGCGCCCGCCGCTTCTCCGGCAGGCAGGCATGGCTCGAGCGCGCCGTCCGCGAGTACCGCGTACTCCTCCTCGACCAGCGCGGCACCGGCCTCTCCACCCCGCGCAACCGCCAGACCCTCACCGCTGTCGGCGGGCCCGATGCCCAGGCCGCCCACCTCACCCACTTCCGCGCCGACAGCATCGTCCGCGACTGCGAGCTCATCCGCCGGCAGCTCACCGGGGGAGAGCCCTGGTCCGTACTCGGCCAGAGCTTCGGCGGATTCTGCGCCACCCACTACCTCTCCACCGCGCCCGAGGGACTGCGCGAGGTCTTCATCACCGGCGGTCTGCCCTCGCTCGACGGGCACGCCGACGATGTCTACCGCGCCGCCTACCCCCGCATGCGCCGCAAGAACGAGGCCCACTACCGCCGCTACCCCCAGGACGTGGAGCGGGCCCGGCGCGTCGCGGCCCACCTCGCCGAGCACCCCGCGGTGCTGCCCACCGGATACCGGCTCACCCCCGAGGCGTTCCAGTCGCTCGGCATCCTCCTCGGCGGCGGCGACGGCAGCCACCAGCTCCACTACCTCCTGGAGGACGCCTTCATCCGGGTGGGCGGCCGCCATGAGCTCTCCGACGCCTTCCTGGAGGCGGCCCACGCCGCGCTCTCCTTCGCCGCGCGCCCCCTCTACGCCGTCCTCCACGAGGCGATCTACGGACAGGACGCCCGCCCGACCGCCTGGGCCGCCGAACGCGTACGCGCCGAATTCCCGCACTTCGACGCCGCCGCCGCGCTCGACGGGGGCGCGCCGCTGCTCTTCACCGGGGAGACCGTCCACCCCTGGCACTTCACCGCCGACCCCGCGCTGCGCCCGCTGCGCGAGACGGCCGAAATCCTCGCCGCCCACACCGGCTGGACCCCGCTGTACGACACCGCGCGGCTCGCCGCCAACGAGGTGCCCGTCGCCGCCGCCGTCTACCACGACGACCTGTACGTCGACACCGCGCACTCGCTGGCCACCGCCCGCTCCATCCGGGGACTGCGCACCTGGGTCACCGACGAGTACGAGCACGACGGGGTGCGCGCGAGCGGGACGCGGGTCCTCGACCGGCTGATCGCCCTCGTGCGCGACGAGGTCTGACCGCACCGCGCGGAGCACCGCCCGGCGGGGCGGGGGCGGTGCTCCGGGCCGCCCGCGCCGTAGAGTTCCGTCATGACCGACCCCATGAACGAGGCACAGCTGGAGCCCATGCCCGGCGACTGGCGGCGGGCGCTCGCCGTCGTCGCCCACCCCGACGACCTGGAGTACGGCTGCGCCGCGGCCATCGCGGGCTGGACCGACGACGGGCGGGAGATCGCCTATCTCCTCGCGACCCGGGGCGAGGCCGGCATCGACACCATCGCCCCCGCGGACTGCGCCCCCCTGCGCGAGCGCGAGCAGCGGGCGAGCGCCGCCGTCGTGGGTGTGTCCACCGTGGAGTTCCTGGACCACCGGGACGGGGTCGTCGAATACGGCACCGGGCTGCGCCGGGACATCGCCGCGGCCATCCGCCGGCACCGGCCCGAGCTGGTCATCACCCTCAACCACCGGGACACCTGGGGCGGCACCGTCTGGAACACCCCCGATCACCGGGCCGTCGGCCGCGCGACCCTGGACGCGGCGGCGGACGCGGGCAACCGCTGGATCTTCCCCGAGCTGATCTCCGAGCAGGGTCTCGAACCATGGGACGGGGTCCGCTGGGTCGCCGTCGCCGGATCCACCTCACCCACGCATGCCGTGGACGCCACGGCGGGTCTGGAGCGCTCGGTCCGCTCGCTGATGGAACACCGCAGCTATATCGAGGCGCTGACGGAGCAGGACCCGGAGAGCTACTGCCGCTCCTTCCTCCTCGGCAGCGCCGAGGCGGCGGGCGCCCGCTTCGGCGGCAGGCCCGCCGTCACCTTCGAGCTGTTCTCCCGCTGACCGGCCGACCCGCCGACCCGCCGACCCGCTGACCGGCTTACCCGCCGACCCGCCGTCCGGGGGCCACGGGCCCTCCGGGCGGCGCGGTCACCGCGGGGTTCGGACAAGGCGCGGTCACCTCGGGGCACAGGTACGGCGCGGTTCCAGGCCGGAAAGGAAGAGCCGCCGCTCCTCCGCCACCGGATCGAGGGCCAGCGCCCCGCACAACTGCCGCTCCGTGCGCTCGGGATCGGTGTTCCACAGCCGCACCGTCCCGTCGTTGCCCGCCGAGGCGAGCAGCCCCCCGTCCGGGCTGAACGCCAGGGTGCGCACCTGCCCCTGATGACCGGTGAGGGTGGCCAGCGGGGTGCGCCGCCCGGTGTCCCAGAGCACCACCGAGGAGTCGGCCGTGGCGGTGGCCAGCGTCCGGCCGTCCGGCGAGAAGGCGACGGCGTACGTCCGTCCGCCGGTCAGCACGGCCCGCTGCCTCCCGCTGCGCACATCCCACAGCCGCACGGTCTGATCGCGGCTCGCGGTGGCCAGGGTCCGGCCGTCGGGCGAGAAGGCCACCGATGTCACCCCGGCGGCGTGACCGGCCGGGGACACCGCCGGCACCCGCCGCCGGACGTCCCACACCGTCACCCTCCCGCTCCGGCTCGCGCCGGCGATCAGCCGGCCGTCCGGGCTGAAGGCGACGGCCGCGACACCGTGGGCAGTCGGACGCCCGGGGCCGAGGACGGCCCGCCGGGTCCCGCGGACCGGATCCCACAGAACGATCCCGATGTCCCCGCCCGCCGCCAGGGTGCGCCCGTCGGGGCTGAAGGCGGCATCGGCGAGGCGCCCGGTGCCGGCCCGGAGCCGCATCGGCGGACCGGACCGGCCCACGGACCACAGCAGCACGGCACCGTCACCGGGCCGCGACCGGTGCGTCCGCGCCGCGGCCGGTATCCGCTCCACCCCGAGCACCGCCGCCAGCGTCCGTCCGTCCGGGCTGAAGGCCACCGATCGCACCGGCCCGGCACCGCCCGGCAGCGTCGCGCGCCGCTCCCGGCGTGCCACGTCCCACAGCGCGCCGTCCCGGTCGTGGCCCGCGGTGGCCACCGTGGTGCCGTCCGGACTGAAGGCGATCCGGTTCACCAGGCTGCGGTGACCGGCCAGCGGCGTCTGGGCCGTGTTCCACAGCGTGATCCGCCCGGTCTCCCCGGCCACGGCCAGCAGCGGTGACCGCCGGTGGAAGCCGAGGCCGTGCACATTCCCGCCGTGTCCGGTGAGGGTGGCCCTGCGGGTGCGGTGCGGCGCGTCCCAGAGGATCACCGTCCCGTCGTGGCCCCCGGAGGCCAGCGTGCGCCCGTCCGGGCCGAAGGCCACCGAGCGCACCTCCGCCCGGTGTCCGTCGAGCAGGGCGGTCCCGACGCCGCGGCGCGTGTCCCAGAGCCGGACGGTGTGGTCCCGGCCCCCGCTGGCGAGCGTGCGCCCGTCGGAGGCGAAGGCGACCGTGTGGACGGGGCGGGCGTGCCCGGTCAGACGGGCGAGGAGGCGGCCGGTCGCCGTGTTCCAGAGGCGTACGGTCCGGTCGTCCCCGCCGGTGGCCAGCAGCCGCCCGTCCGGGCTGAAGGCCAGCGTCCGCACCGCGCCGCTGTGCGCGTTCAGAGCGAGCCGCACCCCGGAGGCCGCCGCGCCCCGGCCCGGACTCTCCCGGAACAGCACCTTCCCTTCGGTGTCCGCCGAGGCCAGCAGCCGGCCGTCCGGAGTGAAGCCGACCGCAGCGACCTCTCCCCGGTGCCCGCCGAAGACCCCCACCGCGGCCCGGCGGGCGGTGTCCCACACCACCACCCGGCGGTCGTCGCCACCGGTGGCGATCAGCCGGCCGTCCGGACTGAAGGCCACCGTCCGCAGCCGGGTGCGGTGCGCGGTGAGCGCGGCCAGCCGGGTGCGCTCACCGGTGTCCCACAGGGTGAGCGTCCGGTCCCCGCCGGCGCCGGCGAGCAGTCCGCCCGGCCCGAAGGCCATCGCGGACACCGGCCCCCGGTGGCCCGGGAGTTCGGCCACGTGGGCGCGGCGCGCGGACATGCTCAGCAGCGCCCCGCGCGCCTCACGGGTCCGCGCCGTCCGGTACGCCTCCACACTCAGCAGCATCGCCGTGCTCGGCCGGGCGTCGGCCAGGGCGAGGGCCTGCGAGGCCAGTTGGCGCGAGAGCGCCTCCCGCTGGGCGACGACCGCCTGTTCCCGCTGCTGGAACAGGGCCACGCCGCCGCCCGTGACCAGCATCAGCAGGACCGCCAGGGTCGCCGAGAGCCGGCGCTGCCTGCGGTCGCGCCCGCGCGCCGCGAGGCGTTCGGAGTCCCGCAGCGCGGCACTGGCGTGGAGGAAGTCCCGCTCCACCGGGTTGAGATCGCGGACATTGCCGTTGCGCTCCGCCCACTCGCGGGCGACGGCGAGCCGGGTGCCCCGGTACAGGGCCCCCTCGTCCCGGTCCAGCTCGGCCCAGGCGGTGGCCGCCTCGGTCAGCCGCCGGTGCACGCCGAGTCCCTCCCGGTCCTCGGCGATCCAGCCGCGCAGCCGGGGCCAGGCGGTGATCAGCGCCTCGTGGGCGAGATCGACCGTGTCGCCGTCGAGGGTGACCAGCCGGGCCCGGGTGAGGTGTTCCAGCGCGGTGCCGGCCTCCGGGGAGCCGTCCGCCGCCAGCTCCGCCCGGTGCGCGGGCCGCCTGGTGTCCTGGGCGCCCCGGCCGGGGCTGATGAGACGGAGCAGGATGCGGCGGGCATGCGCGGCCCGGGCGGGACCGAAGGAGGCCCAGGCGCGTTCGGCGGTGTCGGCGACGGCGCCGTGGACACCGCCGACGGCCTCGTAGGCGGCGAGGGTGAGGGTGCGTCCGCGGCGGCGGCGCCAGATCTCCAGCAGGGCGTGGGACATCAGCGGCAGCGCGCCGGGCTCACCCGCGGTCTCCCCGACGATCCGGGCGGTCAGCTCCCGCTCGACGATCAGCCCGGCGGACCTGGCCGGGCCGACGACGGCCTGGCGCAGCTCGGCCGGGGTCATCGGGCCGACCGGCAGATGCGCCTCGCGCAGGATCCCGATCAGGTCCGGGTGCTCGGTGCAGTGACCGTAGAAGTCCGCGCGCACGGCCGCGACGACCCGCAGCCCGCTCCCCGGCTCCCGGGCCGCCGTCAGCATCCCCAGGAACCGTGCCCGCTCCGCCGGGTCCCGGCAGAGGGTGAAGACCTCCTCGAACTGGTCCACGATCACCACCGTGTCGCCGGCCGGCTCCGCCCCCGGCCCGGTTCCGGCGCGCGGGACGAGGGCGCGGGCATGGGTGGCGGCGGGCCGGGGACCGGGGGTGAGCACCCGGACCGCGCCGCAGGGCGGGCCGCCGCCCCCGGGCGTGCGGAGCAGGGGGATCAGCCCGGCCCGCAGCAGTGAGGACTTGCCGCAGCCGGAGGCGCCGGTGAGGATCACGAAACGGTGGGCCGTGAGCAGGGCGCCGAGGCGGTCGATGAGCTGGTCGCGGCCGAAGAACAGACTCCGGTCGCCGGTCTCGTAGCGGGCCAGCCCCCGGTACGGGGAGTTCGCCCCGTCGCCCTCGTCCGGCGCCCGTCCGGCCGGTTCCAGGGCCGCGCGGTCCGCCCGGTGCCACCGGGCCGCCCACTCGTCCGGGTCGCCCCCGCACGCCCTCGCGTAGGCCAGGGTGACCGGCAGCGAGGGAAGCTGCCTCCCCGCCGCGGCCGAGGCCAGGGTGCTCACCGAGTAGCCCGCGAGCCGGGCCATCCGGCGGTAGGTCATTCCGCCCGCGGCCGAGCGCAGTCCGCGCAGATCCCGGGCGAACCGCGCCACCGGTCCCGCCTCCGGATCCAGCGGCCGTTCCCGGCGTCCCGCCATCAGCCCGCCCTCCGCTCACGGCACAGCGGCGCGCGAGTTCCCGCGCCGTGCCCCATCCGACACCGGGCGGCGCGGCCGGGCCAAGACATTGTCCGGACAGCTCGGATCCGGGTTTCCGGACAAAGCCGGGCCCGCTGGAATCTGTTGCGGACAGCGGGCCGCGGTCACTTCGCGACGGCGCTCCGGGGTCCCGGAAGTTCTCCTCATCCGATGTGAACGGAGACATCATCGTGCGATCGCGCACTCTCCTCACCGGCGCCGCCCTGGGCGCCGCACTGCTCGCCGGAGGGGTCGCCGCCCCCGCGCGGGCGGCCCCCGCCGCCTCGCCGGCCGAGGTTCCCGCCGCGGCACCGGACCGGGGACCCGCCCTGGTGCTCGCGGGGTGGACCACGGCCCTGAGGGCGGGCGACCCGGTCAGGGAATGCCCCAGCTCGGCCTGTCGCGTGCTCTGGCGCACCGCGCAGTCGGGGCAGCAGCTCCACTGGTACCACCGCGAGCACAACAGCGCGGGCAATCTCTGGTACGCGCTCGACAGTCCCCGCCATGGCTGGATCTTCTGCGGGAACGTGGCCGCGCCCTGCTGACCGGTGTGAACCGCGCGGTTCCGCGGCGCTGAAGCGCCGCGAGTCCGGACGAGGGCCCCCGCGCGGGCCGGTCGCACGGCACCCGTCCCGCCCCCCACCCGCACGGGGACGGGTGACCGGGCTCCCGGGGGATCCCCCCCGGGAGCCCATCGCCGTGTCCCCGCCCTCAGGCCCGGAGCAGCAGGGTGACGAAGCCGAGCGTGCCCCGGTAGCCGTGCAGCCAGGCGTCCCGGTGCTCTCTCGCCGCCCGCAGCGCCTCGGCGCTCTCGGGATGCGCGGAGTTGTCCAGCCCCCAGCGCGCCAGTGTGCCGGTCCAGGACCACTCGTAGTCGTCCCACTCGGCGAGGCTGCTGACATGGGCGTGCACCGGGGTCCAGCCGTCCGCCGTGATCCGGTCGACGGTCACCGCGAGACTCTCGTACTCATCGGCGGTGAATCCTGCGGCAAGGGTCCTCGCGTCCGGCTCCCGCTCCCAGAAGCCCTCGCCGATCAGCACCGATCCGCCCGGCGCGAGATGCGCGCGGGCCGCGGCCAGGGAGGGCAGCAGCCCGCCGAAGGCATGGGTGGAGCCGACACAGAGCACCAGATCGAAGGGGTGTGAGGGGGCGAAGTCCCGGGCGTCCCCGGCGTACAGGGCGATCTGGTCGTCGAGACCGTTCGCGGCTATCACCTCGCGGGAGCGGTCGATCGTCGCCGTGTCGATGTCGATCCCGACGGCCCGGAGCGCGGGCCGGTCCCGCGCGGCCCGTTTCAGCCAGGTCCCCTCCCCGCAGCCGAGGTCGAGCAGCCGTTCGTCCCCCCGGGGCAGCGCGCGGTCGAGGAGTCCGGCCACCGAGGCGTCGGCGAGCGGGGCGGCGATGGGGTGGTCACCATGGGCGATGGCGCTGATCGTCTGTCGGTCCATGCCCCGAATCCTGCCCTTCTCGCTCGCGGCCGTCGCCCGGAATTCCGGCCGTCGTGGCTTTCGGCCCGCCCGCCTGTCGCCGGCCCGCACGCCCGCCGCCGCCGGACGGCCCGCATGCGGGCGAGGAGGAGTGTGTCCAAGGGCACGGCGGTGCGGGAGCGACCGCCGGAATGAGCCGGGAACACCCCGCCCATCTCCCTCCCGCGCGGGCCAAGTCGGCCGGGACCGGGCCCTGTTCCCCCGGCGTCCGCGAGGCGGTCCCGGCCGGAATCGCCGGCATTCCCGCACCCCGGGGACCGCTCCCCACCCGCCCCGGCCCCCTTCCATGTATCAGGCACCCTTTACGTGATGTTTAATGCAATCGGTTTATTGCCAACGATTCGCAAGAACTGCTGATCTTCCGTAGGGGTGTGGAACCGTGTCTGCCCGACCGATCCGAGCGAAGCGACCGACTCGTCCGATACGCGGGCTGGCCGCCGTCGCCACGGCAGTCGCCCTGACCGCCGGCGCCGCCGCCTGCTCCAACCCGGCCGGCTCGGCCGCGGGCGGCAAGGGGGACGGCGAGTCGGCGGTCGTCGGCATCGCCTACGAGCCCGAGAGCCTCAGCCCACTCCTCGGTTTCGGCAAGGACGGCAACTCCAAGATCTTCGACGGGCTCCTCGCCCTCGGCCGGGACATGAAGCTGAAGCCGGCCCTCGCCGCCGCCCTCCCCGAGATCAGCGCCGACGGCCTCACCTACACCTACAAGCTCCGCCGGGGGGTGAAGTTCAGCGACGGGAAGCCCTTCGGAGCCAAGGACGTCGTCTTCACCTACCGGACCATCCTGGACCCGAAGACCAACAACGCCTCCAAGTCCGAACTCGACGCCGTCGAGGACGTCCGCGCGACCGGCGACGACACCGTGGTCTTCACCCTGAAGTACCCCTACGCGCCCTTCGCCCAGCGCACCGTCCTCCCCATCGCCCCCGAGCACATCGCCGGGAAGCAGGACGTCAACACCGGCCGCTTCACCACCGCGCCGGTCGGCACCGGACCGTACATCCTCACCAACTGGTCCAAGGGCGAGAAGATCCAGTTCAAGGCCAACCCCGGCTACTGGGACGGCGCGCCCGCCGTGAAGAAGTTCACCATGGCGATCATCAAGGACGACGATGTGCGCGCCACCCGGCTCCGCGCCGGAGACCTCGACGGCGCGATCCTGCCGCCCAACCTCGCCAAGGGCTTCGCGGGCGACAAGGCGAAGCGCACCCACGCCGCCACCACCTACGACTACCGGACCGTGACCCTGCCGACCGGCAACAAGGTCGCCGGCGACACCGCCATCCGGCAGGCCCTCGACATCGCCGTCGACCGGCGGACCATGGTCGACAAGATCCTCGAAGGGGCCGGAAAGCCCGCCCACGGCCCGGTGCCCACCGGCAGCGAGTGGTTCACCGAGGGCACCGAGCGCACCTTCGACCCCGGGAAGGCGAAGAAGATCCTCGACGCCGCCGGCTGGAAGCCCGGCGGCGACGGCATCCGGGCCAAGGACGGCGTCCGCGCCGCGTTCCCGCTCTGGTACCTCTCCGGCGACAAGCTCCGCCAGGAGCACGCCCTCGCCTACGCCTCCGACGCCAAGAAGGCCGGCATCGACATCAGGACCCAGGCCGGCACCTGGGAGGTCATCGAGCCCCGGATGAAGCACGACGCCGTCCTCGCCGGCGGCGGCGCCCCCGGCGACCCCGACTTCGACCAGTACCTCCTGCTCACCTCCTCCCTCGCCGGGGACGGCTTCAACAACATGGCCTGGTACGACAACCCCGTCGTCGACAAGGCACTCCGGGACGGCCGCGAGAGCGGCGAGAAGGCCGTCCGCAAGGCCGCGTACGACACCGTCCAGCGTGAACTGGTCAAGAACCCCGGCTACACCTTCCTCACCCACATCGACCACCTCTATGTCGTCAACGACAACTGGGACGGCCTCTCCACCCAGATCGAGCCGCACGACCACGGACTCGCCTCCGGCCCCTGGTGGAACGTGGAGAAGTGGACGCCCAAGGGCAAGCGGAAGTGACCCTCGGACCCACCCGGAAGGAGACCGCGCCCCCTCCGGCGCGCGGTCTCCCCTGGGGACAGATGGGACGCATGGCGGGCCGGCGGCTCCTCTTCGCCGCGCCCGTCCTGCTCGTGGTCACCTTCGGTGTCTTCGCCGTCGCCGAGGCGTCCCCCTTCGACCCCGTCAAGGCGTACACCGGCACCGCCGGACTCACCGCCTCCCAGGAGAGCCTGGACCAGATCCGCGCCAACCTCGGTGTCGACCAGCCGGTGACCACCCGCTGGTGGAACTGGCTCACCGCCGCCCTGACGGGCGACTTCGGCGACTCCGCCACCATGCGCAGGCCCGTCGCCGAGGTCATCGCCGAACGCCTCGGCTGGTCCGTCCTGCTCGCCGTCACCGCGTTCGCCGTCGCCGTGCTGCTCGGCACCGCGCTCGGAGTGCTCGCCGCCCGCCGCCGGGGCGGCCCGCTCGACCGGATCGCCGGCTCCGCCGCCTACACCCTGGAAGCCGCCCCCGCCTTCTGGCTCGGCCTCCTCGCCATCTGGTTCTTCGCCGTCGAACTGCGCGTACTGCCCTCCGGCGGACTCACCGACACCGCCAGCGAGATCGTCACCCCCGGCCAGGTCGCCACCCATCTGATCCTGCCCGCCGCCGTCCTCGGCATCTCCCAGCTGCCCTGGTTCTTCCTCTACGTGCGCCAGGGAGTCGGCGACGCCCTGGACGAGGACCCGGTGCGCGGCGCCCGCGCGCGCGGCCTGAGCGAGACCACCGTCCTGCTCGGACACGCGCTCCGCTCCGGAATGCTGCCGATGCTCACCCTCATCGGCTCCCGGGTCCCCGAGCTGATCACCGGCGCGCTGCTGGTCGAGACCGTCTTCAGCTGGCCCGGCATCGCCGCCGCCACCGTGGAGTCCGCCACCGCCGCCGACTTCCCGCTGCTGGCCGCGCTCACCGTCCTCGCCACCGCCGCCGTCCTGCTCGGCAATCTCCTCTCCGATCTGCTGTACGGACTCGCCGACCCGAGAGTGGGCTTCGATGGCTGACCCCCGGCCCGTGAAAGCCGAAACCCGGACCGCGAAGGCCGAAACCCGGACCGCCAAGACCGAAAGGCGAACCGCGAAGGCCGCGGCCGGGACAGCGGAGGCGGCGACCCGCCCCGGGACGGCCGGCTCCCCGGCCTGGCGCTCCCGGGGCCGCACCCGGCGCTCCACCCGTTCCGTCCGTGTCTCGGTCTCCGCCGTGATCGTGGCCGCCGTGGTGCTCGCCGTCCTCGTCATGCCGCCCGTCGTCCAGCTCGACGAACAGGCCGTCGACCTCTCCCGGAAGCTGCTGCCGCCGTCCTGGGAACACCCCTTCGGCACCGACGACGTCGGCCGCGACCTGCTGCTCCGCTGTGTCTACGGACTGCGGGTCTCCCTCCTCGTCGGCCTGGTCGCGGCGCTCGCCGCCACCGTGGTCGGCACCCTGGTCGGAGCCGCCGCCGCGGCCTTCGGCGGCTGGACCGACCGGATCGTCATGCGCCTGGTCGACACCTTCGCCTCCGTACCGCATCTGCTGCTCGGCATCTTCATCGTGGCGATGTTCCGCCCCGGGGTGTGGCCCGTGGTCGCCTCCGTCGCCCTCACCCACTGGCTCTCCACCGCCCGTATCGTCCGCTCCGAGGTGCTCTCGCTGCGCTCCCGGCCGTTCATCGACGCGGCGATCTCCGGCGGCGCCTCCCGGGCACGGGTCATCGGCCGCCATCTGCTGCCGGGCGTACTGCCCCAGGCGGGCCTCGCGGCGGTCCTGATGGTGCCGCACGCGATGTGGCACGAGTCCGCGCTCTCCTTCCTCGGCCTCGGACTCCCCTCCCACCAGGCCAGCCTCGGCAATCTGGTGCAGACCGCGCGCGGTTCGCTGCTCGCCGGCGACTGGTGGCCCACCCTCTTCCCCGGCCTCTTCCTGATCATCCCGACCCTCGCCATCGCGGGCCTCGCGGGCGCCTGGCGGGAGCGGATCAACCCCCGCCGCCGATCGGAGCTGATGCTGTGACCGAGCCCCGCCCCGGCACCCGTGCCGCGGTCCTGACGGTCCGGGATCTCTCGGTACGGTTCCGGATGCGCGGCGGACGCCATGTCGCCGCTGTCACCGGAGCCTCGTTCGACCTGGCGGCGGGGGAGTGCCTGGCCCTCGTCGGCGAGAGCGGCTGCGGCAAATCCGTCCTCGCCTCCGCGCTCCTCGGCCTCCTCCCCGGCAACGCGCAGACCTCGGGCACCGCCCATGTCGACGGCATCGACCTGCTCGCCGCCGACGAGCGCACCCTCGCCCGCACCGTACGGGGACGGCGGGTCGGCCTCGTACCGCAGAGCCCCGCCGCCCATCTCACCCCTGTGCGGACCGTGGGCGCGCAGCTCGCGGAGACCCTGCGCGCCCTCACCGGGACACCCCGCCGGGAGACGGCCGCCGCCACCGTCGCCGCGGCCGGGCGGGCCGCCTTCCCCGCCGACCACCTCGACCGCTATCCGCACGAACTCTCCGGCGGACTCGCCCAGCGCGCCGCCACCGCGCTCGCCCTCATCGGCGACGCACCGCTTCTCCTCGCGGACGAACCCACCACCGGGCTCGACCGCGACCTCGTCGACCGCACCGCCGACGAACTCCGCCGCCACACCGACGAGGGCCGCGCCCTGCTGATGATCACCCACGATCTGGCGGCGGCCGAGCGGATCGCCGACCGGGTCGCCGTGATGTACGCGGGCCGGATCGTCGAGCTCACCGGAGCCCGGCCCTTCTTCGGCGAGCCGGGCCCGCGCCACCCGTACGCCCGGGGGCTCCTCGCGGCCCTCCCCGAACGCGACTTCACCCCCATCCCCGGCCTCCCCCCGGAGCTGGGGAACCTCCCGGCCGGGTGTGCCTTCGCCGCCCGCTGCGACCTGGTGTCCGAACGCTGCGGAACCCGCCCCGCCCTCCTCTCCGGAGTGGCCTGCCACCACCCGCCGGCCGCCCCCGGCGACCGGACCGGCAACGATGCCTGAGCCCCGCCGGATCCCGGAGCACCCGCCCGGCTCCCCGGTCCCGCACCCCTGTGCTCCGCACTCCCGTGCTCCGTACTCCCGTGCTCCGCGCAACCGCCAGGACGGCCCGCATGCTTGAACTCCAGGAGATCACCGCGGGGTACGACCCGCGCCGGCCGGTGGTGCGCGATGTCTCGCTCACCCTCGCCCCCGGCGAGTCGACCGGCCTCCTCGGCCCGAGCGGCTGTGGAAAGTCCACCCTGGCGAGGGTCGCGGCCCTGCTCCACCGCCCCTACGCGGGCCGTGTCGTCATCGACGGCGAACCCGCCCGGGGCTGGCGCCACACCGCCCCCCGCGCCCAGCGCACCGCGATCGGCGTCGTCTTCCAGCAGCCCAGACTCTCCGCCGACCCGCGCCTCCCCCTCCGCGACCTGATCGCGGAACCCCTCCGCGCCACGGGCCGCCGCGCGGAGGCGGCCGCCCGGACCCTGGAACTGGCCGACACCGTGGGCCTCACCGGGGACCTGCTGACCCGCCGCCCGCACGAGGTCAGCGACGGCCAGCTCCAGCGCGCCTGCCTGGCCCGCGCGCTGGTGCTCCGCCCGCGCTGGCTGATCTGCGACGAGATGACGGCGATGCTGGACGCGTCGACCACGGCCGCGCTGGTCGCCGCCGTGGAACACTACCGCCGCCAGGAGGGCGCCGGCCTGCTGGCCGTGGGCCACGACCGGGTCCTCCTGGAACGCTGGTGCGACCACACCGTGAACTGGCCCCCACCACCCCGCGCCGGAGATTAGCTCCTCCGCCGATCCCGGCTCTGCCGCCATCGCCCCATCCGGACCCTGTCGGGCTCGGCGGGTGCTGCGGCCCCGCCGGGTGCGGGACGGCTTCGGCGGCGATCTCAGCCCCCGCCGGCGTTTGAGGCGCGGGGTCCGGGGCGGAGTCCCGCAAGGGGCCGCGGCCTCGGGCGCGTTGAGGCCGGCGCGGCCGAGTCCGGCTCCTGGCGAGGGGCCGAGCCGCCGGGTCCCCGCGAGCGGGCCCCGCCGGCGACCTCGTGCCGGCCGGATCCGGCCGGCCGCGCGCCAACGCCCGCGACGGGCCCGCGACAAAGCACGCAGCGGCCGCGCGAACGGCGCACGGACCCGCACCCGGCATCAATCACCCGTACGGCGGGCACGCCAGTCAGCCGTTCGGGACCTCCGCTGCGCCAGACTACGGCCGAATGCCGCAAATCCGGCGCGGCGAAGGAGGTTGGCGATGGTCATTTCAATTTCGGTGGTGCTGCTGCTGGTGGTACTGGCGGTGATCTTCATGAAGAACGGCGGGCTGAAGTTCTCCCACGGCCTGGTCTGTCTCCTGCTGGGATTCTTCCTCGCCGGCACCAGCATGGCGCCCTCCATCCATGAGGGAGTGGCGGCCACCGCCGAGGTCGTCAGCGGTCTCCACCCCTGACCGGGGCTCCTCGGTCCGCCCGCCCGGCGGACGGTTCCACCCCCTGCCGCGCGGGGTCCTCCACCAGATGGGAGCGGATCAGGAACCGCACTCCTTCCGGCGCCTCCAGCGAGAAACCGCTGCCGCGGCCCTCGACCACATCGACCACGAGCCGGGTATGGCTCCACAGCTCGTACTGACTGCGCGACATCCAGAAGGAGATGTCCTCGGGCACCCCCGCCACCCGCAGCTCCTGGAGCAGGATGTCGGACCGGCCCGTACGGAACTCGCCCCGCGGGTAGCACATGGGCGCGCTGCCGTCGCAGCAGCCTCCCGACTGGTGGAACATCAGCGGACCGTGGAGTGCCCGCAGCCGGCGCAGGAGGTCGGCGGCTGCCGGGGTCAGTTCCACACACGGAGAATCTGCCATCTCCCCAGCAGAGCACCGGCCGGGTTGCGACACCGTTGCAACGCGCCGCGACGCCGGGCCGGCGGACCCGCGCGGGGCGGAACGCGCCTCGTTCCGTCCGGTGAGAGCCATCCCGCTCCGGCCCGGCGGAATCCGTGCCGCCGATTCGCGTACGGTGTTGCCCGCCGCCCGCTCGCACCGATGTGACCGCGGAGTGGCCGAGGAGTCCGTTTTTCTCTGGCGTTTCCCGGGATCCCGGGTCATGACGATGGGATGGAACCATGCCTCTTGAGGGAGAGTACGCGCCGAGTCCCCAGCAGTGGGTACGCGATCAGGTGGACCTCTACGAGAGCTCCGGCGGCACCGAGGGCACGACCATGGCGGGCATGCCCGTCGTCATCATGACCACTCGGGGCGGCCGGAGCGGTCTGCTCCGCAAGACCCCGCTGATGCGGGTGGAGCACGACGGCCGGTACGCCGCGGTCGCCTCCTCCGGCGGAGCGCCCAAGCACCCCGTCTGGTACCACAATCTGGTCGCCGACCCCCGGGTCGAGCTCCAGGACGGCCCCGGGCGCCAGGACATGCGGGCGCGCGAGGTGAGCGGCGCGGAGCGCGAGGAGTGGTGGACGCGCGCGGTCGCCGCCTTCTCCGGCTACGACGGGTACGCGAAGAACACCGACCGCACGATCCCCGTCTTCGTGCTGGAGCCGGTGCCGGAAGGGCACTGACCGCGGGGCCATCGCCGCGCCGGGGCGGGCGCTGGAGCCTCCCCGCCGAGTGTCCGCCCGGCCGGCCGGAACCGTGCGCATGACCGCCCCCCGCCCCGCCGCCGAGGCTGTCCGGCCGTGCGCGTGCACCCGGACCGGCTGCTTCACCGCTCGTCCATGAGTACGTTTCCCCGGCGGCCCGGCCCCGGCCCGGCCGGCCCGCCCCGGTGAAGGGCTTTTCGCCGCCGGACGGGCGGCGACGCTGTCAAAGAGGCCCGGCGGAAGGGGAGTTGTTGGCATCCGTGTGACGCGTGGGGAAACATGGATGATCAACCCCGTGCGATCGGCGCGGGGAAGGCACGAGGAGACCCCCCATGAGCGCGGAGCAGCCGCAGCCGCAGGCCGACCAGATCGACACCACGACACCGCATTCGGCGCGGGTGTGGAACTTCTGGCTCGGCGGCAAGGACAACTACGCCGTCGACCAGGCGCTGGGTTCACAACTCGCCCGCTCGTTCCCGCAGATCATCGAGATCGCCCGGGCCTCCCGCGCCTTCCAGACGCGAGCCGTGCGCCATCTCGCCGGGGAGGCGGGCATACGGCAGTTCCTCGATCTCGGCACCGGGCTGCCCACCGCCAACGCGACCCATGAGGTGGCGCAGCGCGCCGCTCCCGACGCGCGCATCGTCTATGTGGACAACGATCCGATCGTCCTGGCCCACGCCCGCGCCCTCCTGGTCGGCCACCCCGCCGGGGAGACGAACTACGTCCACGCCGACCTCACCGACCCCGCGGCCGTGCTCCGCGAGGCCGCCCGCACGCTCGATCTGAACCGGCCCGTGGCCGTGATGCTGCTCTCCACGCTCGGCCATGTCACCGACGACGGCGGGGCGGCGGCCCTGGTCCGGGGCTATCTGGACGCGCTTCCCGCCGGGAGCTGTCTCATTCTCTGCGACACCGTCGAGACCCCGGAATCCCGTGCCGCGTCCGACGAATGGGCCGAGGGCGGTGCCCTGCCCTATGTCTCACGGCCGGCCGGGACCGTGCTGTCCTTCGCCGCCGGACTCGATCTGATCGAACCGGGTTTCGGCCCGATCAGCCTGTGGCGGCCCGACGGCCCGGTCCCCGCCGAGCCGGTGGAACAGTGGGGCTTCGTGGCGGTCAAGCCCTAGGCCGCAAGAGACGGCCTGGCTTCCGGACGCGTTCCGGCCGCTTGGGGTTGCTCCGGGGCGTGAATTCCCGTGCACAGATGAAAGGGGGATCGGGAATGCGCCAATTGAAGTCGTATCCCTCATTTTTCTGGCGGAAAACAAACAGAATATGAGCGATTGGTGAAGGCGGCGGCGGGGCTCTCCCATGGACGCGGCATTGTGGTGAAGACGCGGCCGGCGGGCTCCGAGTTCACTGCTTGACAAGGTGTTTCCTTTGTTGATGAGTTGTTCCCGCATGCCCATGCGCAGGGCATGCGGAAGCACGTCCAGTCACCACAGTTGGGAGAAAACTTGTTCTTCCGCACCTTGTCTCCGGCCACCTCGAACAGACCCCGCCGCGCGGGCCGGACGCGCCGGCTCTCCATCGCCGCCGTCGCGCTCGTGTCCGCGGCGGTGACCCTCCAGCCCACGGCGTCCGCCGTCGGATCCCCGGCCGGGGAAAAGACGGTCAGCCCGCACTCGGGATCCCTCTCCGCGAGCATCCGCTATACCGAGTACGGCATTCCGCACATCACCGCCGGGAATTACACCGGCCTCGGATTCGGATCGGGCTGGGCGCAGGCGGCCGATCAGGTCTGTGTGCTCGCCAATGGCTTCCTCACCCTGCGCGGCGAGCGGTCCCTGCATTTCGGCCCGCGGGCCCGGCCCGCGAGCGGGTACACCGAGGCCCGGACCAATCTCTCCAGCGACCTCTGGTTCCGCGGGCTGCGCGATGCCGGGACCGTCCGGAAACTGCTGACCGCCCCGCCGCCCGTCGGGCCCGGGAAGAACACCCGGGACATGCTGCGCGGCTGGGCCCGCGGCTACAACGCCTGGCTGGCACAGAACGAGATCAAGGACCCCGCCTGCCGGGGGAAGTCCTGGGTCACCCCCGTCACCGCCGAGGATCTGGCCGTCCTGGGCCACGCGCTGAATGTGACCGCGGGCCATGGCCTCGCCGCCGAGGCCCTCTCCTCCGCCCGCCCGCCCTCCGGCGCGGGCGCCGGAAAGCCCCCGAAGCCCCCGAAGCCCGCGAGGGCCGACCTGGCCCAGGCCGCACGGGAGGCCAGGGCCGCCCACGGCCGCGTCATGCCGGGCCTGGGCTCCAACGCCGTCGCCCTGCACGGCTCCACCACGGCCAACGGCCGCGGTCTGCTGCTGGGCAACCCCCACTACCCCTGGCAGGGCGGACGCCGATTCTGGCAGTCCCAGCAGACCATCCCGGGCGAGCTGAATGTGGCGGGCGCCTCCGTCCTCGGCTCCCCGGTGATCAACATCGGCCACACCGACAAGGTCGCCTGGAGCCACACCGTCTCCACCGGAGTCACCGTCAGCCTGCACGAGCTGAAGCTCGATCCGGCCGACCCCACCGCCTACCTCATCGACGGCCGGCGCGAGCGGATGGCCAAACGCACCGTCACCGTCCCCGTCGGGGATGGCGAGACCGTCACCCGCCACCAGTGGTGGACCCGGTACGGCCCGGTCGTCACCTCGCTGCCGTATCTGGGCCGCACACCACTGCCCTGGACCACCACCTCCGCGTACGCGCTCAACGACCCCAACGCCGCCCATCTGGGGATCTGGGACAGCGCGCTCGCCCTCGCCGGCTCCCGCACCACCGGTGAGATGCGGGCAGGGCTCGGCCGCGTCCAGGGTCTGCCCTGGCTGAACACCATCGCGGCGGACTCCCGCGGCGGCAGCCTCTTCACCCAGTCGCAGGTGGTCCCGAGGATCACCGACGAGCTGGCGGAGAAGTGCTCCACCGCCCTGGGCCGTGCGACCTACCCGGCCGGCGGACTCGCCGTGCTCGACGGCTCCCGCACCGGCTGCGCCCTCGGCCGCGACCGGGACGCCGCCCGCCCCGGGATCTTCGGCCCCGCTCGGATGCCGACCCTGCGGAACGCCCCGTACACCGTCAACTCCAACGACAGCGCGTGGCTCGCCCACCCGGACCGTCCGGTCACCGGCTATGAGCGGGTCTTCGGTGACACCGCCACCGCCCGCAGCCTCCGCACCCGGGGCGGCACCGAGGACCTGTCCGCACTCACCGAGCGCGGCGGGGTGCGGCTGAAGGACATCGAGCGGCACCAGTTCGCCAACCGGGCCCCGGCCGGGGACATGGCGGCGGCCGATGTGGCGCGCGCCTGCGCCGCCCTGCCCGGCGGCACCGCGGCGGCCTCGGACGGCACCCGGATCGATGTCTCGGCCGCCTGCCCGGTACTGCGCGCGTGGGACCGGAAGATGAACACCGGGAGCCGGGGAGCCCTGCTCTTCGACCGGTTCTGGGAGCGGCTGACCGACCGTGTGCCCGAGGACGAGCTGTGGCGTACGCCCTTCTCCGCCTCCGACCCCGTCCGCACCCCGCACACCCTGGACACCGGCAGGCCCGCCGTGGCGACCGCGCTGGCCGACGCCGTACAGGAACTGCGTGCCATGGGGGTCGCGCCGGACGCGAAGTGGGGCAGCCACCACTTCGTCGAGCGGACCGGATCCCGTATCCCGCTGCCGGGCGGCTCGCACACGCTCGGGGTCTGGAACTTCATCGCCTCCGAGTGGGACCCCGCGGCGGGCGGATACCACGACGCCGTCCACGGCTCCAGCTACATCCAGGCGGTGACCTGGGACGGCTCCGGCTGCCCGGTCGCCCGCACCCTGCTGACCTACGGCCAGTCGTCCGATCCCGGCTCGCCGCACTCGTCCGATCAGACCCGGCTCTTCTCCCGGGAGAAGTGGGTCACCCCGCGATTCTGCGAGGCGGAGATCAACGCCTCGCCCGAGCTGAGGAGGGTGGTCGTGCGCGAACACCGCTGACCGGCCGCCGGCGTCCGGTTGCCCGCCCCCGCGAAGGGGGCGGGCAACCCCGGTCCGGAACCCCGGTCCGGAACCCCGGTCCGGAACCCCGGTCCGGAACCCCGGCCCGGGTTCCGCCGGGGAGGCCGCATACCCCGCGTACCCCGGCGACACTGATCGCTGCCCGTGCGCCCCTCGGTGCCGCCGGTCTCGCCGTACCGCCGTACCGCCGTCCACGCCGTCGGCCGCTGCGCTCGCCGCTCCGGAACGGCGGTCGGCGGTGTGCCCCTCGACAGCCTCCGACGGGGCCCGGCCCTCCGCTCGCGGTGCCGGTGACGCTCCCCGTACTCCCGCTCGGCCCCGGCGCCCGGCGCGAGGGCGATTCCGCCGGGGCGGAGACCGCGGCCCACGCCGTCCACCGGAGTGGCCGCGCGGCGCCAACGCGCCGATCCCGGCCCCATCGCGGAACCGCGGGGAAGACGTCGCGGAGGGCGCGCTCGCTCTCCGGGAGGAAGGTCTCGCCGTCCTTCGCGCCACCGGCGAACCGAGGGGCTGCCCGGCGCGACCGCCTCGCCTTCAGCCCCTGCGGCGCCTTACGAAATGATCACGGCCCCCGGGGAGTGCCGAGCGCGGTGGCCTCGGACAGCCGGGACCGCGCCGCGGCGGCCTGCGGTCCTGACAACGTTGGCCCGGTGAAGCCGGCCGGGCCGCGGCCGGGCCGTGCTCCGGCCGGCCGTGGGCACGGTCGCGCGTTTGCTCTTGGCGCGGGCGAAGGCCGCCCCGCGGGGGAACGGCTCCCGATACGGTGCCGGCGCCGCCGAATCCCGACGGGCCCCGGCCATGCGGGAGACCTCGCCCGGACGGCCGGAGTCCGCACCGGTGGCGCGGAGAGGACCGGTGGGCGTACGGGTGCCCTCGCCCGCCGGCCGGGCGCCATCCCGCACGGGTCGCGCCGCGACCGGACCATCGCACTCCGCCGGTCGGCGTACGGACGCCCCCCGTTGGAGCCCGTGTCGCGGACCGGAGCCCCGCGGTGCGCGGCCGGGGCACCGTCCGGGCCGGGCCGCGGCCAGGACAGCCCTGGCAGCGAAGGATCTCTGTTCGCTTCTGCGACCGCACGCACGGTCCGCCGGGGTGAAGTCACCGGCCGCCGGGAGCCGTGGAACGGCGCCGGGCCACGGACCGGACCGGGCGCACGGCGGACGCGCCCCAACCCCCGCCCCGTCGCGGCGGCCCTTTCCGGAATCCGGCGGGCGCGCCCCGGACCGCGGTTGAATCGGTACCGTGCGGGCACTTGTCCCGGACCGCTCGCATCGAGTTCAATGCGGCTCCGCACACGTCCGTGACTGTTGCCAAGGGGGAGGGGCGAGGATGACCACGGAACCGACCGGTTCCTCATCACCCGCGTCCAGACCGGGCCCGCCGCTGCCCGGATCAGGACACCGGTCGCCCGGCGGGCGCAGAAACGGAACCCTCGCGGTGGTTGGGGCGATCACCGGAGTCGTCGGTCTGTATCTGGTGTTCAACGGCGTCCCCTCCTGGGTGACTCCGCCCGCCGAGGACACGGCGGTGGTGGCCACGACACCCCCGCCGGTCGCGTCGGCGCCGTTCCCGGCGGGCACGGACGCGCCCGAGGACGGCCCGGCACCCACCACCGAGGTTCCGCTCACCGGTATCGAGTCCGTCAATGGACTCGGCACCTGGGAGCGCGGTCCGGTGACGATGGGCGGCAAGCGGTACGCCGACGGCATCGCCACCAGCTCCGGCTGGGACGTGATGATCTTCAGTACCCGTGAGGAGTACAAGAGCCTCACCGTCATGGTGGGACTCGCCGACGGCTCCGCGGACCACTCGGCCACGGTGACCTTCAAGGACGGCCGGCGGACGATCGAGAGCGTCCCCGCCGCCCTCGGGAAGCCGGTCCGCGCGACGGTGGACCTCACCGGGGTCGTCACCCTGCGGATCACCGCCGAACCCACCGGCGGCAAGACCCCCACGATCGCCCTCGGCGATCCCGTGCTCCACGGCGGCTGACCCGCCCGGGGGAGCGCACTCACCACACGGCCGGCCGGGGGCGGGAAGCCCCCGGCCGGCCGCCGGTCAGCCGCCCAGCCGGGCGTCCTCGCGAGGTGCGCTCGGTGCCGCCACGAGCGGGTTCGCCGGCGGGACGCTCGCCGCGGGCACCGGCGGTACCGCCTTTCCGCCCAGCTCACGGTCGAGCCGGCGCACCGCGACGGCCGCGGGCAGCGCCAGCAGCACCGCGATCGCCACACCGCCGATGAACCACTCCGAGGCGCCGTTGGCGTCCGCCTGGGTGGCGGCCACCGGGGCGATCCCGCCCAGCACCGCCGAGGTCAGCGCGTACGGCAGTCCCATGCCCAGCGCCCGGATCCGGGCCGGGTAGATCTCCGAGAGCAGCTTGGGAAGCACGATGCTCGCGCACACCAGATAGGTGGCGCCGGTGCCGTACGCGAGCACCAGACCGGTGACGGTCGCGTCCATGCTCAGATACGCCCAGACACCCACCGTGGCCATGCCGACCGCCGCCACCGAGAGGAAGCGGGCCGCCCCCACCCGGTCGGCCAGCAGGCCGAGGGGCACCTGGAGCAGGATTCCCGTGCCGGTGACGGAGACAATCACCCAGAACATGGTCTCCGGACCGGCCAGGCGCTGGCCCATCGCCGGAACCACCGTGGTCCAGCTGCCGGCCACACAGCCCAGCCCGGCCGCGAACATCATCGACACCACCACATTGCGGCGGTAGCGGGTCAGCAGCAGCCGCAACGAACCCCGTGAGGCGTGGGTCCGCGCCTCGCGCTGGAACACCTCGGTCTCGGCGAGCTGATTGCGCGCCAGCAGCAGCAGGATCCCGAGCACACCCCCGATCAGGAACGGCACCCGCCAGCCCCAGGAGGTCATCCCGTCCTTCCCGAGTACGCCGGTCAGCACACCCCCGAGCAGTGAGGCGGTGAAGGCGCCGCCGACCGTGGTGAGCGAGAAGAGGCTGCCGTAGAGGCACCTCCGCTTCGCCGGCGCCATCTCCATCAGATAGGCGGTCGCGGACGGCCACTCACCGCCGGCGGAGATGCCCTGCGCCATCCGCGCCACCAGCAGCAGGACCGGAGCGAACCACCCGATCTGCTGATGGGTGGGGCTGACGGCGATCAGCAGGGAACCGGCGCCCATCAGGGCGATGGAGAGCATCAGGGCCGGCTTGCGCCCGCGCCGGTCGGCGAGCCGGCCCAGGAGTATCCCGCCGAGCGGTCTGACCAGCACCCCTATGCCGAGCACCGTGAACGCCCCGAGCAGCGAGGTCACCGGGTTGGACGAAGGGAAGAACTGTGCCGCGAAGAGCGGTGCGAAGAGTCCGAAGGCGAGCCAGTCGAAGGACTCCACGAAATTGCCCACCACGGTCGCCGCGACCGAGCGGCGGTGCGACTGCGGCCGGCGCGGCGCCTCGGCGCCGGACGCGGCGTTGAGCGTACTGGTCATGGGGTCCCTCCTCACACTGCCGACGGGGTGGACAGGCCACGGCCGTAGCCCTGGCCGACGATGCGACGGGCCGCCTCGTCATAGAAGGCCGGATCCGCCGGGATGGCGGTGTCCAGGCAACTCACATAGCGGTTGAACAGGCAGAAGGCCGCGGCGATCAGCACCGTGTCATGGATGTCGGCGTCCTCGGCACCCTCCTTCCGGGCCTCGGCCACCGCCTCGGCGGAGACCGGCCGGGCCGCCTCCTGGACCTCGGCCGCGATCCGCAGCAGGGCCCGCAGCCGGGGACTCACCGGAGCCGTTCCGGGATCCCGGAACACCGCGGCCACCGTGTCGGCGCCCCCCTCCAGCTGGGCTCCCGCCGCCGCGCCGTGGGTCCCGGAGCAGAAGGCGGTCTTGTTGAGCTCCGAGACGTACGCGGCGATCAGCTCCCGCTCACCCCGGCTCAGCGAGGCCGGTTCGCGCAGCAGGACATTGGCGAGCTGATTCAGCGGGGCGGCGGTGTCCGGCCGCTGGGCCAGCAGGCCCCGGATCCCCGGATGGTCGTTGTTCAGCGTGATGTGCGGCATATACGGCACGTCCTCGGAGGTCGGGCTCGGCAGAGGGAACTCATGCTCCCGATCCGGCCCGGGCCGCCCAACTCCCAGATTGCCGGATCGGGCGTCCGCATGGCCGGATCCGAACCTTCCGCTCCGGCCCGCCACGACACCGGGCCCGCTGCCCCGGTATCAGCCATGAGCAGCGAGGACTTACGCGCACGCCCGTCCCCCGGCGGCGCCGAACGGCACCGATTACCGCCGGACGGCCTCTCTTCGGCAGGATGGGGCCATGACCGAGATCCGTACCCCCCGCCTCATCCTCCGCCGCTGGCACGACGACGACCTCGCCCCCATGGCGGAGATCAACGCCGACCACGAGGTCATGCGCTGGACCGGCGACGGTTCGGCCATCGGCCTCGACGAGACGGCGGAGGAGATCGAGCGCTGGGAGGAGGAGTGGGACGACGAGGGTTTCGGTGTCTTCGCCGTCGAGCTGCTGGCCTCCGGCGAGCTGGCCGGCGCGGTCGGGCTGACCGTCCTGGACTCCCTCCCCGGCACCCACTCCGCCGTACGGATCTGCTGGCGGCTCGGCAGCCCCTTCTGGGGCCAGGGGTACGCCTCCGAAGCGGCCCACGCCACGCTGGAGTTCGCCCTCCAGGACCGGGGCCTGGAGCGGGTCATCAGCGTCAGCCGGGCGGGCGACGACGCCTCGGGGAATGTGATCCGCAAGCTCGGCATGGAGCTGGAGCGCGAGGCGACCGACCCGGAGCACGGCCACGCGCTCAACATCCACGCGATCGACCTCACCGAGTACGAGGGCTGACCGGGCGGTGTGCCCCGTGCGCCGCCCCGGCCGGCGGCCCGCGGGCACCGCGCCGGGACGGGGCACACCGCCCGGCGGAACCCGCGCATCAGGCGCTCTCGGTCACCCGGGCCACGAAGCCGTCCAGATTCTCCGACATACGGCCGATGCGCTCGTCCAGAGTCAGGGACTCCTCATAGCGGCCCGACCGCAGCCTCGGCTGCCGCTTGCCGCGCAGATACAGCGAGCAGGCGAGGTCGGCACAGACATAGAGACCGACGGTGTTGCCCGCACGCCCGCGCGCGCCCGCCAGGGGGGCGGCGAACAGGGTGACGCCGGAGGACGCATGCCCGGTGAGGCAGAGCTGGCACAGACTGGACTTCACCGCACTGGTGCGGCCCACCGCCGGAACACGCAGCGCGATCCCCAGCGGACCATCGGCCCGGGGCAGTACGAGATGGGCCCGCAGCGGCGCCCCCGGATCCACCCAGCCCAGGAAATCCAGCTCACCCCAGGGAAGTTCGGCGAAGTCGAGCGGCAGCTTGAGCCGCGCCGCCTCACCCTTGGTGCAGTTGACGAACGACGACCGGATCTGATTCTCACTGAGCGGTTCCACGGGCCCCGACCCTATGCGACGCGGAATCATGGCGCACTCTGATTAATCGGCACGATTCGTCCGCAGGGGCCCCGGCCCCCGGCCCCCGGCCGGGACCGCGCGGGTCCCGGAGGGGAAGCCGCTCCCTCCGGGACCCGCGCCGGCCGCCGCCGTCAGCGGACGGGCTCGGTCTCCTCCGCGCCGGGACGCTCGAACTGCGTGCGGTACAGCTCCTCGTACCGGCCCCCGGCCGCCAGCAGTTCGGTGTGCGTGCCGCGTTCGGCGACCCGGCCGTCCTCGATCACCAGAATCAGATCGGCCGCCCGCACGGTCGACAGCCGGTGGGCGATCACCACCGCCGTACGCCCCTCCAGCGCCTCCGCCAGCGCTTCCTGCACCGCCGCCTCCGAGGTGGAGTCCAGATGCGCCGTCGCCTCGTCCAGGATCACCACCCGCTGACGGGCCAGCAGCAGCCGGGCGATGGTCAGCCGCTGGCGCTCGCCGCCGGAGAGCCGGTAGCCGCGTTCGCCGACGACGGTGTCGAGACCGTCGGGCAGCGAGGCCACCAGGCCGTCGAGCCGGGAGCGGCGCAGGGCGTCCCAGATGTCGCTCTCCGCGGCGTCGGGCCGGGCGAGGAGGAGATTGGCGCGTACCGACTCGTGGAAGAGATGCCCGTCCTGGGTGACCATGCCGAGGGTCTCGCGGATCGAATCGGTGCTCAGATCGCGGACGTCGACGCCATTGAGGCGGATGGATCCGGCGTCGGTGTCGTACAGCCGGGGCAGCAGCTGCGCGATCGTGGACTTGCCGGCCCCGGAGGAGCCCACCAGGGCCACCATCCGACCGGGCTCGGCGCGGAAGGAGACGTCGTGCAGCACGGTGGTGCCGCCCCGGGTGTCCAGGGCCGCGACGTCCTCCAGCGAGGCGAGCGAGACCTTGTCGGCGCTCGGGTAGCCGAAGGTGACCCCGTCGAACTCCACCGAGACCGGCCCGTCCGGCACCCGCAGGGCATCCGGCTTCTCGGCGATCAGCGGCTTCAGATCCAGGATCTCGAAGACCCGCTCGAAGCTCACCAGGGCGCTCATCACCTCGACCCGCGCCCCGGCCAGCGCGGTCAGCGGGGCGTAGAGACGGGTGAGGAGCAGGGCGAGGGCGACCACGGCGCCGGGTTCGAGGCTGCCCCGGAGCGCGTAGTGGCCGCCCAGTCCGTAGACGAGGGCCAGGGCCAGCGCGGACACCAGGGTGAGGGCGGTGATGAACAGGGTCTGCGCCATGGCGGTGCGGATGCCGATGTCATGGACCCGGCGGGCGCGGGCGGCGAACTCGGCGGACTCGTGGGCCGGCCGCCCGAAGAGCTTGACGAGGGTCGCCCCGGGGGCGGAGAACCGCTCGGTCATCTGGGTGCCCATGGCCGCGTTGTGATGGGCGGCCTCGCGCTGGAGACCCGCCATCCGTGCCCCCATCCGCCGGGCCGGGATGACGAACACCGGCAGCAGGACCAGGGCGAGCAGGGTGATCTGCCAGGAGATGCCGAGCATGACCGCGAGGGTCAGCAGCAGGGTGACGAGGTTGGAGACCACACCGGAGAGGGTGTTGCTGAAGGCCCGCTGGGCGCCGAGTACGTCGTTGTTGAGCCGGCTGACCAGGGCGCCGGTCCTGGTGCGGGTGAAGAAGGCGACCGGCATGCGCTGGACATGGTCGAAGACCGCGCTGCGGAGGTCGAGGATCAGCCCCTCGCCGAGGGTGGCCGACAGCCGCCGGGTCAGCAGTCCGAGGGCCGCCTCGGCGACCGCGATCACGGCGATGAGCACGGCGATCCCGGTGACCGCGGAGCTCTCGCCGCCCCGCACTATCTCGTCGACGACGCGGCCGGCGAGGACCGGGGTGGCGACCGCGACCAGGGCGGTGACCACGCTGAGGAGCAGGAAGTGAAGAATGCGGCGGCGGTGGGGGCGGGCGAATTCGCCGATACGGCGCAGTGCGGCCCGGGAGAAGGGCCTGCGGTCCGCCTGGGCGTTCATCGCGCTGTGCAGCGATGTCCACGCGGTGACTTCCATGTCCATGTGTGCCTCCGGAATGTGGGGGGCCGGTGTTCGGGTCCCGTCGGCCGGTGCGGCTCCGGGGCGCACACAGAACGCTAAAACCTCAAGCAAGCTTGGGGTCAAATCCGGCCGGGCGGGCCGGACGGGAGGGGCGTGGCTCGCCCCCACCTCATCCGGCCCCGGGTCCCGGCGGAAGAGTGCCTACTTCAGATGGACCACGGGCTGAACGGCGCTGGAGGGCGCGTAGAGCTCGCCGCCCGCGAACTCCACCCGCACCTGATCGGGCCAGAGGGAGGGGGAGATGCCGGGCTTGGAACAGGTGAAGAGCCCGGCGTCGTCGGTGGTCATCTCGCAGGAGCCGACCGGATCGCCGGAGCGGAGGAAGGTCGCCGTGACGATCGCGTACGGCACACCGCTGATCTCGGCCTCCCGTTCCACCAGGATCCCCTCCCCTTCCAGATTGCCGTTCTCGATCACGATGTTGAACCGGAGGGAGACCATCGACGTGGGCATGGGGACATTGGCCCGTACGGCAGCCGCGGCGGCCGGGGCCGTCGCGGTCGCCTGCGGGGCTCCGGTCCACAGCGCGGCGCCGGCCGCCGTGGCGACGACGACGGCGAACAGACCGCGGAGCCGGAACCGGGACCGGGTGGTACGGGACGCTGACGGAAGACGCATCGCTCTTCAACTCCTGGGAAGGACAGGGGACCGGAGCCGGGAAACCGCCACGGGATGGCCCGGGGCCGCGGACCGGAGCCCACCGACGGGGAAGATCGTTCACCCGCCGGGAGCGCCGCCGCGCCGAAACGCGCGCGGCTGAATCCTTTCGTGGGAACCACCCCCCCGACTCTTCACCCTTTCGAGGCCCGGCGGGCGGGCCCGGTGGACGCCGATGGGCGGGCCCGCCCGTGCTCGGGCCCGTCCCGGCCCGGCTCACGGAAAGGCGTCCCGGAAGACCCGTCCCAGCCGGCCGCCGGGATCCCGCTCCCCGCCCCGGACCGGTGCGTGCACACGGAAAAGCCCCCGGGGTGTGCACCCCGGGGGCTCCTCGCCGTACGGTTCAGACCGTTTCCCGCGGGCCCGGCAGGATCCGCGGGAGTCGGCCTAGTCCTTCTTGAGAAGGACTCCGAAGCGGTCGTCGTAACTGTCGCTCTTCCCCTCGAGGGTGAAGGACAGCTTCCGCCGCTCCCCCTTGAAGGTCACCTCGACCCAGACCGACTTCACCGGTTCACTGAAATCCGCCGTCATGGGCTGCTGGGCGAGATCGCCCCACTCCTTCACCCATGCCCGGGCGGCCTTCTCGGCCCCGCCGTCGTCCAGGGACAGCTTCGCCAGCCCCTTCGCGTCCTTCGCCTGAAGACGGGCCAGGACGTGTTCGGCGGCGGAGAGCGACCCGGGGGTCGGGCTGCCCGTGACGCTCAGCTGAAGGCTGGAGATGCCGTCCCGGGCGCGCTGCGGGGTCTTGTCCGTGTCCAGGGCGTCGCACGCCCCGAGGAACAGCACCGCCGCGAGGGCACCCGACGTCATTCCTGCTTTTCTCAACTGCGTGTCCCCGGTCGGATGATGCTCACCTTGGTGAGGTTCTTGTTCCTCAGCCAGCTGCTCAGTGTCGCATATGTGCTGCTGCCGTGCTGAATGATGTGGATGGTCCCGCCGTTCACCCCGCTGACGACACCGGCGTGGTTCCAGCGCTTCGAGGACTTGTAGTAGCCGAAGATGACATCGCCCCGGCGGGCATTGCGCTGGGACATCTCCTTGCCTCCCCGGAACCGCTTGAGGTGGTCACGGAGGTTGGCGGCACCCGCCCAGGTGTAGCTGTCGAGCCGCTTGGGACCGATGTTGTTGCGGAACCAGCGGGAGGGGTTCTTGCGCCCGCCCTTGCGGATCTTCATCTTGCCGCCGTGGTGCAGCGCCTTGGAGACGAAGTTCGTGCAGTCCTGCGTGTACTCCCACTTGATGTCGCGGTACTTCAGGGCCCAGTTCGCGGTGCCCTGCGCGTCGGGCGCCGCGGCCCGCGAGACACCCTGGCCGATCGGCTCGGCGTTCACCGGGATCATGCCGTCGCTGTCCAGCTCGACCAGCGGGGGCTCCTCCTCGACGGGGGTGACCTCGTCGATGCTCTCGGCGGCGGGCTCGGCCACGTGCGCGGCCGTCACCGCGGTCTCGTTCTCCGGCATCGTGCCCTCGACCGCGTCGTCATTCGCCTCCACGCGCAGGATGCCCTGCTGGTCGAAGACGAACCGGCCGGGCAGCTCGCCCTCGTCCGGCTCCTCGAAGCCGGTGGTGTGGGTGAGGACCGCACGCTCCTTGATCCGGCCGCGGACGACGACCGTGCTGTTCGGGCCGGACCCGATCAGCAGGTCGCCGAAGGTGGTGGTGACCGAGGAGTAGTGCCGGTTGTGCCGGGCGAACGCCTCGCGGCGGCGGTTCAGCTCCGGCGTCTGCTCGGCGAGCAGCTCACGGAACTTGGCGCCGTTCGGGGAGGAGGCGGTGGCCTGCTCCAGCGTGGTGTACGTGCCCTTGAGGAGCCCGGCACGGGCCGCCGCGTAGTCCCGCACCGTCTGGGTGTAGGTGTCACGGCCGGCCACCGCCTGCGGCTTCACGGCGGCGGAGACCGCGGCCGGGGAGGTGCCGTAGGTGGAGGCGGCGGTGACCGTCACGGTGTGGTCGGCGCCATTGGTCAGACCCGGGACGGTGGCCCGGTTCTCCGCGGTGGTGGTGCGGAAGACCTCGGTGGTGCCCCGGCGGACGACCACGGTGTAGGTCAGGGCGCCGTCGGACGAGCCGGTGTCGGCGGGGGTGTTCCAGGTGGCCAGCAGGCCGCCGTCGGCCGCCACGGCCTTGACGTCCTCGGCGGCGCCCGGGGCGCCCGCCGCGATGTAGTCGACGACCAGCCGGGGCCGCTTGGCCGGGTCCACGGCGCGCGAGGAGTGGTAGACCACACCGGGAGCCGCGGTCTTCTCGTCGCCGAAGCGGAGGCTCAGACCGTGGTTCTCGTCCCCGGAGCGCCAGGCGTCCAGCAGGGTGCCGAGGCCCAGCTCACCCAGCGGGGTGGGCATCTCGTCGTCGGCCTCGTACGCGGCCTCGCCGGTGGCGGCGGCCAGGTCCTGACCGCTCTGCTGCGGGCCCCAGGCGGACGCGAGATCGTGCAGCGTGGCGGCGGGCTCCTCGCAGATCTCGCCCTCCACACAGTCCGCGCGGTGCAGCTTCAGCCGCGCGTCGGTGATCCGGGCACCGGCCGGAACGGCCGTCAGCTCCGGCTTGAACCAGGTGCGCCAGGAGATCCCGCCCGGTGTGCCGACCCGCAGGTGCTCGTCCTGGACGGCGGCGCACGGTGTGCCCCCGCAGTCCTGGGCGCCGACCGGCGCGGCGGCGTCCTGGAGCGCGGCACCGGTGATGGTGACCGAGCGCGTCTGCGCGGCCGGCTCGGACTTCGCCGCCTTGGCGGTGAAGGTCCGCTTCGCGCTCCACGCGGAGCACGCCGTTTCGGTGCACGCGCGCATGGCCCACTGGTAGGAGGTGCCCGGGGTGAGTGTGCCGCCGGGGATCACCGTGGCGACGCGGTTGCCGCTCTCGGCGTCCGAGGGGGGCAGGGTCACGCCGGGCAGGGCGCCGCCGGCCGCGTCGAAGAGCGCGAACTCACCGCTCACCAGATCCCGGTCACCGGAGGTGACCACACCGGAGAGCAGCGGAACGGCGGAGTCCATGCCGCCCTCCTGAAGTGCTCCGGGGACATCGGGCACCGTGAGGACGACCGGCTTGGGGCCCACGCCGAACTGGAACGCGACCACACCGGAGAGCAGCCCGGCGGAGTCCACCGTACGGGCGTGCAGGGTGTGCCAGCCCTTGGTGACCTTGACCTTCACGGTCTGCGGCCGGCCGTGGGTGCCCGCGGGGTCGTACACCGACTGGGCGGTCGCCGGGTCGTCGAGACCCCAGAGGAAGCCCCGGCCGTCGGTGGAGGTGGTGGTGAAGGTGCAGCTGACCTCACCGGGCGCGATGTTGTTCCACTGGTCGCGGGTGAGACCGGTGCAGCTCACCGCGGGGGTGACGGGACGCGCGACATTGGTCCGGAAGGGGGAGTAGGCGCTCCACGGCCCGTACACCGCGCCGTCGAAGGCCCGCGCCCGCACCCGGTACCCGGAGGAGATGAGCTTGTTCGCCGCCGGGAGGGTGAGCTTGGCGACGGAGCCGGAGGCGACCGCCGTGCTCGTGCCCGTCCAGCTGTAGTTGGTGGCGTCGGTGGCCGTGGGGTCCGCGGTCACCTCGAACTGCGCCTGGAGTGTGCCGCCCTCGGGGTCGGCCACCTTCGCGGAGAAGGTGGGGGTCACGGAGGTGGCGTACGTCCGGTTGAGGGACGGGTTGTGCGCGGAGGGCGTGAAGGCCACGGCGGCCGGCGTGCCCGGGAGCGAGTTGTACGTGACGGAGAGCACCGGCACATTGCTCGCCGCGTTGCGCGAGTGGAAGCGCTTCCAGGCGAACTCGTCCGTCTCGTCGGTCGCCCGGATGCCCATGGTGTTCTCCAGGTGCGGGTTGCTCGCCCACGCCTGTACCAGGGTCTTCACATCGGCGGTCACCCAGCCGTCGGTGCAGGCGGTGCCGCCCATGGTCTGGGTGGAGGTCGCCCATTTGCGGTTCCAGTTGGGCTGGGCGGTCCAGCGGCTGGCCGTGGTGGCCGTGCTGGTGTCCCAGACCTCCCAGGAGCGCGCCGAGCAGGACCACGAGTGGTGATTCCACAGCCGCAGCGTGGCCGCCGTGATCTGGCGGTTCTTCACCGGCCGGTTGTCGAAGCGCAGGAAGGAGCGGGCGACCTGGCCGGAGCCGTTGTTGCCGAGCTTCAGTTCCTGTGCGGTCGACTGGTCGGTGGTGTAGCCGTCCTGCACAAAGGTGGTGAAGGTGGTCAGCAGGTTCACCGACGGGTCCACGGTGACCGGGAACTTCGTCGCCGGGTCGGCCAGGAAGGCCCTGCTGGGCCGCAGGGTGAGATCGACCTGGTCACCCCGCTGGGTGAAGGTCATGGCCACGGGCGCGCGGTGGGTGTGCTCACCGGAGCGCTTGTTCACCCGGGCGTCCCACATCACCGGGGCGGGCATGGTGCCCGCGGGCTTGCCCGTCCCCTTGTCGGTGAAGGTCACCCCGCCGTCCTTCGAGGACTCGGCGGTCAGCCCCTTGGCGGTGAGGGTCATCCGCAGGGTGCCCGCCTTGCTCACGGCCTTGCGGGAGCGGAGGGTGAGGAACTGCTCGAAGCCGGTCCTGGTGGCGTCCACGACGAGGTCCGCGTCCGGCAGGGCGTCGCGGTACGTGGCCCTAGTGCCGTCGATGCGCGGCTCGGGCAGCGCGCCCCGCCAGCCGAGGCGGACCTGCTCGCCCTTGCGGCCGGTCAGTGAGACCAGGGGGGAGGAGCCGGCGACGGGGGCCGGGGCGCGCAGGCGGCGGGTGGCCGCGGCGTCGGTCCGCTGCTCGGTGGCGCCGGCGAGGGTGAGGCCGAGCGGGTGCGCCCTGGACGCGATCCGTCCGTCGGCCTTCTCGACCAGATCGATGTCGACGGCGGTCCAGGAGCCGTCCGCGGCGCGGAAGCGGACCGGGCCCGCGGCCTGGTCCTCGGTGAGCGTCCCGTCCGGGTTCGCCCACATGGTGCGGGTCTCGGTGCGCTCACCGACGATCTCGACGCGTTTCTGCCCGAGGCGGGCCTCCAGGATCGCGGCCGTGATGTCGTCGCCCGCGGCCGGCTTTCCGGCGGGCGGGGTGATGACCACCCCGTCGGCCGCGAGGGCGGCGTGCGGTGCGCCCGCTTCCAGTACCAGCGCACTGGCGAGTGCGAGACAGGTACCGACGGCCCAGTAGCGTCTTGGTATGTGACGCTTTGTCACAGAGTGCCCTTTCTTTGAGCTAAAGAAAATGTCAGGAAGTGGCAAAGTTAGTCGGGTCTTTCGGCCATTCTGTGCGCTGAAAGTCCTGAAACGGACAGGCCGAAAGTCATTTGATCTTCATCGGCCGGTGGTTGGGCCGGCGGAGGGGTCTCCGGGGGCCGGCCGGAGCCGCTCCGGCGCGCCGGGCCGGCCGGTGTGGCCGCTCCTTGTAGCAAGGTGCAGTGCCTTATGTCCTCGATGTGGTGACCGCCGGTGCCGACGGGCCGGTGTCCGGGGCCCCATGGCGGCGCTGATCCTCGGTCACTTCCTGCTCGCCGCCCTCGCCGGGCCGCTCACCGCACGGCTGGGAACCCGGGTCTTTCCCGTACTGGCCCTGCCGCCGGCCGCCGCGGTGGTGTGGGCCGCCGCGCACTGGGAGGAGGCCGCCGCCGGCGGGACGGTGAGCTGGTCCCTCGCCTGGCTCCCGGCGTACGACGTCACCATCGCGCTCCGCCTGGACGCCCTCGCGCTGCTGATGGTGCTGCTCGCGGCCGGAGTGGGCGCGCTGGTGCTGCTGTACTGCGTGCGCTACTTCGCCGGGGAGGGAGACAGCCCACTGCTCGGGCGGTTCGCGGGCAATCTGCTCGCCTTCGCCGGCGCGATGCTCGGACTGGTGCTCGCCGACGACCTGATCATCCTCTATGTCTTCTGGGAGCTGACCACGGTCTTCTCCTATCTGCTGATCGGCCACGGCAGCGAGCGCAAACAGAACCGCCGCGCGGCACTCCAGGCGCTCACCGTGACCACCCTCGGCGGACTGGCGATGCTGGTCGGCTTTCTGATGCTGGGACAGGCGGCCGGCACCTACCGGATCTCCGCCCTGGTCGCCGACCCGCCCGCGCCCTCCACCACCGTCTCGGTGGCCCTGGTGCTCGTCCTGGCCGGGGCGCTCTCGAAGTCGGCGATCTGGCCGTTCAGCGTCTGGCTGCCCAATGCGATGGCCGCGCCCACACCGGTCAGCGCCTATCTCCACGCCGCCGCGATGGTGAAGGCGGGCGTCTATCTGATCGCCCGGCTCGCCCCCGCCTTCGCCGACGCCCCGCCCTGGCGGCCCGTACTGCTGGTCCTCGGGGCGCTGACCATGGTGCTGGGCGGCTGGCGGGCACTGCGGCTGGGGGATCTCAAGCTGGTACTGGCCTACGGAACCGTCAGCCAGCTCGGCTTCCTCACCGTGCTGGCCGGTGCCGGGAACCGGGAGACCGCGCTGGCCGCCGCCGCGATGATCCTCGCCCACGCGCTCTTCAAGGCCCCGCTCTTCCTGGTCACCGGGATCGTCGACCACGCCGCCGGAACCCGGGATCTGCGCCGGCTCTCGGGCGTCGGACGCGCGCTGCCCGGGGTCGCCGCGGTCGCCGTCCTCGCCGGGGCGTCCATGGCGGGACTGCCGCCGCTGCTCGGCTTCGCCGCCAAGGAGGCCGCGTTCACCGCGCTGGCGCACGGGGACACGGCGGACCGGTGGACCCTCGCCGTCGTCACCGCGGGATCGGTGCTGACCACCGCGTACACCCTCCGCTTCCTCTGGGGGGCGTTCGCCCGCAAACCCGGTCTGCCGGACACCCCCGTGCACCGGGTCGGCCCGGCCTTCCTCGGCCCGCCCGCGCTGCTCGCGGCGGGCTGTCTGATCCTGGGCCCCGGGGTGTTCTGGCTCAACGGCCTGCTGGGGGCGTACGCCGACGGCTTCCCGGCCGGCCCGCACCCGTACCGTCTCGCGCTCTGGCACGAACCCGGCACGGCGCTGCTCCTCTCGGCCGTCGCCTGGGCGGGCGGCCTGGCGCTCTTCCTGCTCCGCGAACCGGTCATCCGCTTCTCCCGGAGAGTGGCCTGGCCGACCGCCGACCGGGTCTTCGGTCTGGTGCTGCTCGGCCTGGAACGGATCGCGCTCCAGGTGACCGGCTTCTTCCAGCGCGGCTCGCTCCCGGTCTATCTGGCCACCGTGCTGCTGGTGATGCTCGGCGGTCAGCTCGCGGTCCTGGCCGTGGACCGGCCCTGGCGCGGCGCCGCCCCGCCCCGGCTCTGGGACTCACCCGTCCAGGCCGGGATCGCCCTGCTGACCTGTGTGTCGGCCCTGCTCTGCCTTCAAGTGCACCGCCGGATGCGGGCGGTGGTGATGGCCGGACTGACCGGATACGGCACGGCCCTGCTCTTCGTGGTGCACGGCGCTCCCGATCTGGCGCTCACCCAGTTCTGTGTGGAGACGGTCTCCCTGCTGGTCTTCGTGATGGTGCTGCGCCGGATGCCGGTGTACTTCCGGGAGACCATCAGCCGGTGGCGGCTGATGGTGCGGGTGCCGCTCGCGCTGGCCGCCGCGGCCGGGGTGGCGGTGGTGCTCTGGGTGGTCGCCGCCGCCCGGGTGGCCGAACCCGCCGGCGCGGCGCTGGTGTACGAGACCGCCCACCACGGTGTGAAGGACGTGGTGGCGACGATCCTCGTCGAGTACCGGGCCTGGGACACCCTCGGCGAGTCGGCCGTGCTCGGCGTCGCGGCCGTGGGGGTGGCCGGCCTGATCTACTTCAACCGGCGGACCGGGGCCGCCGAGGACTCCGCCCGCGAGGCCCGCCCGGTGCCCGGTGTGCAGGGCGGACGGACCGCCTGGTCCTTCGGGTCCGGCGCCGTCACCCCCGTACCGGCGCCGGAGGACAACGCGCCGGAGCGCACCTGGCTCGCCGCCGGACGCACCCTCGCCCCCGAGTACCGGTCGGTGGTCTTCGAGGTGGTGGCCCGGCTGGTCTTCCACCCCATCCTGGTCCTCTCCCTCTATCTGCTGTTCTGCGCGGAGAATCTGCCGGGCGGCGGATTCGTCGGCGGGCTGGTGGCGGGCGTGGCGGTGACCGTGCGCTATCTGGCGGGCGGGCGGTACGAGTTGGGCGAGGCGGCCCCCGGCCACCCGGGCATCCTGATCGGCTGCGGCCTGCTGCTCTCCACCTCGGTGGCCCTGCTCGGCCTCGCCGAGGGCACCGCGCTGCACGCCTTCTCCCACGAGGGACGGCTGCCGCTCTTCGGCGACTACCACCTCGGTACCCCGGTGGTCTTCGACCTCGGGGTGTATCTGCTGGTTCTCGGGGTTGTCGTGGACATCGTGCGGGCGCTCGGCGCCCGGGTGGACCGGCAGATCGAGCGGGAGGCGGCGGCCGGGACGGGGGCGGGCCGGTGACCGTCAGCCTCACTCTCCTGGTGACCGCCGGGGTGCTGTGCGCCGCCGGCGGGGTGCTGCTGCTGATGCGCGCGCTCAGCCGTATCCTGCTCGGCGCGGTGATCCTCTCCAACGGCATCAATCTGCTGATGCTCGCCGCGGGCGGGGCCGCCGGGCAGGCGCCGCTGCTCTATCCGGGGGTGCGGCTCTCGGCGGTGGCCGATCCGCTGCCGCAGGCCATCGCGCTCACCGCCATTGTCATCACCCTCGCCACCACGGCGTTCCTGCTGGCGATGGCGTACCGCACCCAGCGGGTGAGCGGCACGGACGAGGTCCAGGACGACATCGAGGACCGGCGGGTGGCGCTCCGCGCGGAGGTGCAGGAACAGCGGGCCGCCCTGCGGGAGCGCCACGGCCCCCGGGGGCGCGGACCGGAGGGGGACCGGGCCGAGTACCGCTCGGAGCGCAGACGGCTGCGCTCGGTGCTGCGGGAGGACCGCGCGCTCCAGGCCAGGGCCCGGGACGCCTCGGGCGATCTGTGGGACGACATCCTCGGGGAGGACCCGGGGGACCGCGCGGGCGACGACGGCGGCGGTGACGGCGGTGGCGGTGGCCGCGACGGCCGCCCGGACGGCCCCCGCCCGGAGGAAGGTGCCGGATGAACGCGCTCGTACCCCTGCCGGTGCTGCTGCCCCTCCTCGCGACCGGTCTCGAACTCTCCTTCGGCACCCGCTTTCCGCGCGGCCGGCGCGTGATCAGTGTGGTCGTCCTCGCCGCCGTCCTGGCGCTCTCGGTGACCCTGCTCATCGCCGCCGACAGCCGCGGCCCGCTCGCCGTCCACCTCGGCGACTTCGCACCGCCGCTCGGTGTCACCCTGGTCGCCGACCGGCTCTCCGGGCTGATGCTCACCGTGTCCTCGGCCGTGACGCTCTGCGTGCTGGTGTACTCCCTCGGCCAGGGCATGACCGACCGCGACGACCGCACCCCGCTCGCCGTCTTCCACCCCGCCTATCTGGTGCTGGTGGCCGGTGTCTCCTGCGTCTTCCTCGCGGGCGACCTGGTCAATCTGTATGTCGGCTTCGAGATGATGCTGGTGGCGAGCTTCGTGCTGCTGACCCTCGGCGGCACGGCGTCCCGGCTGCGGGCCGGCGCGACCTATGTCGTCGTCTCGCTGGTCTCCTCCATGATCTTCTTCACCGCCGTCGCCCTGGTCTACGCGGCGGCCGGCACCGTCAACCTCGCCCAGCTCGCGGTCCGGCTGGCCGAACTCCCGCTCGGGGTGCGGACGCTGCTGGAGGCGACCCTGCTGACGGTCTTCGTGGTGAAGGCCGCCGTCTTCCCGCTCGCGGCCTGGCTCCCCGACTCCTATCCCACCGCACCGGCCCCGGTCACCGCGGTCTTCGCCGGACTGCTCACCAAGGTCGGCGTGTACTGCATGCTCCGCGTCGAGACACTGCTCTTCCCCGGCAACCGCCTGGGGGATCTGCTGCTCGCCGCCGCCCTCGCCTCACTGCTGATCGGCGTCCTCGGCGCGGTGGCCCAGACCGATCTGAAACGGCTGCTCTCCTACGTCCTGATCAGCCATATCGGCTACATGGTCTTCGGGATCGGGGTCGGCTCCCGCGCCGGTCTCGGGGGCGCGATGGTGTACGTCGTCCACCACATCACCGTCCAGACCGCGCTGTTCCTGGTCGCCGGGCTGATCGAACGGCGCACCGGGACCACCGAGCTCACCCGGGCCGGCGGGCTGGCACGGGCGGCCCCGCTGCTCGCCGCCCTCTTTCTGCTGCCCGCGCTGAATCTCGCCGGCATCCCCCCGATGTCGGGTTTCATCGGGAAGCTGGAACTGCTGCGGGCGGGTGTCGCGATGGCCGGCGGCTGGGCCTGGACCCTGGTCGCCGCCGCCTGCCTCACCAGCCTGATCACGCTGTATGTCATGGCCAAGGTCTGGAACCTCGCCTTCTGGCGCACCGAGCCGCGGGCCCTGCCCGCGCGCGGCACGGTGCTGGAGGAACAGGACAGCACGGACGACTGCGGCGACGGCGAGGGAGACGTGCACCCGGCCGCCGCCGCGCCGCGGCCCCGGCCGGAGCCGGCGGGACGCGCGGTGACCGCCACGCTCTCCGGCCGGGCCATCACGACCACCACCGAGCGGCTGCCGTCCACCATGATCTGGGCGACGGCGGCGCTGGTGACGCTCTCGCTGGCGTACACCGTGCTGGGCGATCCCCTCACCTCGCTCACCGACCGGTCGGCGGCCGAACTCCTGGAACGTTCCCCCTATATCGAGGCGGTGCTCGGCCGATGACGCTTCCATGATCTCCCTGCGCTTCCGCGACCCGGACCTGCCCCCGTACAGCTGTGTGGTGGCGGGCCGCCGGCGCCGGGTGCTGGATCTGCCGCTGATCGGCTGGCTCGCCGTCATCTGGGTGCTGCTGTGGGGCAATGTCAGCTGGGCCAACGCGGTCAACGGCGTGGTGGTGGCCGTGATCGTGTGTCTGGTCTTCCCGCTGCCGGTGGTCAATCTGGGGCTGCGGCTCCATCCGCTTGGCATCGTGCGGCTGGTGGTCCATCTGCTCGTGGACATGTACACCTCGGGGGTGAAGGTCGCCCGGCAGATGTTCGACAGCAGGCCCTACCGGGCGGCCGTGCTCGCGGTCCCGCTGCGCTGCCGCAGCGATCTGATGCTCACCGCGACGGCGGTCGCCGTCTCCAATGTCCCGGACGGGTCGGTGGTGGAGGTGCGCCGGGCCAATGCCACCCTCTTCCTGCACATCCTGGAGGCGGACGACCCGGCCGCGGCGGACCGCGCCAGACGGTCGGTGTGGCGGATGGAGGAGCTGGTCGTCCGGGCGTTCGGCGACCGCGCCGAGATCGAACGGGTCCGTGCGGCGCCGCCCCGGGGAGACGGGCGGTGAGCGGGCCGCGCGCCGTGGACCAGGCGCTGCTGACCGCCGCGGCCGTGATGATCCTGATCGCCGGGGCGCTGGTGGTGTACCGGATCTGGCGCGGTCCCACGATGCTGGACCGGGCGATGGCGCTCGATGTCTGTGCCGCGCTGATGATCGCGGGCATCGCGGTGCGGTCCGCGTTCACCCGGGACGCCTACTACTTCCCGATCATGCTGGTGGTGGCCTTTCTGGGCTTCACCGGCTCGGTCGGCATCGCCCGCTTCATCGCGGTCCGCGACCGGGCCCCGGACCGTCCGGCCGGCGGCGAGGACCCCGGGGAGGTCCGGTGAACGGCTGGGCACAGGCCGCCGACACGGCCGGCGCGGTCCTTCTGCTGCTCGGCGCCGCGGTCAGTCTGCTCGGGGCCATCGGGATGCTCCGGCTGCCCGATGTGCTCTCCCGCGGCCATGCCGCGACCAACCCGCAGTCGCTCGGCATGCTGCTGGTACTGGGCGGGGTGGCCCTGCGCCTGCGCAGCGGGATCGACCTCGGCACGCTGGGCCTGATCGGCTTCTTCCAGCTGCTGACCGGCCCGGTCGCCGCCCATCTGGTGGCCCGGGTGGCGTACCGCACCGGTCATGTCGGCCGTGCGGGGCTGCTCTTCGACGAACTGGACGAACAGCTCAGCGGCGGGCCCGGACCGCGCGGCCCCGCCGGGCCGGACGGGGAGTGAGCCCGGCCGGCGCACCGGGCGGGCTCAGTGGAGGAGTCCGCCCGAGGGGTGGACCGCCGCGCGCTGGGGCGGTGTTCGCGGCCGGAGCTGATTTCCGGCCGGCATGGGCAGCAGACTTCGCAGCGCGGGGGAGGGCTCCAGGCCGAGTTCGTCGAAAAGGATGCGGCGGCATTGTTCGTATTGTCGTAGCGCCGCTCCTCTGTTTCCGGCGGCGAGATGCGCTTTCACCAGGACCCGGTGTGCGCTTTCCCGCAGCGGTTCCGCTCGTACGGCGGCGAGTGCGGCGGCGACGGCCTCGCCGTGGCGCTTGGCCGCGGTGAGGCGTTCGGTCATCGCCTCCAGTGCGTGGAGCCGGAGTTGATGATATTGCTCCTGCTCCAGAAGAATCCAATCGCTCTCCGACCATTCCGGCAGCAGATCGGCCGAGAAGTCCGCCCGGGTCCGGGTGGTGAGAATGTCGTCGCAGGGGTGCGAGGCGTCGAGGACGCGGTGCGCGCGGGCCACGGCCTCGTGCAGATCCACGGCGATGTGCTGGGGAAACGAGAGTTCCTGGGTGGATGTGTCGATGAACTGGTGTCCGTTCCGCGCCGCCCGCCACAGGGACGACCGGAGATTCGCGTGGGCGCGTGGTGCGGTGACATCGGGCCACAGCATTCCGGCTACATATGTTCGAGTGCGCGGCATCTCCTGCAGTGCGAGAAATGCGATGAGACGTTGGGCGCTGGAACACATCGGAACGCGAATGTGATCGACCGACAGCGAAAATCCCTTGAGCAGTCTGAGCGTGACGACATGGGCGTGTTCGTGCATCTGCTCCCCCGGCCGGTGTCGGCTCCAGTGATCCTCTGTGCGCTTCCCGGGATGCTGGAGGACATATTACGAAAGAACCCGTGATCGTGCATCGGGAGTCTTTGTGCGAAAAATGCGAAAGGTGTTGTCGGAGCATCACCGAGACGTCGCGGAAACGTCACCCGCGCGCTTCGAGTAACTCATTGAGCCAGGTCCGCACGGCGGCGATGACATCGTCGGCGCCGCCCGCCGCCAGCGGTGGTGCCCGGTGCCCGTCGACGGACCGGAGAACGCGTGCCCGGAATCCGTCCGGTCCGCCGTCCTCCACCCATACCCGCAGGATCAGTACACCGGTGTGCTCCGAGGGGGTCTCCATAAGCGGACAATCATGTCCGCGACGGTGTCACCCGGGCGTCGCGGATCCGTCGCGCCGGCGTCCGCGCGGCCGGCCGAACGAGCCCGTGACGGCCGGGTGACGCACGGATCGCGGCCCCGACACGGCGGCCTCCCCATGCTGGCCGGGCAGGTTGCCGTCAACCGGTCCGGGGGTGGATCCGCGTGGGGGATTACGGTGTCATCGCCGATGTCTCGGCGATCATGGTGGACACCCTGACACGGGCCCTGCGCCCCCTCAGCCGGGTGGAACCGCCGATCGCGGAGCTGAACGACCTCTCCGGCACCGTACAGACACCACCGCCCAAACTCACGGTCTTCCTGTACGACATCGCCGAGGACCCCTCCGCGCGCAACCGGCCGCCGGTGCGCTCGCGGCCACCGGACCCGCCGACGACCCGCAAGCCCCCGATGGCGCTGCTGCTGCGGTATCTCATCACCCCCTGGGGCGGCGACCAGGACACCCAGCACCGGATGCTCGGCCGCGCCCTCCAGGCGCTCTACGACGAGGCGATCCTGGACGGCGGCCGGCTCTCCGGCACCCTGGCGGCGGGCAATGACGCGCTCCATCTGAGCCTGACCCCGCTGCCCCTCGATCAGAAGTCCTGGGTCTGGTACGCGATTCAGAAGCCGTACCGGCTCTCGCTCAACTACGAGGTCAGGGTGGTCAATCTGGACGCGGAGCTCACCCTGCCGGTCCGGCCGGTGCGCAGTAGGACGCTTCAGGGGGAGCCGGTGTCATGAGCCGCTTCCTGCCGCTGGAGCGGCCGCCGCTGCACAGCCCGGTCTGGTTCGTGCCGTTCGACGAATTCGCCGGGCGGGTGCGCACGGCGGGCGTCGAGGCCCGCCTGGAGCGGCTGGCCGACGGCGGCTGGCTGGCCCTGGACGACCCGGCGGTGCGCACCCCCAGCGGGGCCATCGCCTATCCCCGGCTGGGCCGGCGCGGCGGACTCTGGACGGCCCGGCCGCGCCTGCACCGGGTCCGATTCGCCGCCCCCGGGCTCCAGCCGCTGTACCCGGCCGACGGCGTGCCCTTCTCGGCCGCCCTCGACGGTGTCGAATTCACCGTCCAGCCCTACGATCCCGGCCGGCCGCCCGGCGGTCCCGACACGGCACGGCTGGTGCGGCTGCTCCCGGCGGTGACCTTCGCCTACCCGCCGCGGGTGCGCACGGTCCACGGCACGGTGCGCGACGCCGTCACCGGGGCGCCGGCGGCCAATGCGCTGGTCGAGTCCGACGGGCGCACCAGCCGGGACCGGACGTCCTGGCACGAGCGCACCCTCACCGACGCCTCGGGAGCCTTCCGGCTGGCCCTGCGCTGGGAGGGCGTGAGGGACGGCACCGGCACCGAGGAGGAGACCTTCCGTCTGCGCGCCGCCGAACGGCCGGGCCGGGCCGGGTCACTGGTCCTGCGGCTGCCCCGGGACGGGCAGGGCCCGCACGTCATCGAGATCCGCGAGAACTGAGGAGTCGTCCATGGCGGAGTATCTGAGCCCCGGGGTCTACATCGAGGAGATCGACGCGGGTCCGCGGCCGATCGCGGGCGTGAGCACCAGCACGGCCGGCATGGCCGGTGTCACGGTGCGCGGCCCGTACACCGGGAAACCCAAACTGGTCACCAACTTCCTGGAATTCCAGAACACCTTCGGCGGCTTTCTGCCGGAACCGGAGCAGCCCGTCAGGGACGCCTGGGCCAACGACCCCGCCGAGGGCGGCCGGTGGTGGCTCTTCCCGCTGGCGGTCAAGGGCTTCTTCGACAACGGCGGCCGGCGGCTGTACGTCAAGCGGGTCGCCGCCGCCGACGCCGTACCCGCCTCGGGGACGCTGGTCCACGGCCTGGTGAGCCCGGTCACCGGCGACGCGGCACGCGGCGCGACCGCCCTGGAGATCGGCCATCTGATCGGCTTCACCGGAGTGGGACAGCCGGTCCGGATCGTCCGCGGCGACGACGGGCAGTCGATCCACACCGCGGTGATCGCCGGCTACGACCGGAGCGCCCGCCGGATCGAACTGAGCACCGCCCTGCCCGCCGAGGTCAGGACCGCCCGCGGCGACTACGTCCAGGCCGGGCCGCGCGGTACGGAGACCACCCTGAGGTTCTCCGCCGTCAGCCCCGGATCGTGGGGCGGCGCGGTCCAGGTCCGGGTCCTGCCGGTGGCCGCCGCCGCGCTGCCGGTGCTGCCCGATCCGCAGGAGGGCGCCCTCTTCGTCACCAGGCTCACCGAGGACGCGGCGGCCGGCGGCGACACGGTCGAGGTCGCCGCCGCGGCCGGACTCGACCCCGCGGAACTGCCCGCTGACGTCTGGGCGCAGATCGGCACCGGCCGGTTCCGCGTCACCGTGGGCGAGCCGGCCGGCGGCAAGGTCACCCTCACCTTCCCGGCCGGCACCGCCCATCCGGCCTGGCGCGCCGGGCTCCTGGTGCGCCGGGTGCGCCGGGGCAACACCGCGGCGGGCCGGACCCTGCGGATCGGCGGCGCGAGCCGGCTCTACCCGGACGCGGTCGTCCAGCTCGACAGCGGTACCCAGCTGACCGTACGGCGGGTCGACACCATCGCGGCGGACCTCGTCACCTTCGACGCCGACCTCCCGGCGACCTTCTGGGAGACCGACCGGATCGCGCTCGTCGAGGCACAGGTCGGCACCCGGTTCACCGACCCCGGCGGCGCCGCGGTGACCGAGACCTTCGACAACCTCCGGCTCACCGGCGAGAGCCCGGCGAACCTGGTCACCGCGCTGGAGAGCCGCTCCCAGCTGGTGCGGGCCGAGGCACTGGCCGGTCTCTCCACCGACCCGGCCCGCTTCCCGCTCCCGGTGACCGGCTCCTGGCTCACCCTGGAGAACGGCGACGACGCCCACGGCCGCCTGAGCGTCGCCGACTTCGTGGGCACCGACGGCGGCAGCGGCCGGCGCACCGGGATCGTCGCGCTGGAGGACATCGACGAGATCTCCGTCTGCGCCGTGCCCGGGGTCTGGTCGGGCACCGTGGAATCCGCCCTGGTCACCCACTGCGAACTGCTCAGGGACCGGTTCGCGGTGCTCGACCCCCGCGACGGCCTGGACATCGAGGGCGTCCAGTCCTTCCGGGAGCGTTTCGACACCCGGTACGCGGCCCTCTACTACCCCTGGCTCGTCACCAGGGACCCGCTGACCGGCCGGGATGTCGAGGTGCCGCCCTCCGGCCATCTGGCCGGCATCTACGCCAGGGTCGACGCCGACCGGGGAGTGCACAAGGCACCGGCCAACACCGTCATCCGGGGCATCCGGCTCACCGACGGCATCGCCCAGGACGTGACCAGGCGCCACCAGGACGTCCTCAACCCCAGGGGGATCAACGCACTGCGCTTCTTCCCCGGACTCGGCCACCGGGTCTGGGGCGCGCGCACCCTCTCCTCGGACACCTCGTGGAAGTACATCAATGTCCGGCGGCTCTTCCTCTATCTGGAGGAGTCGATCGACGAGGGCACCCAGTGGGTGGTGTTCGAGCCCAACGACGAGGCGCTGTGGGCGCTGGTCAGGCAGACCGTGACCAACTTCCTCACCACGGTCTGGCGCAGCGGCGCACTCGCCGGGACCACCGCCGACGAGGCGTTCTTCGTCGCCTGCGACCGCACCACGATGACCGAGGACGACCTGGCCAACGGCCGGCTCATCTGTGTCATCGGCGTCGCGCCGGTCTTCCCGGCCGAGTTCGTGATCTTCCGGATCCAGCAGCGGACCCGCGAGAACCAGCTCGGCTGAGCCGGCCCCCGGCCCCGAACACACGGCCACCAGCAACGGAGAAGAGGCCACCATGCCGCCCATCACCAGGGACGACCCCTACGCGTCGTACAACTTCCAGATCATCGTCACCAATGTCAGCGACGACGGTGTCGCGGTCAGCGGCTCCTTCACCGAGGCCAGCGGGCTGGAGCTGGAGATCCCGCCGATCGAGTACCGCAACGGCAGCGAGGACATCACCGTCCGCAAGATCCCCGGACTGAAGAAATTCACCAACCTCACCTTCAAACGCGGCATCACCGGCCATGTCGGCTTCTGGAACTGGGTGGTGGAGGCGCTCAACGGCAAGGTCCGGCGCACCTCCGGATCCATCGTGCTGCTGGACGAGAACCGCCAGGAGGCGATGCGCTGGAACTTCGACCGCGCCTGGCCGACCAAGTACACCGGCCCCTCGCTGAGCGCCGGCAAGAACGAGATCGCCATGGAGACCCTGGTCCTGGCGGTCGAGAAGCTGGAGATCGACGTCTGACATGACCACTGACGCGCTCCCCGGCGCAACCCTGACCTCCGAACCGCGCGGCTCGGGCGAGGAGCCGCTGCGGACCGATGTGGCCGTGTTCCTCGGCCGGCTGGGCCGCGGCCCGTTGGGCACTCCGGTGCGGGTGGAGAGCCGGCTCGCCGCCGAGGATGTCTTCGGGCCGGCCGGCGACGCGTCCGACACCCCGCACGCCGTCCGCGGCTTCTTCGAGAACGGCGGCCGCACGGCCTGGGTGGTACGGGTCTGCGGCCCCGCCGGGACCGCGCGGGCCGTGTGGCACGCCGGGCCGGTGAACGGCTTCGCCGCCGTGCGGTATCTGGCCGTCGCCACCAGCCCGGGAAGCTGGGCCAACGGCGGCCGGATCACCATCCGCCACCGGTCCAGCACCGTCGCCGGGCCGCCGACCGTGAGCGTACGGGTCAGAGTGCCGGGGGAGCCGGCCGAGACCTTCGGCGACATCCCGCCGGCCGAGGTCGCCGAACGGCTCACCGCCTCCCGGCTGATCCGGCTCGTCCCCGACGGGCCGGCGCCCGCCCCGGGCCCGCCCGGCCCGATCTCGCTCTCCTGGGACCTCACCCTCACCGGCGGCACCGAGACACCCCCGGGCGCGCCCGAGTACTCCGCCGCCGTCGCCGCACAGGCCGAACTCCCCGAGCCCGCCCTGGTGTCCCTGCCCGACCTCGGCCGGGACCTGACCGGGGCCGCGCACACGGATCTGGTGCTGGAACTGCTGCGGACCGTCCGCCCGCTGCTGGACCGGCTGGTCGTCCTGGACGTCCCGCCCGCGCTCTCCTCGGCGGACTCCGCCGTCGCCTGGACGGGCGCCCTGGCCGCCGCCGGCGACGACGAACTGCTCTCCACCGCCGCCGTCCACCATCCGCCGCTGCGGATCCCCGGCGGGCACCGGACCCGGACCGTCCCCGCCTCCGGGCACGTACTCGGACTGATCGCCCGGCTCGACGCCGAGCGCGGCGCCCACCACACCCCGGCCAACGCGGTGCTCCTGGAGGCGGTCGACCTGGCGGTCGCCTTCCCCGGGCCCCAGCAGGTCCGGCTCTTCGGAGCGGGCGTCAACCTGATCCGGTGCAGCCGGGGCCGGGGCCTGACGGTCTGGGGCGGACGCACCCTCTCCGCCGCCCCGAGCACCCGCTACATCGCCCACCGCCGGCTGCTCCATCTGCTGGTCCGGGCCATCCGGCGGGCCGCCGCGCCCCTCGTCTTCGACGTGAACTCGCCCGAGCTGCGGCTGGCCCTGGTGCGTGCGGTCACCTCCGTACTGCTGGCCGCCTTCCGGGCCGGCGCGCTCGCCGGCGCCCGGGCCGAGCAGGCGTTCCGGGTGGTGTGCGACGACGGCAACAACCCGCCGGAGGCCGACCCCGGCCGGGTGGTCTGCGACATCGAGGCGGCCCCGGCGGTCCCGATGGAATTCATCCGCATCCGGCTGGTGCTCGGCCGGGACAGCGGTCTGGAGGTGATCGAGGCATGACCCCCGACCCGCTGCCCAAGTACCGCTTCCTGGTCACCCTCGACCCCGGGGACGCCTATCTCCCCGCCGCCCAGGCACTGCTGCTGCCGCTGGCCGCCGCCGGCGGATTCCAGGAGGTCACCGGCCTCGGCGGCCAGCTGGAGGTGACCGGCTGGCCGGAGGGCGGCCGGAACGACTCCGTACACCAGCTGCCGCTGCGCCACACCTGGAACCGGATCGTCCTCAAGCGCGGAGTGGTGCGCGACCCCGGTCTCTGGTCCTGGTACCGGGCCGGACTGGCCGACGCCATCGGGGCCCGCCGCGACGGCGCGGTGATCGTCCTCGGCCCGGACGGCGTCCCCGGCGCCGCCTGGGCCTTCCACGGCGGGCTCGCCGCCAAGTGGAGCGGCCCCGACCTGCACGCCGAACAGAACGCCGTCGCCGTCGAATCCCTGGAGATCGCCCACGAGGGACTGACCGAGGTCCTCCGGGACACCGCGGCGACCGCACTGCGACAGATCAACAACCCGAGGTGAGCGACATGCCGAAAGTGACCATTCACCACCTCGAAGTCCGGTTCCGGACCGAGGGCGACGACGCGGCCGTCTTCACCCGCCTCTTCAACCAGCACATCCGGGCCTGGGCCCGGCTGTACGAGGACGCCTGCGCCCGCGACCGGCACACCGGTGCCGAACGGCGGCTCGGCGACACCGGCGGCGGGGAGGGACCGAGGTGAGCGTCACCCCCGTCTCCTTCGCCCGCCAGGGCGCCGCCCGCGCCCGGCTGGAGATCGTCCGCCCGGTGATCGCCGACGAGCGCCGGCGGCGGATCCCGCTGCGCTTCAACCCCGCCGACTACAAACTGAGCAAGAGCAACACCTTCGCCGAGATCACCATCCCCGGGCTGGAGACCCCGCCGCTCCAGTACGTCCGCGGCGGCACCGAGACCCTCACCGTCCAGGCACTCGTCGACACCTCCGACACCCTGGAGAACGTCCGCACCGCCTATGTCGACGCCGTGCGCGATCTGCTCCGCCCCGACAGCCGCGAACACGCCCCGCCGGTGGTCCGCTTCGTCTGGGACGAGGCCGTCTTCACCGGGGTGGTGGAGAAACTGGACGTCAGCTACCAGCTCTTCCGGCCGGACGGGGTGCCGCTGCGCGCCCTGCTGGATCTCGCGCTCAAGGAGTACCGGACGGCCGCCGTCCAGACCGCCGCCACCCCGTTCTCCTCGCCCACCGTGGAGAAGAGCTATGTGGTGCGCCGGGGCGACACGCTGAGCAGTGTCTCCGCCGCGCTCTACCGGCGCCCCGATGCCTGGCGGGAGCTGGCGCGGGCCAACGGCATCACCGATCCGCGCGATCTGCGTCCGGGCCGGGTGCTCACCGTGCCCCGGCTGCCGTGAGGAGCCGGCCATGACCGCCCCCGTACCCGAGGTCGCCTCCCCGGACCGGTACGCGCCCGAGTTCGAGGTGCGCATCGAGGGCCTGGAGGTGGACCCGTCCACCAAGAACGACATCATCGACATCAAGGTGAACCGCGACATCGACGAGATGTCCGGCTTCGATCTCACCCTCAACAACTGGGACGACGTCCGGCTGCGGTTCAAGCACAGCGACTCACCCGCCTTCCGGCTCGGCGGCCGGGTCTCGGTCAGACTCGGCTACGCCGACAGACTGCTCACCGTCGCCACCGGCACCATCAGCACCCTCAGCCCGAAATTCCCCGACGGCGCCTCGCCCACGGTCGCGGTCAGCGGAGTGGACGGAATGCTGCGGCTCAAGGACCGCAAACCCGCCGGGAACGAACCCAAGGTCTACCGCAATCTGCCCGACTGGCGGATCGCGGAACAGATCGCCCGGCGCAACGGGCTGCGGATCGAGGTCACCCGGGAGGGGCCCGCCCACGACCTGGTGGTGCAGAAGAACCAGGACGACGCGAGCTTCCTCATGGAGCGGGCGAAACGCCTGGACTTCGACTGCCACATCCTCCCCGACCCGGCCTCCGGCGAGGACACGCTGTACTTCATCAGGCCCACCGACGGCCGCGACGGCCGACCGATCCGCCTCTACCGGCTGGCCTACGCGCCCGGACTGACCACCGGCCCGGCCGCGCAGCCCGCCGGACTGATCCCCAATCTCCTGGACTTCACCCCCACCCTCACCGTCTCCGGACAGGTCGGCAAGCTCACCGTGCGCGGCTGGAACCCCCGCACCAAGGCGCCGATCGCCTTCACCGCCACCGCCGAGAACCTCCCGGCCGGACAGAACTCCGCCGACGGCCAGAGCGGGCCGCAGGTCGCCGAGTCCACCCTCCAGGGCCGCCAGGAAGTCCTGGTGGACGCCCCCGTCACCAGCGACCAGGAGGCCCGCGAACTCGCCATCAGCCTGCTGCGCGAGCGGGCGTACGAATTCATCACCGCGACCGGCCGGGTGGCCGGCCTGCCCGAACTGCGGCCGGGCGACAACCTGGAGATCCACGGCCTCGGCAGACGGTTCTCCGGCACCTACTTCGTCAAACGGGTCGAGCACTCGCTGAACACCAGCGGCTTCTTCACCCAGTTCACCGGCCGTCGAATCCACCAGGGGGACCAGTGACGGGCAGAACGGCGCCGCGCGCCCGCACCACCGACAAGCGGTACTACGGCGTCGTCGAGGCGCTCGTGGTGGAGAACGAGGGCGACGACGAGGCCCGGGTCAAACTCCGCTTCCCGTGGTTCGACGAGAACACCGTCACCGACTGGTGCCGCGTCGGCCAGCTCTACGCGGGCGGCGGATACGGATCGGTGTTCGTCCCCGAGAAGGGCGACGAGGTCCTGGTCGCCTTCGTCCACGGCGACATGCGCTTCCCGATCGTCCTCGGCGGGCTCTACAACGGCGAGGACAAGCCGCCCGCCGCCCGCACCGGCGGGAAGGACCGCAAGACCATCCGCACCCGGCACGGCCACGAGGTGGTGCTGGACGACACCGCGTCGGAGGCGGCCGTACGCATCACCTCCGCCGCCGGCCATGTGATCGAACTGGACGACGCGGGCGGGGCGATCCGCGTCACCGCCGCCGACGGCGGCAGCGTCACCGTCACCGCCCGGGGCGACATCGCCCTCAAGGCGCCGAAGGTGACCGTCGACGCGCCGAGCATCGACCTCGGCGGCGGTGCCACCGAACCACTGGTGCTCGGCAACGCCCTGCTCACCGCCTTCAACACGCACACCCACGCCTCCGCCGCCGGCCCCACCGGACCCCCGGTCCCGCCGCTGACCCCGGCCGTGCTCGCCAGAAAGGCGCGAACCGCATGACCATCACGGGTGACGGGTCCGGCGCGCCCTTCCTCGGCACGGGCTGGCGCTTCCCGATCCTCCCGGACGAGGCCGGCCGGCTCGGATACGCCGAGGGCGAGCGGAGCATCGACCACTGTCTGCGGGCGCTGCTGCTCACCGCGGCCGGCGAGCGCGTCATGCGCCCCGGATTCGGCACCCGGGTCACGGAGTCGGTGTTCGCGCCCGGCAGCGTCCAGAACCTGCGCGACCTGGAGAACTCGATCGCCGAGGCGGTCCGCGACCACGAGCCCCGGGTGACCCTGGAGGAGGTCCGCGCCGAACCGGACCTCGCGGACGAGTCCCGGGTCACCGTCTCCGTCGTCTACCGGATCCGCCGCAGCAACACCAAGGCCACTCTGGTCTTCCCCTACTACGCCGGCCTCACGGGGAGCACACCGTGACCCTGCCCCCGCCGAAACTGGACGACCTCGACTGGGCCGCGATGACGGCGGCCATCCGCCGCCGGATCCCCGCCGAGTCCGACGGCATCTGGACCCTGCACGCACCCGTGGACCCCGGCATCACCCTGCTGGAGCTCTTCGCGTATCTGCTGGAACAGCGGCTCTACTGGCTCGACCAGGTCCCGGACGCCCTGGTCGTCGCCATGCTGCGGCTGCTCGGCACCGACCCGCCGAGGCCCGCCGTCCCGGCCGCCACCGTACTGCGGCTGACCGCCGGGGGGCCGGGCACACCGGTGCCCGTGGCCGGTGCCGGCACCGCGCTGACCCGCGACCCGCTGGGGCGGCTCACCTTCACCCTCGACCACGAGGCCGCCGTCTTCCCGCTCGACCCCGCGGGCGAGGTCACCGTGTGGACCGACGCCGACCGCACCGCCGATCTGCGCGCCCGCGCCGGAGTTCCGCTGCTCGGCCGCGACGGGGGCCCGGCCGAGGCCCGGTTCACCCTCCCGCTCGTCCCCGGCACGGCCGCGCCCGGCCCGCTCTGCCTCCTTCTCGAACTGGACACCCCGGCCGCCTCGGTGCCGTCCTGGCTGCCCGGCGCGGTCGACGGCGTACCCGAACCCGCCGCGCTGACCTGGTCCTGGTTCCGCCCGGACGGCGGGATCAGCGGTCCCTTCGCCCGGGTCGAGGACGGCACGGCCGGGCTGCGCAGATCCGGAGTCGTACGGCTGTATCCGCCGCCCGGCTGGTCCACCCGGGAGTGCGGGGTACGGATCTCCACCCCCGCCGCGACCTTCGCGGCACCACCGAGACTGCTGCGACTCGCGGTCAACGCCTGCGCCGCGCGCAACCGCGAGCGGCGCACCGCGACCGGGGCGGAGCTCGCGGAACAGATCGCGCTGTGGCTGAAACTGCCCGGACAGCGGCTGGTGCTGCCGGACGCCGAGGGCCTGCTGCTGGACGCCGTGCTGCGACTGGGCGAGGACGAATGGCGCACGGTGCCGGACTTCACCTTCGGCGCCGGTGCCGACCGGATCCTCACGCTCGACCGGACGGAGGGCGCGCTGGTCTTCGGCGACGGGCTCACCGGCCGCATTCCGCTGCCGGACCCCCGGGTGCGCGTCGAGTACACCATCGGCGGCGGCCGGGCCGGCAACGGCGGGCTGACGGAGAACTGGGCACCCGCCGGTGATCCGCCGGCCGCCGGCGGCACCCTCGGGGCCGTCAGTCTGGTGGGGGCGGCCGGCGGCGAGGACCCCGAGACCACCGGTCTCGCCCGTGCCCGGGCGGCCGGCGAATGGGGCGAGGTGACCCGCGCGGTCACCGCCGAGGACCATGTCACCCTCGCCCGCACCACCCCGGGCGTCGCCGTCGCCCGGGCCCACCCCCGGATCGGCGCGCACCCCGGCTTCCCCTGCCATCCGGTCCCGGGCGCGGTCACCGTCCACATCGTCCCCGAGGTGCCCCGGGACGACTTCACCCGGGCCGACTTCGTCGCCGCGCCGCAGCCCGACCCGGGCATGGTGTGCGCGGTCGCCGCCCGGCTGGACCGGGCCCGGCTGCTCACCGCCGAGATCTTCGTCCGCGGGCCCGAGTACCGGGAGGTCGCCGTACGGGTCGATCTCGCCGGCGCCCCCGCCGACCGCGCCCGGGTCTCCGCCGTCGTCACCCTCGCGCTCCGCCGTCATCTGGACCCGCTGACCGGCGGCGAGGACGGCGAGGGGCCGGGGTTCGGCGCGCCCCTGCGCCCCTCCGCCCTGCTGCGGGCCGCCCAGCGCGCCCTGGGCGACCTCGCCGAGATCGCCGCCGTGGCGATCGGCCTCGACGGCGCCGAACCGGACGAGGCATGCCGGGAGGTGGAGCTGCGCGCCGGTGAACTGCCCGCCCTGCGCACGGTCCTGACCCGGGTGGTGCCCGTCGCCGAACCGGGGGAGGGACTGCTGTGACCGGCCCGGTGTGGTGGGAGCGGGACGCGCGCGCCGGGGCCCGGCTCGTCCGGGCCGACGGCCCCGGCGGCGTACGGCCCGAATTGACCGAGGCGACCCGGGAGGCGGTCCGCGCCAATGTCCGCGCCCGCATCAGCGGGTTCACCCCGGACTGGACCAATCCTGACGGACAGGACGCGGGCGTCGCCCTCGTCCGTCTCTTCGGCACCCTGCTGGAGCCCGTGCTCACCCGGGTCAACCGGCTGCCCGAGAAGATCCTGGCCGAGCATCTGGCCACCGCCGGAGTACGGCGCCTGCCCGCCGGAGCCGCGACCGCACTGCTGGAGTTCACCGTGAACCCGCCGGACGGCGGCTCCGTCCTCGTCCCGGCCGGCTTCCAGGCGGCCGCCCCCGGTGACTCGGGACCGGTGATCTACGAGACCGACGAGGATCTGTACGCCACCCCCGCCGGTCTCGGCGGGCTCGCCGTGCAGGAGGCCGGAAGGCTTCAGTCCCTGCCCCTCGGACCGGCCGGTCCCGGACGTCCCTTCGCGCCCTTCGGCCACGACCCGCGGCCCGGCAACGGTCTGTGGATCGCGCTCACCGGCACGGCCGTGCCCCGGCCCCGGCTCTCCCTGGGACTGGTGGTCGCCGCCGCCCCGCCCGCCCCCGCCGAGGCGGCCTTCCCGCCCGCCGCGCGGAACCGCCCGCCCGCCGCCCGGCCGCTGCTGAGCTGGGATGTACTGGACGGCGCCGTGCCCAGGCCCGCCGAGGTGCTCCGCGACGGCACCGACGGGCTGCGCACGAGCGGGACCGTGGTGCTGGGCCTGCCGCCCTCCTGGGCGCCGGGAAACCCGCCGGGCGGCCGGAGCGGACCGCCGCTGCGCTGGCTGCGGCTGCGCGTCGCCCACGGCACCTTCGCCGGCCCGGCGCCGGTGCTCGCCGGCCTCCGGCTCAACACCGTCGCCGCCACCGCCGCCCGCACCATCCGCGACGAGCCGCCGCAGCCGGTCCAGGACCCCTCACGGCCCGGCCGCCGGATGACCCTGAGCCAGCTCCCCGTCCTCGCCGGATCGGTCGTCATCGAGGTCGACGACGACCGGGGCGGCGATGTGTTCGGCACCACCGGGGCCACCGCCTCCCGGTGGCGGGAGGTGGAGAGCCTCTCCGCCCACGGGGCCGACGACCGGGTCTTCACCGTCGACCGCGAGACGGGCGAGCTGACCTTCGGCGACGGTGTCCACGGCGCCGCCGTCCCGCCCGGATTCCGCAATGTCCGCGCGGTCCGGTACCGCGTGGGCGGCGGCGGCGCGGGCGCCGTGCGGGCCGGCGCCGTCAACTCCGCGGTGACCGCGCTGCCGTTCGTCACCGGGGTCACCAACCCCTTCCCCGCCTCCGGCGGCACCGACGCCGAGCCCGACGCCGAGGTCATCCGCCGGGGAACCGGCGAACTGCGCTCCCGGGGACGGGCGGTGGCCCCCGCCGACTACGGTCTGCTCGCCCTGCGCGCCCCCGGCGCGTCGGTGGCCCGCGCGCACGGTGTGCCCGGCCTCCACCCCGACTTCCCCGGTACGCCCCTGCCCGGTGTGGTCGGCGTCCTCGTCGTCCCGCCGGGCGACGACACCGGCCGGCCGCCCGTCGCCGACGCCGCCACCCTGCGGGCGGTGGCCGACTTCCTGGCCCGCGCGGCGGCCCCCGCCGGCGTCACCGTCGTGGCCGCGCCCGCCCCCTACCGCCGGGTCGCCGTCCGGGCCCGCGTCGCCCTCGACCCGGACCTCGACCGCGCCGCCGTGCTCGCCGGCGCGGCCGCCGCGATCACCGGCTATCTCGACCCGCTGCGCGGCGGCGAGGACGGCGCGGGCTGGCCCTTCGGCGGAGTGCTGCGGCACACCGCCCTGGTCCGGCGGCTGCTGGCGGCGGACGGTGTTCTCGCCGTCTCCCGGCTCTCCTTCACGGTCGACGGGGTGAGCGCGGCACCCTGCACCGACCATCCGATCGGGCCCAACACGCTGGTCCATCCCGAACGCCCGCTGCTGATCCCGGTGGGGGAGCTGCCATGACCTGCACACCGTCGCCCGCGACCTTCCGACTGCTCGACGCCCTCGTCGGCTGGGACGCGCACACGGGGAACACGCCCGGCGGCGAACCCCCGGTGGACGGCATCACCGGATTCGACGACCCGGCCGGGCTCCGGCTCGCCTTCCGCGGCCCCGCACCGGAGGGCCCCACCCGGGACCGGCTGCTGTCGTGGTTCCCCGACCCCCGGCTCGCCCCGGGGTGCGGCCCCCGCGACTGGTATCTCCTGACATCCGGCGAACGGCCCCGGCTGCTGCGCCGGGACGCGTGCGGGGGGTGGACTCCGGTGTGGGCGCGGGGCGCGGCTTCCGGGGCGCTGTCCGGCCTCGCCCCGGGGCCGGTGTCCGGCTCCGGGGAGGGCCGCGGTGCCGGGCCGGCGGGCGGTCACGGTGCCGATCCCTTCCCGGATCCCGGCTCCGGGTTCGGGCCGGGGCCCGGTCGGGGTCGCGCGCCGATTCGCGGTTCCGGTTCCGGTTCCGGCCCGGATTTCGGGCCCGACTCCGATGTCCGGCCCGATTCCCGGCCGGGGGCGGGTGCTGATCGCGGGTCACGGCCGGCGCCGGTGCCCGAATCCGGGCCGGGAACCGGTCGCGGCCCGCTGCCCGGCTCGCGCTCCGGGCACCTGTCGGACGCCGACGCCGACGCCGGGGCGGGATCCGGTGATGGCACCGGCCCCGGTCCGGCGTCCGGCACCGTGTCCGGGGAGGGCGCCGCTCACGGCGGCGCGCCGCCGTCCGGCGTCGGCACCGGACAGGCGTCCGGCTCCCGCCCCGGACCGCCGTCCGGACGCGGCGGCGGACCGCTCCGGCACCCCGTCGCGGTCGCCGCGCGCGGACACCGGCTGGTGGTCGTCGACTCCGGGCGGGTCCTGGTCCTGCGGCGGGAGGGCGGACGGCCCGCCGGGGTGATCCGGGCGCGGGGCGCGCGGCTCGCCGCCCCGGCACCCGGTGACGAGGTCTGGGTGATCCGCGAGCACAGTACCTCCCTGTGGCGGTTCAGTTCGGCCGGCCGGTTCCGCGGTGTGCTCCGCACCGGGGTCGCCGGCACGGTCGTCGGGCTGCGCGCGGGGCCGGACCGGACGGTCTGGCTGCTCACCGACGACGGTGTCCGGCTGCGGATCCACCAGGGCGGCCCCGGCCGCCCCTTCCGTACCGCCACGCCGGACGAACTGGCCGCGGCACTCCCGCCCAGCGCGCTGACGGCGGCCGGCGAGAGCGGCTTCTGTCTGCGCGAGAGCACGCCCGACAACCCCGGGGCGACCCGCTGCTTCACCTGGCGGGGCGAGCCGATGGACGCCGCGCCCCCGGCACCCCTCGCGTACCGGACCGACGGCCGGTATCTCACCGGCCTGATCGACAGCGGCATCTCCCGCTGCCGCTGGCACCGGGTGCGCCTGGACGCCGACCTGCCGCCGGGCACGGCGGCCGAAGTGGCCGTCGTGGTCACCGAGGACGGCCGCCACACCCCGGCCGACTGGCAGACACCGGCCCCGGGAACCACCGACTTCCTCGTCGACCAGCCGCCCGGCCGCTATCTGCAACTGCGGCTGCGGCTCTCGTCGGACGGCACCACGACCCCCCTCGTACGCCGGATCCGGCTGGACTTCCCCCGCGTCACCAGCGCCGACCTGCTCCCCGCCGCCTTCCGCGAGGATCCCGCCGCGGACGATTTCACCGAACGCTTCCTGTCGCTCTTCGACGCCTCACTCGCCGAACTCGACCGGATGATCGAGCGGTATCCGGCGCTGCTGGACCCGGCGGGTGTGCCGGACCGGGTGCTGCCCTGGACGGCGGGGCTGCTGGGGCTCTCGTACGAATCCGGCTGGGACGCCCGGACCCGGCGCGCGCTGCTCGCCGCGGCACCCGAGCTCTACCGGCGCCGCGGCACCCCCTGGGCGCTCGCGGAGGCGGTGCGCATCGTCTTCGGCGTGACACCGGTGATCGAGGAGCCCGCCGGGGACCGCCGCTGGGCGCGGATACCCCTCACCCCGGGGGGCTCCGGGCCTGGACTGGGCTCGGTACGGCTCTTCGGCCGTTCGTCGGGCCGCTTCCGGCTCGACGGCTCGGTCCTCGGCGCGGCGCCGCTGCGGGGGTACGGCGACCCGGACAACGACCCGGTCACCGCGCATGCGCACCGGTTCCGGGTGCTGCTGCCGGCCGGAGCCGCGGGCGAGGAGGCGCTGCGGCGGCTGGTCGCCCGGCAGGCACCCGCGCACACGGTCGCCGAGGTGCGCACCGGCGCCGCGGGCTTCGTGGTCGGCTCCCGGTCGACGGTCGGCGTGGACACCGCTTTCGTCCCGCTGCCGCCGCCGGTCCTGGGCGGCGGCCGGCCGCCGGCGCTCAACCGCGACACGGTGCTGCGGCCGGGGCCGCGCGGGCCGCGCCAGGGGATCGACACGGGAACGGTGTCCGCCGTCGGTGTGCACACACAGGTGTTCTGAGAAGACGAGAACGAGGGTGAGGACGGGGCGATGACGGAACCAGGCACAAGGACGAGTACAGGCACGACCGCGGAGGCCGGAGCGGCGGCGGGATTCGATGTGCCGCCGCTGCGCAGACTGCGGTACTTCCACGGGCAGATGCTGGGCGCCCGGGACTTCCAGCGGGAACAGGAGTACTTCCGCGAGCGGCTCGGGCTGCGCATGCGCGCCCTGCTCGGCTACGGAGTGGTGTGCGGACTGTTCGTCGCACCGGTGCCGCCGGACCGCGACGACTGTCACCCCGGCCGGCCGCCCGGGGAACCCGGACCGGCCGCGGAGACCGGAGCGCCGGATACCACCCCGGAGACCACCCCGGAGAACGCCCCCGAGGACACGCCGGACGGCGCGCCCGAGGGCACGGGCGGACACCCCTGGCGCGGACCGTCGGTGCGGATCACCCCCGGCCTGGCGGTGGACTGCGACGGCAATGAGGTCGTCGTACGCTCCGGCTGTGTGGTCGACCTGTGGCGGGCCCTGCCCCCGGACGAACGCGACACCGACACGGTCTGGGTCGGTGTCCAGTACGCCGAACGCCCCGTCGAACCCACCCGCGCCGTCTACGGTGACAGCTGCGCGGACACCCCCGACTGCGAGTTCGGCTGGACGGAGGAGTGCTTCTCCGTCCGGGTGACCGGCCGCGAGCCGGCGAAGGACGAGCGCTGCGACACCTGCTGCTCCCGCTGCCGCCACCGGGTGCTGTGGCTGGCCCGGATCGACGGGGTCGACCGGTGGCGGCCGGTGCGCGAGGACCGGATCCGGATGAACATCCGCCGCCCCTTCGGCCGCCATGTGCCCACCGTGATCACCGGGGTGAGCTGGATCCACGGCCACACCTACACCGTCGACGAGGCCAGGGCGCTGCTCGGCACCCATGACGAGAGCGGCGGGCTGGAGGTGCGTTTCTCCGACGGTGTGCGCACCGACACCCTGCGGCCGGGGGTGGTGGAGATCCAGGTCATCGAGGGCGGCGCCGGACGGAACGCCTCCACCTGGTACATGGGCGGCGCCTTCACCGAGCCGGACGGGGAGTGCGAGTTCACCACCCGGCTGCGCTACCGGCAGACCACCCGCGAGACCCTCCAGGACGGCGACCGGGTGCTGATCAGCGTCCGCGCCGCCTTTCTCCTCGACCGCTGCTGCCGTCCGGTCGACGGCACCCATGTCGGCGGGCGGGTGCCGGTCATCGCGGACCGGCACGACGCCGCCGCGGAATCCGCCGGCGGCTGTGTCCTCCCGCCGTCCGGCATCGGTCCGTGGACCTCGGGCACCGGCTCGGGCGGGGACGTCTTCGAGAGCTGGTTCTTCGTGAAGGAGCGCTGACCCATGGGAACAGGCTGCGGATGCGGCTGCGGGGGCGCCCCCCAGGGGCCGTCCGTCTTCGTCAGGCCCCGGTTCTTCGCCGGCCAGCTGCTCACCGAGGACGATCTGACCCTGCTGGCCGACTACACGACGGCGAAGAGCAGGCTGCACAACCGGTCGCTGTACGGCCCGGGGGTGGTGTGCGGGCTCGGCGTCGTCTGCGACCCCTGCGGCGGCGGGACCGTCCTGGTCCACCCCGGCCACGCGTTCGACGGCGCCGGTCACGACATCGTGGTGGCCTGCCCCGAACGCGTCGACGTCCTCGCACTCGTGCGCGAGCACCGGGTGGCGGCGCTCGGCGCGGAGTGCCCCGACACCTGTGCGCAGGACGGGCCGCGCCGCTGGGGGCTCTTCGCCCGGTACGAGGAGTTCCCGGCCGACCCGGTGGCGCCGTACGCGACCGAGGAGCCCTGCCCGTCCCCGGGATGTGTGCCCTCCCGGATCCGGGAGGGGTTCCGCTTCGTCATCGGGGACGACGCCGCCGGGGACCACGCGCACCGCCCGGGCACCCGGCTGCTCGCCGCCCTCGGCGACCGGGACGCCTTCGGCCGGGCCCGCGCCCGCGCGGAGCGGATCGCCCACTGGACCGAGCCGCTTCTGGTGGTCTCGCTCGCCCCGGGCCGGACCTTCCGCTTCGACCCGGCGGACGCGGAGCGCTTCACCACCGGGCTCGCCCGGCTGCGCGAGATCACCGCCGGCGGCGCCCCTCCGACCCCGTCCTCGGCCCGTGAACTGGCCGAGCTGGTGCGGGCCGTGTCCGCCTCCATCGCCCGGTTCGACACCCATGACCGGGCCGGACAGGACCGGCTCACCGGACTCCACCCCGGCCTCGCGGGGGTGCCGGAAGCCCGGACGGCCCTCGGCACGGCCTGCGATCTGCTCGCGGCGGCCGACGCGGAGGCGGCCTGGCCCGATCCGCTGCGCCGGTCCGTCGCCCGCGCCGTCGTCACCGAGACCCGGGCCCGGATCGTACCGGCGCAGGGCGACCCGGACGCGCCCCTGGAGGTGCGGCTGCTGGCCCAGGGCACACCGCTCGGCCCCGAGCTGAACGCGGAGTTCCGCGCGGATCTCGCCCTGATCCGGGAGTGGCTGCTGGGCCGTCTCGACCGGAACGCCGGAACCGGCGACTGCCGGCTCCGCGCGGACGCCGCCGGAGCCGATGTGCCGCCCCCGCGCCCCGCCGGACCGGAGCCGCTGACCACCGCCGCGGCACGCCGGCTCGCCGAGGCCGCCGCCGTGCTGACGGCCGCGCTGCGCCGCCACCTCACCGACGCGGCCTGCGCGGCACTCCAGCCGCCCTGCGGGCCGGGCACCGCGACCGATGTCCTGCTGGCCTCGGTCGAGGTGGACGGCTGCGACGTCGTCCGGGTCCGCACCGCCGGCCGGGAACAGGTACTGCCCGGCGGAGCGGCGTACGGTGCGTGGCTCCCCGTGCTCCACCGCTTGCGCGAACTCGCCGGGCGGCTCTCCCGCGCGCCGCTGCCGCACCCCGCCGACCCGCCGATCCCCGCCGAGGGCCCGGTGCCGCGCCCGTACGCCGAAGGTTTGCTGATCCCGCCGCCCGCGGGCCGCGCCGGCGAGCTGGAGGAGATGATCAACCTGCTGCTCGGCACCGTACCGGCGGAGCCGGCGGACACCCCCTGCGAGCCGCCCCCGGCGCCGCCGGAACTCGCCCTGCTCGGAGCGCGGGTGAGCGAGCTGGCCGCGATCGTGGCGGAGCTGCGGGCCGCACCGCGTCCCGAGCAGGCGGGCACACCGCCGGGGGAGCCGCCGGGCCGGGTACGGGAACGGGCGCCCAAGCGCCTCGGCCCCCGGCTGGCGGAGCCCGCGGCCGAATCGCCGCCGCCCGCCGCCCCCCGGCGCCCCCGCTCCCCCCGCACTCCGAAGCGGGGTGAGACCACATGACGGGACCGCTGCGCCCCGTGTTCCGCGAGGGCCGGATCCTGGCCGCCGCGGATCTGTCGGCGACCGTCGAGTACGCCCGGGCCGCCGCCGCGCGCCACGCCCGGTATCTGCACGAGTGGGGGATCGCCGAGGGGCTCGCCCTGGTCACCGCGGACCGCACCGATCCGCTGACCGGCGCCCGCCGGACCGAGGTGAGCGTGTCGGCCGGGACGGCGATCGACGCCACGGGCCGGGAGATCGTCGTCACCGAGCCGGCCGTGCTGAGCGAGAGCGAGTTCGAGGAGGTCAACGGCGCGGACCAGCCGACGGACGAGCCCTATCCGGTCTTTCTCGGCGCCGTGGACCGGGATCCGCCCGGCTCACCCGGGGCCGACTCCTGCGGGGTGAGCGCCGGCGGGACCCGGGTGGAGGAGACCTACCAGATCCTCTTCGGACGCCTCGGGGACGAACTGCTCACCGCCGGGGAACAGCCGCCCGGGATCGCCGACGCACCCGCCGTCCCGCCCGCCCGCCGGCCGGTGCTGCTCGGCTATGTCCGCTGGACCGACGGCCGCTTCACCGGTGTCGAGACCACCGCCCGCGGTGTCGCCCCCCGGTACGCGGGTGTCCGCGCGGACACCGTGTCGGCCCGCGCGGGCGCCCTGGTCCTGCGGACGGAGCCGGCGGCCCGGGAGGGCACTCCGGTGATCGTGCTCTCCGGCGGCGACCCGCCGGGGCTGGTCTTCGGCCTCTACCGGCCCGGCGGCACCGTCGCCCCGCTGATGACCGTGGCGGCCAACGGGAATCTGACCATCGAGGGCAGCTTCACCGGCCGGATGCCCGCCGGCAGTACCCAGGTGATCTCGGGCACCGCCACCGACGGGATGCTGCTCCCGCTGCCGCCCGGGATCACCCCCGAACAGGTCGCCGACGGCCGGGTGGTGCTGCACATCCTGGTGACCCCGAGGATCCCGCCGGCCGCGACGGCGACCACCCTGGTCTCTCCGGTGGAGTCCGGTGTGGACGACGCCCGCCGGGTGCGCTGCCGGGTGCGGCTGTTCGATCCGGCGGTCCCCGGCGGCACGGTCACCGAACAGCCCGGAGCGGTCGACTTCTGTGTGCTGGCCACCGCGTCGGCCGGCCCGGTGAACGGTGGTGACGGGCAGTGAGCTACTCCGTGGTGTACGTCGCCGGGACCGGCCATGTGGTCGGCGCGCTCGCCCTGACCGGGTCCGCCGCGACCCCCTCCCTCGCCGAGCTCGTCGGCCCCGCGCTCCCGCTCCGGGTCTCCCTCGGCCCGGCCGGCACCGTCTCCCTGCCGCTCCCGGCCCGGCTGCTGGGCGCGCTGGCCGCCGACGCCGAACCGGGCGTGCTCACCGACCCGCTCGCCCGCGGTGTCGACCGGCCGCCGGCCGGCCCGCCCGGCCGCGCGCTGCTGCGGCTGGCCGCCTGGCCCGGCGGGGTGACGCTGGAGAGCCGCGGCGTCACCGTGGAACTCCCCGTCGCGGGCACCCGGGACACCCCGGTGGCCGCACTGGTCTCCGGTGCCCGCGACACCGATGTGCTCACCGGGGTGATCCCGGCCGGACAGCGCGGCATCACCCTGCCGATCGCCCTGGAACCGGCGGCCGAGCACGGCGTCCTCGTACTGCCCGCCGGCTGGGCGGGCAAGCTGCTGAGCGCGAGGGTGAGTTGACCACACCGTCCCCCGGCCCGGACAACCCCGCGTCCGGCCCGGCGGGCGGCGGCGGGATCGAAGTGCGGCGGTGCACGGTGACGGTGGTCCGGCGCGGCGGATGGAGCTGGGGACCCGACCCGCGCGCCCTCGCGCAGCGGGCCGTCGAGGCTCTCCCCGGGCTGCTGGAGCACTGGTTCGCCGGCCGGCTCGCCGCCGGCGGACCGGATGTGGAGATCACCGAGCCGGTGACCGTGACGGTCCGGCTCCCGCCGCCCGGGCATCCCGCCCACCACACCGGCGACATCCTTCCCGCCGAAGCCGGCCCGCCGTGGGAGGCCCGGGTCGCCCCGCCCCCGGACGGCACCGCCCCCGGCGCGCCCGCCGATCCGTTCCCGCACTCCCTCACCGCGCCCGGGGACCGCGGCTGGTCCCCGCCCCCGGCCGCCGCGCTCTTCGCCGAACTCGCCGAGCGCGGCGAACTCGAACCGCTCCTCGCGCTGCTGCCCGACCACTCCGTACGGGCCTGTCTGCTCGCCCTGCTCCGCACCGGTGACCCCCTGGCCCGCACCCTGCTCGCCGAACTCCTGCGCCGGCACCCCGGCCCGGCCCCGCACACCCCGGACCGCTCCGGGCCGCCGCCGCCAGGATCCCCCGCCGCCGGCCCCGGGACCCCGGCCGGGCCCGCCGCCCTGGAGCGCCTGCTCGCCGAACTCCTCGCCGCGCACGGTGCCCCGGCCGTCTCCCCTCACCCCGCCGGGAACACCGGCCCCGCCCGCACCGTACGACCGCCCGGCGGATCCGCAGCCGAGCCCTCCGGCGCCGGACGCCCGCTCGCCGGACCCACCGCCGCCGGCCGCGCGGCGGATCCGGCCGGACTCACGGCACCCCTGTCCGCACCCGCGTCCGGAACCGTGTCCGAGCCCGGCGATCCGGCCGGGCAGCAGCAGCAGCAGCCGCCCGGCGGCACGGCACCCCCCGGCCCCGCCGGACACGGACACCCCCGCATTCCCGAGCGCGGCGCGCAGCCGCCCCCAACCGCCGTACCCCGCGCCACCGGAGAGAGGACGGTCCGCTCCGCGCTCCCCTTCCTGCTCGCCGGCCCACTGGCGAGGATCGGCTATCTCGACGCCATCGGGCCCGCCCTGGCCGGTGTCGACCTGGCCGCCGACGCCCCCCTCTTCGCCACCGCGCTCGCCTACAAGGTCCTGGGCGCGACCGGACGCGGCTGGCGGCGGGAGCACGGGGACAGCGAGGCGGCGGCCGTCTTCGCGGGACTCGAACCACCCGTCCCCGAGGAACGGCTGACCTCCTTCGCCCGGCTCGCCCGCCCCGTGCTCCCGGTGCTGGACGCCGTACTGGCGCTCGCGGTCTGCCGGGGCCACGACCCCGCCGATCCGCTCCTCGTCACCGGCGCCGGCGGCGGAGTGCTGCTCGTCGACGCGCAGGGCATGTTCCCGGTCGCCCGGACGGAGGGGACGGCGGGCCTGCTCCCGCACTGGCGGACGAGCGGCCGTCCGCCCGTCCTGGTCTGCGACGGCCCGCTCCCGCCCGGATTCCTGAGGGAACTGGCCTCCGAGGGGGTGCGCTTCGTCTCCGCGGTCCGGCCCCTGCGCGGCGACCCGGCCCTGCGACTGCCGGGGCGCACCCCGCTGTGGACGGCGGCCCCGGCACCGGGGGACCGGCGGCTCGCCGCCGCCCTCCCCGGCCACGCCGCGGACCTCGCGGAGCTCGTCCGCGCCCTGACCGCCGAACGCCGCGCGGTCCCGCGCGCCCCGGACACGGCCCTGGAGGACACCGTCACCCTGGCCGCCGCACTCGGTCTCGCCACCATCGCCTGGACGCTCTGGCGCGGCCGCGAGACCACCGGGCCGCTGCTCGCCCTGAACCGCTTCGCCGATCTGGAGGCCGCGGTCCGCTTCGGCCCGGACACCGTCCGGGTCCGCGTCCCCCTCGGCCGCCGCCACGCGGACCTGCTCCGGGCCGGTCTGCTCGCCGACGTCCCCGACGTGGTCTGGCTGGGCGGCCGGACCCTGACCTTCTCCGGCGGGTGAGGGCCGGTGACCGCGGGCGGGCACGGGAGCGCCGGCCGGCCTGCCGCGCGCGGGAAGAACCGGCAGGGCAACGGCCGGTGCCGGTGCGGGCGCAGGGGGTGCCGATGACCGGAGCGGGGCCGGGGAACGCGACCGCCGGAGACGCATGCGGGCAACCGCGGGCCGGGCGGATGGGGGGCGGGCCCGTGGGCGGCGCGGTACGGGGCCGGGCCGCGGGACGGGCGGGGAAGTGCCGATGGCCGAACGCGCACAGGGGGAACCGATGACCGGACCGGTACGGGAACATCTGACGGCCGAACAGACGGCGGACACCCCGCCGGCTGCCGGAAACCCACCGGGACAGCCCCCGGCGGACCCCGCACCGGAGCCGCCCCCGGCCGCATTCGCGCGAGCGCACCTGCGGATCCGGCTCGCCGGGGTGCATCGGGCCCTGCGGGTCGCCGTCTCGCGCCGGGCGGCGCTCACCGCCCGGCTCACCAGGCCGGACCTCACCCCGTACTGCGTCACCGACGATCAGGTCGGCGTACTCCTCGACGAGGTCGGCACCCTCACCGCGACCCCGGCCGAACCGGCCGGTCCCGGAGAGCCGGAGCCGGCCGTCGAGCGCGAACTGCGCCGGAGGGCCGCCGCCGGCGGGATCACCCTGCCGCTGGACGCCCTCGCCCGGAGGTTCGGGCTGACCCGCGCGGACCAGGACGCCCTGCTGCTGGTCGCCGCACCCGAGCTCGACCGGGCCCATGAGCGGATCTACGCCTACCTCATGGACGACCTCACCCGCCGGCTCCCCACCGTCGAGCTGCTGGCCACCGTCGGCGCCGGGGCCGCACCCGACCGCCCGGCCCGGCTCCGCGCGCTCGGCCCGGCCGGGCCCCTGCGCCGGTACGGGCTGCTGCGGCCGTACGGGGAGTTCCCGGCCGGGTCCGAGCGGGAACTCTCCCTCGGACCGGGAGTGTTCACCTATCTGCTCGGCTGGGGCGGTGACCCCGGACTCCTCGGCCACGACCCCGGCGAGGTACCGCCGCCGGATCCGGGGACGGCATCCCCGTACCTCTCGTCGGAACCGCTCACCCGGCTCGGCCGCGCGCTCGGCTCGGGCGCCATCGATCTCGCCGGGCTCTGGGGATGCGCGGCCGGCGCCGCGTCCGACGCGGTGCACGCGCTCGCCCGGGCGGCCGGCCGGAGTCCGCGGATCGCGACCGGCGACCCCGAGGCCGATCTGCGGATGGCGGCCGAACTGGGCGCGCTGCTCTGGATCCCCACCGACGACCTGCACGGCGATTCACACCACGCGCTCGCCGACTCCGTCCGCGCCGTGCTGCTCCGGTCGCGGACCCCGGTGTGCCTGACCGGCCCCGGCCCCTGGCGCCCGGCCGCCCCGCTCGCCGCACGGAGGTACGCCGAACTCACCGTCCCCGTACCGGCCCTGCCCGACCGGCGCGCCATGTGGTCGGCCGCGCTGCCGGAGCTGAGCGGGGCCCTCCTGGACGATCTCGCCGTCCGGTACCGGATGAACGGCGGCGAGATCCGGGCCGTCGCCTCGGTCGCCCGTACCGGGGCACGGCTGGCCGGCGACGGCCGTCCGCTGCCGGTCGGCGACCACATCGCCCCCGCGATCGCCACCGTCACCCGGGGCCGCGCGGGCGCCGGTGTGCACTCCGTGGTCTCCCGGCACACCGCGGACGACCTGGTGCTTCCCGACGCCCAGCTGCGGCAGATCCGCGAGATCGCCGCCGCCTTCCGCGCCTGGCCGAGGATCGCCGAGGAGTGGGGATTCGCGCGCCGCGCCGCACACGGCGGGGTCAAGGCGCTCTTCACCGGGGAGCCCGGGACCGGCAAGACGATGTCCGCCGCGATCGTCAGCGGGATGCTCGGTCTGGAACTGCTGAAGGTGGACCTCGCCGCGATCGTCTCCAAATGGGTGGGGGAGACCGAGAAGAACATGGAGGCCGCCTTCCGGCAGGCCGAGGAGAGCCATGCGGTGCTGCTCTTCGACGAGGCCGACGCGCTCTTCGGCAAGCGGGGCGAGGTGAAACAGGGCACGGACCGGTACGCCAACCTCGAAGTCGGCTATCTCCTCCAGCGGCTGGAGGCCAGCGACGGGCTGGTGATCCTGACCAGCAACCTCAAGGACAACATCGACCCGGCCTTCACCCGGCGGTTCCACTTCGTGGTCCACTTCCCGCGCCCGGCCGCCCCCGAGCGGCGCCGGCTGTGGCGCCTCGCCTTTCCCCCCGAGGCCCCGCTCGCCCCCGACTTCGACTTCGACGCCCTCTCCCGGCTCGACATGACGGGTGCCGGCATCGCCGCCGCGGCCCGTACCGCCGCACTCGCGGCGGCCGACGGCGGCAGCCGCGCGATCGGCATGCGGCATGCCGTACGCGGAGTGACCCGGCAGTTCCAGCGCGAGGCCCGGCTGCTGCGCCCGTCCGAACTCGGCCGGTACGCGGAGCTGCTCGGCGACGACGACGGGCCGCAGGACTGATCCCCGGCCGTTCGCTACTTGGGCGGGTCGAGCAGCGAACGTCCGTCGATGCGCTTGGCGTTCTTCACCCCGCCGTCCGCGAGACTGCTGGTGAACGACTTCCCGAGCTCGGGACTCCTGCTGTACTGGAATCCCCCCGCCTGCTTGCTGGCGTTGTGGGACTTGGTGATGAGGTCCCACTTCGACTCGTCCACACAGTGATTGCGGCGCTCGGTGTCGTCCGAGGCGCGACCCCGTCTGTGCCAGTGCTCGGCGAGCGGTTCGGAGTGGTCGACCTCGTACGCGGTGGTCTCGACATGACTCGCCCTGAGCTTGCCCTTGTCGAACAGATCGAGCGCGCCCTCCGGCAGCTTGAACTTCTTGTCGAGCCGGTTCAGCTGCGCCTCCCCCTTCGGCTTCGGCGCCTCCAGTGCCGCCTTCACGGTCTTGACCAGTGCGGCCTTCTCCTTCTCCCGCCAGTTCCGGGACTTCGACTGCCAGCCGCTCCCCAGTACATAGAGCCGGGTACGGACGTCGTAACCCGCGGGGATCCAACGCTTGCCCGGAGTACCGGTGAACTGCTTCATGCTCGTGAGCCTGCTCAACTCCCCGATCTGGGCGGCGAGGAGCTGCTCGATGGGCCGGTGGAGCCGCTGCTCCTTCTCCGCGAGCCACTGCTTGCTCAGCGCCTCGGCCTGCTCATCCGTCGTGATCTTCTTCTTGTCGCGCCGTGTCTGGATCCGCCGGGCCACGTCCTTCTCCGCCGCCTTCTTCCCGGAGACCCATTTCGCCTCCGCCGCCTTCATGCGCGCCAGCTGGGCGTCGATCCGGCCGATCGTCGCCAGCGCCCCGGCCCGGTCCGGCTCGGGCAGCTTGTCCGCCTCGGCCCGCACCTTCCCCATCACCGCCCGGACCTCGCCGGCGAAGGCGCTCGCGATGGTCACCCTCAGCGCGGAGTCGCCCGGGTGGGCCGTGAGGGTGTGCGGTTCCCCGGAGACCATCGTGAAGGACTTGGCCACGGTCTTTCCCTTGATCTTCCGGGCGATCCAGCCGAAGGCGGACCCGGCGAGGCCCTTGACCTTCTCCCACACCTTCTTGACCAGCCCGACCAGCTTGTCCACCACCCAGTCCACCGCCTTGTTCACCGGCGCGGCCAGGGCCTGCACGATCTGCTTCACCTTCGCGGCGATGCCCTCGATGCCGAGCAGCGAGGCCAGAAAGCCCAGCAGCACCGGGACGGACCGGGCCAGCGCGCGTTCCACCAGATCCGGCACACCGCCGCCCCCGCCCCTGGCGATGGCGATGACCGAATCCAGGACGGCATTGACGAAGTCGATGATCCGGCGTGCCTGCGTCACCACGAAGGTCACGATGTCGATGATCAGCTTGACCGCCCGGACAAAGGCCGAGGCGGGGTTGAGCAGGGAGAGCACCCAGGTGATCCCGGCCATCACGATCGTGGGCGTCACATACTCGATGACCTTGTCCAGCAGGGTCTTGCGCAGATCGCCGACCCGGGATTTGAGCTCCTCCCACAGGGCGGCGAAGCCCCGCCTGCGGACCTCGGCGATCAGCTGTACGGCGGTCTCGGCGGCCGCGATCGCCGGCTCCGGCACCTGGCGGGCGATCCGGGACCGGATGTTCTGCCAGGTCAGACCGAGCAGACCGGCGATCATGCCCAGAATGCCCGGTGCGTCGAACTTCGCCGGGAGCTGGATTCCCGCCCCGCTCACCTGGCCCAGCAGCCAGGACATGATGCCCTGCCGCAGATGAGTGCCGATGTTCCGCAGGAACTGCCGCAGCCCGGCGCCCACGGCCGCGACCAGATGGCGCAGGAAGCCGACCGGGTCGCCGAGAATCATCAGCACCGCCTGCGCGGCCTTGGCGAGCACCGCCAGCAGCAGGCGCTTGAGCTCCAGAATGGTCTCGATGACGCCCATGACCGCCTCGGCGGCCTTGGCGATCAGCCCCTTGTTCTTCTCCTTCTCCGCGGCGATCTCGCTGTCGACCGCGGCCAGCGCCTCGGTGTACCTGGTGGCCAGGGTGTCGACCAGCTGGGTGCCCTTGTCGTCCACCGACCGGGTCAGCTCCGCGAACCGGTCGGTGAATTCGGCCGCCGCCTCCCTGCCGATGGCCCGCAGGCCGGCGGGGAGCTTCGCCACCGTGTCCCGCAGCTCCTCCCGGCCCCGCGCGATGCGCCGCTTCGCCCGGCCGAGCTCCGCGCCGACCGTGGTGGCGACGTCGGAGATCACCTGCCGCATCCGGCGGAGATAGCCGTCCCGGGCCCGCGTGAAGATCTGGTCCGCCTCGGCGGGCAGCCCGGTGAACAGATCGCCGATCCAGCGCAGTTTCCCGGCCGCGCCCGAGTAGCGCCGGTCCTTGTACTCGTCCATCCGCCGCCGGTGCTCGGCGGTGAACCACTCCCTGGCCTCCTTCTCACCCCGGTCGAACTGATCGTCCACCAGCTTGTCGAGGCCGCTGAGCACGCCCTCGACCTCCCGCTTCATGGTGTCGAAGACGCCGTGCAGAACCGCCGTGACCTGGGCCCGCCGCTCCTCGTCCCGGTCCCGGGCGCCGGCCTTGCCCGTATCGACCAGCTCTCCCGCCGTCACCCGCCCGGCGGCCATCGCCCTCATCGCGCCGGTGCCGAGCGCCTTCGCGTTCGCCGCGGCGGCGCGCAGCCGGTTCGTCTCGCCGGCGCGCAGCCGTCCGGGGGCAGCGGCCGAGTGCGCCTCAAGGCTCTTCTTCTCGTTCAGCGCCTTGGCGAACGCGGGTTCGTTCGACCGCTTCAGCTGCGCCTCGGTGACCTTCCCCGCCGCCATCCGCCGGTTCACATCCGCCGGCCCGGCGGACATGTCGGTGGCGGAGGACGGCAGTCTCTCCGGAACCGCGTTCCCCGGGGCGGGCGCGGGCGGCGCGCCGGGCGGGCGGTCGGCGGTGAGCGGGACGACATTCTTCGGCACGGCGGCGGACAGATCCGGCGGCGCGGCGGTCGTCGCCGTGATCTCCCCGGCCGACTCCGCCCGGCCCTCGCCGGCCTTCCCCCGCACCTCGGCGCGCACCTCGTCGGCCTTCCCCGAGTCGGCGAATCTGTCCGCCTCGTCGAGATTCCGCGGCGCCTTCTCCGCGATCGCCTTCTCGACCGCCCTGATGAAGGCGTCCCGGTCGAACTCCCGGGGCCGTGCCTCGTTCATCCTCTCGGCCTGCGCGGCCTTGCCCTGCGCCGGCGCGTCGTCCCGGGGCGGGCGGGCAGCCTCCTGAGCCGCCGCCGCCTCCGCGCTGGGCGGCGGATGCGAACCCGCCACGGACCGCTGGGTGCGGCGCACCGCCGTCTTCAGCGCGGCGAACCTCGGATCCGCGTGCGGCCCGGGCCGCGCCCCCGCCGTTCCCGCCGCGCCGCCCGGTCCACCGCCGGCCGGGGGGCGGGCTCCGTGCGCTGAGCGGCAGCCGCGAACGCCCCATTGCCCACCCCGCTCCGCGCCGCGGCCGGCGGCACCCGGGTCCCCGCCGCCGCGGCGGCGGCCACCGCCGCGTTGGAGACCCGTGCGGCCGGGTGCGGCGGCGCGGGCCGCTCCTTGACCGGTACGGCCGAAGTCGCCGGGGCCTTGGCCCGCGGCGCGAGAACCCTGGGCGATGGCATCGGATCGCGCCTCCCCGCTCGGTGCCCTGCGGGCACTCCCCGCGCCACAGTGCGGGAAGGGGCGTCGCCGGGCCGTCGCCCGGCTGTCGCCGGACCGTTCACGGGACGGGCGCGTCACGGCGCACCGCCCGGTGGAGCCCGTATGCCGGCGGAACGTTCGCGGCGCACCGCCCGCAGGAGCCCGTATGCCCGGCGGCTCGCGGCCGGGCCCTGCGTCAGGGTGGGCCGGACACCGCCCCGGGAGCCTCCGACTCGTTCACGATCCGCAGCATCTCGGCCGCCGGGGCACGCCGATTCCCCTTCGTCAGGGACTGCCGCCCGGACGCCCCCTCCGCACCGAGGACGAGCCGCCCGCCGGCGGTACCCGGATCCCCGGTGACCGCCGGCGGATCACCGCGCCCCCGCCCGTACCGGCCCCCTTCCCTCCGGAGCCCGGCCCGCGCGGTGAACCGGTCCGGGTGAATCCCGCCCGCGCGTCCGGCTCCGCGGCTACGATCACGGACATGGCCGACCCCCTGGGCAACTGCCCCTCCCCGGAAGCCACTTCGCGCAGCGCGCGCTCCTGTCGCCGCTGAATCCGGCCGGCCCCCTCTCTCCGTACCCCTTTCGCCCCCCGTTCCCGGAGGCTCCGATGTCCGCTGCCCATGCCCCCGGCCGCCGCGCGCTCCTCAAACTGCTCGGTGCCGCCCCTGTCGCCACGGCGATCCCCCTCACGGCCGGCTCACCCGCCTCGGCCGCCCCCGCCGCTCCTGCCCCCGCGCCCGCCGTCGCCCCGGGCATCGTCAAACCGCTGCCGCCCGAGCTGTTCACCATCCGCGGCACCAATGCCGAGACCAAGGTCACCGCCCTGCGCGACACCGGTGTACTCACCCCCGCCGACCGCTTCTTCGTCCGCAACCACACCTCCACCCCGCGGCTCGCCGAGAGCGACTGGAGTCTGACCGTCTGGGGCAGCGGCCTGCGCGGCCGCACCCCCGTCCGCTTCAGCTACGGGCAGCTGCGCGACCTGCCCTCCGTCACCCGGACCGCCGTCGTCGAATGCGCGGGCAACGGCCGCAGCTTCTTCGCCACCCAGCAGGGTGAGACGGTCAGCGGCACCTCCTGGACACTCGGCGCCATCGGCGCCGCCCGCTGGCGCGGCGTACGGCTGCGCGATGTCCTGCACCGCGCCGGACTCTCCGCCTCCGCCGTGGAGGTGATGCCGCGCGGTCTGGACGACGAATTCATCAGCGACGGGGTCAGTCTCGGCAGAGTGCGCCGGCCGCTGCCCATCGCCAAGGCGCTGGACGATGTGATCCTCGCGTACGAGATGAACGGCGAGCCCCTCCCGTACGACCACGGCTTCCCGGTCCGTGTCGTCGTCCCGTCCTGGATCGGGATCGCCTCCATCAAATGGCTCGGGGACATCGAGGTCAGCGACACACCGCTCACCTCACCGTGGAACACGCGCTTCTACCGGCTCTTCGGAGCCGCCCACCCGCCCGGCGGCAGCGAACCGCTCACCCGCCAGACCCTCAAGAGCTCCCTGGAACTGCCGCTCGGCGCGACCCTGGAGGCGGGCGCGACACACCGGCTCACCGGCCGCGCCTGGTCCGCCGCCGCGCCGGTGCGCAAGGTGGAGATCAGCACCGACGGGGGCGGGCGCTGGCGGCCGGTACGGCTGCGCGACACCCCCCGCCGCGACAACTGGGTGCGCTGGACGGCCGACTGGCGCCCGCGCCACCCCGGCCCCGCCGAACTGCTCGCCCGCACCACGGACGCCGCCGGGAACACCCAGCCGGCCAGGACCGTGCACAACACCCAGGGCTATCTCTTCGACGCGGTCGTCCGGCACCCCGTGACCGTCGTCTGACCACCGGCCTCCCCGCCTCCCCGCCACGCCTCTCACGCCGGCGGCCCGCCCCCGGCGTGAGAGGGAGCCGGTGCTCCGCCCGGTACATCTTTCGGTGTACCGGACCTTCGTCTTCAGTCAGGACGAAGCCGGCCCGGCCCGGCGGGACGATGCATGCATGACCGACATCCTTCCGTCCCCTGCCAAGGCGGCCGGACCATCCACCCGTCTCCCGCTCCTCGATGTCCTGCGCGGCGCGGCGATCATCGGCACCCTGATGACCAATGTCTGGGTCTTCACCGTGCCCGGCGCCGAGTGGGGCGTCCTGACCGGCGGGCAGCCGCAGACCTCCTTCGCCTCCTTCCCGGAGGCGGCCGGCAGCGTGATGCGGATGCTGGCGAACGGCAAGTTCCTCTCCCTGCTGACCATCCTCTTCGGTGTGGGACTCGCCATCCAGTACGCCTCCGCCCGCCGGCGCGGCAAGCCCTGGCCCGGCCGGTACCGGGGGCGGGCGCTCTTCCTCTTCGCCGAGGGGACCGTCCACTTCCTCCTGGTCTTCGCCTGGGACGTACTGATGGGGTACGCGGTCACCGCGCTGCTGGTGGCCTGGCTGCTGACCCGCTCGGACCGGGCGCGGCACAGGGTGATGTGCTGGGCCGCGGGGGCGCATCTGACGCTGATGGGCCTGCTGACGGCCGTACTGGCGGCCGAGGGGGCACAGAGCGGCGCCGGGGTCTCGCGCGAGGCGGTCGAGCTGTACGCGCACGGCGACTGGACCGACCAGGTCGCCTTCCGGCTGGAGAACGCGCTCGCCTTCCGGGTGGAGCCGGTGCTGTCGTTCTTCCTGCTCCTCTTCCTCTTCCTGCTGGGGGTGCGCCTCTTCCGGGCCGGCGCCTTCGGTGCCGACGAGACGGGGCGCCGCATCCGGTCGCGGATGCTCGTATGGGGTCTGGGCCTCGGCGCTCCCCTGACCGTGCTCACCGCCGCGGCGGGTCCGGAGCTGTTCCTGCTGGACCGCTACATCGCCGGGCCGCTGACCGCCGTCGGCTACATCGGTCTGATCGGAGTTCTCGTGGACCGGGTGCGCCGGCCGGGGATCCTGCTGAACGGGCTCACCTGCGTCGGCCGGACCGCGCTCTCCGGCTATGTGCTCCAGAACGTGCTCTGCATGTTCCTCGCGTACGGCATCGGACTCGGACTCGCGCACCGGCTGGGCGAGTCGTGGCAGCCCTGGTGGGTGATGGGCCTGTGGGCGGTGGTCAGCGCGATACTGATGGCGGGATCCGTGCTCTGGCTGCGGCGCTTCCGCACGGGGCCGCTGGAGTCGGTGCAGAAGTGGGCGCTGCGGCGCTGACACCGCACGCCGGCCGGGCGGGGGACCCCGCCCGGCCGGGCGCTCGTCACGGCTTCGAGAAGCTGACCAGCTTCCGTACTCCCATTCCGTCGACGACCGGGGGATCCACCCCCAGCTCGTCGTTCCAGAACCGTTTGTCCCGCAGCACATCGAGGACCAGCGGGAGATGACCGTCCTGGGAGAAGACCCGGCCGCCGGGGGAGAGCCACGGGTGGAGGTACTTGAGGCAGGTACGGGTGGAGGCCGCCAGATCGACATCGAGATAGAGCGCCGCGATGGGCTCGCGCCAGGACGGCAGCGACTCCTCGAACCAGCCGGGCACGAAGGAGCACACCTCGGGGGTGCCGAATCTCGCGATGTTCCCCCGCACCTCCTCCAGCGATCCGGCGAAGTCCCCCTCGTGGAAGACCACCGGACGCCCGGTGATGCTCAGCCCGTGCCGCTCCGCCACCCGGGGAAGCCCCTGGAAGGAGTCGCAGACGATCAGACGCCGGCCCGCCAGCCCGGCCGCGACGCTGAACTTCGCCGAGCTCGAACCCTGATAGCTGCCGGCCTCCACCACACAGCCGGGCACCTCGGGCGGCAGGGTCAGAACCGCCCGGCAGAAGGCGAGCATCTCACCGGTCGTGTGCGGGCTGATCAGGTACCGCGACGCCAGATAGTGCTGCCGCAGCAGCCGGCGGCGCTGTGCCGGGGAGATCCCGAGGCCCCTGTCCGCCAGGAATTCCCGGGCCGTCCGGCGTTCCGCGTCGCAGAGCGCGTCGAAGCAGGCCACCACCCCGCTCGGCAGCATCCGCGCGGCCCAATCCGGGCCGCGCGGGGTGAGATACCCCTCCCGCGGCGCCCCGGCACCGCCGGCCGCGGTCACGCGCGCACGGCCGGCAGCGCGGAAGCCCGTTCCCGTACGACGCCGAGCTCCGCCGACACCATGAGCTCGGCCGCCCGCTCCCGCTGGACCGCGCACCACGCCTCGGCCTCGTCCAGCCGGTCGGGCGGCGTCAGCCGGGAGATGCGTTCCACACTGGACTCCCTGAGGAAGAACTCGCAGTTCGCCAGCGCGTACAACTCATTGAGCAGCGGCTTCGGCACCGCCTCGCAGACGGTCGGCAGACCGTAGGGGGTCGCCGAGCCGAACAGATCGGGGCGCGGGCGGATGTTCATCCCCGTTCCCTCGTCACCGAGGGAGCGCAGCAGCGGTATCCGCTTCTTCGCCCGGCTGAACTCGGCGGTGCCGATGTCCGGGGTGAGGATGGCCGCGCTCAGGAACATGATCGGCAGCTCCAGCACCTGATCGATGTCCTGGAGGATGCTCTCCACCGTGTCGTGCGGAGCCCCGATGATGAAGCCGCAGACGACACCGATCCCGGCGGCGTCGAGCACCCGCACCCCGTTCTTGTTCATCTCGACCGTGGTGCCCTTGCGGTAGTGGTCGAGCGTGCGCTGGTTCAGCGACTCGATACCGAGGAACACCTTCCGGCACCCGGCCCGGTACAGCTTCCCGGCCATCTCCTCGTCCATGAACTCGGAACGGGCGTTGCAGCTCCACGGCACACCCCGGCGCCCCAGATCGTCCAGCAGCTCGTCCAGTTCGCCGTGCTGGAGGAGATCGTCGTCATGGAACTCGATGGAGTCGTGTCCCAGCTCGCCGATGATGTGGTCGAGATCGGCGGAGATCAGCGGAACCGGCCGGGAGACCAGATTCCCGTGGATGACATAGGTCGAGCAGAAGGAGCAGCGGGCCCGGCAGCTCTGGGTGCAGATGTAGATCTGCGGACGGCTGCCGAGCGACTTCCACCAGCGCACCCGGACCGGCTCGACGGCCTCGCCCGCCGGCCTGCTGAGGTCGTAGCGGAAGGCCGGCGCGGGAATCGTGGCGAGTGATCTGTCGAACGCCGGGGGGCTCACCCGCGACTCGCCGCCCCGGGTGAAGCAGATTCCGCGGGCCTCGGGTCCCTCGCCGAAGCCCGGTTCCAGCAGTTCGTTCAGCATGTGCCGCAGCGCCGCGCCGCCCTCCCCTCTCACCACCAGATGGGCGAAGTCCGCCTGCGGCGCCATGGTGGGGTGTGCCCCGCCGATGACGATGCACATCTCCGCCGGGTCCAGCAGCGACAGCATGCGCGCGGTGCGCTCGAACGCCAGCGAGTACAGGCTGACCAGCACGAAGCGTGCGCTCGCCGGACGCAGCCACTCGGTGATCGCCTCGGCCAGCCGTTTGTCGTCCGCGTGCCGGTCCTCGTCGAAGTACCGGAATTCGGGGCGGTACCGGATCCTGTTCCGCTCGAAGTCGACCTCGGCGGAGCGCGCCAGATTGAGCAGACCGAGCGAGGAGTAGCGGTCGGTGAAGCGGTCCTGACGGGAGTCCGCGAAACCGATCTGGTTCGCCCGGAATCCGTGATGCACCAGTGCCAGCCGCGGCGGTCCCGCACGGACCGAGAAACGGCCGCCGCCGCTGAGTGTGTCCAGATCGATCATCGGGCTGCTCCCGGTTCAGGCGCACAGGGGATCGGCGGGATCCCAGCGGTGGAAGCGGGGCCGTTCCCGGCCCGCCAGGGTCCGCCGGGCGGCCCGCCAGGACGCCGCCCACTCCCCGGGATCGGTCAGTTCGTCCCCGGGCCGGGACCTGCTGCGGGCGAGGAAATCCGGATACCAGCGGCGGCCGGTCGGCATGTCGGCCGGGCTGTAGCGCAGATCGAAGCTCCAGCGTCCGCCGTCGCTCAGGTTCGGCAGCGAGGCATGCATGATCAGCGGGTGCAGAAAGATGACATCGCCCGGGGAGACGGGCAGCGGCACCCGGTGCTCGCCGACGACATCGTCCGGGATCCCCTGATACGCCGGGGTGTCGCAGTGCCGCACCAGACCGCGCCGGTGGCTGCCCGGCACGACCAGCAGACAGCCGTTCTCCGCGGTCGCCTCATTGAGCGGGATCCACGCGCTGATCAGATCGGTGTCGTCCGCGTCCTCCGTCACCACGGCGAGATCCTGATGCCAGAACGTCCGGCCGGTCAGCGTCAGCGTATGAGCCCTGTTCTTCTCGGAGATGGCGCGCTCCGGCGGTTTGATCCGCATGTGCTGCACCGGATTGGAGAGGATCTCCGGGCCGATGAACGCCTCCACCGCGTCCAGCAGGGCCTCGTTCCGCAGCAGGCGGAAGACCGCGGGGCCCAGGTGCAGCGGGGTGTCCGGGAGGATGTCGTCCTCCATCGGGAGGGTGATGTCCAGGGCCTGGAAGCAGGCGCCGTGGGTCTCGCGCATGAGGTGGAGCAGCCGGTCGACGGGGGCGGCGTCCGCGTCGAGCTCCACCGGCGGACCGCCGTGGACCCCCGTCCGCGCCAGCCGGCCGACCGCCTCGGCGTATTCGTCGATCACGGGCTTCAGCGCGGTCTCCGGATCGAGGATGTCCTTGCCGATGACATATCCCTGGTCCCTGAATTCCGCGAGCAGGCTCGGGTTCATCATCTTTCCCACGCTCCGAGGATTTCCGCCCGGATCGGGCGCGCCGGCGAGGCGTCGGGGGAATTACTTCCGCGACATCTCCTGGAGTTGATACAGCGACTTCGGGTCCCCTTCGGGCCGGTGGATCACCGGCGCAGGTCCGCCGAATCGAGCCACTGAGGACCGTTCGCCCCGGATGTGATGTGCGCACTCCTCGACGGCCACCACATGTTTTCCGGTGTAGATCGGGAACGCGTCGGCCGCCCGGTATTGATAGATCAGTGCCCGGCGCCGTTGCGGAGATCTGTTCTCCGCCGATCGGTGTGGTGTCAATGGATGCAGAAAGATCGCACTTCCCGCTTTTCCCTCCACCGCCACCGGGGCGCCGTGGCGTTCCTCGTCGAGGGATTCGGTGATCCGGCCGGCGAAGGAGCCGTCCGGCAGCGAGTGATCGAGAAAGCGCCGGTGCCGCCCGGGCAGCAGCTCGACGCAGCCGTTCCGCTCGGTGGCGTCGTCGAGGTGGATGAGGACGGCCACCAGGTCGTCGTTGGTGTGCGGGAAGTAGGTCAGATCCTGATGCCAGTCGACCGGGGCGCCCACCCGGGCCGGCTTGAGGTTCAGCTTGCTGTGCTGGAGCGCCAGATCCGGTCCGAGCAGGGAGACCACACGGTCGGTGACGCGCTCGTCCGCCGCCAGCCGGGCGAAGGTCCGGTGCTGCTCGTACGGCTGGTGGAGACGGCGGGCCACCCGCTCCCCGCCGACGGATTCCCGCTCGAACTCGAAGACGGCCGCGATCCGCTCCGGGTCGCCGTCGCCGGCGAGCTCCTCGACCGCCGCGTCGACGAGTTGGATGTCCGCCGCCGTGAGCAGCGACGGGACCACGACGAAGCCCTCTCGCCGGTAGTGCTCGATCTGTTGCCGCGTGAGGCCGGGCATCGGGTACTCCAGATGTCGGGCGGCCGGATCCGGGCGGTGTCCGTCCGGCCGGCGCGACGGCCGGACGGACACGGGCGGCACCGCTACACGGTCGCCGAGAGCGTCAGGGTGAAGGCCCGGATGAACTGGGTGGACACACCGCGGCGTCCCTCCAGATCCAGGGTCACCCGGCCGCTGAACTCGCCGGCCAGCTCGTACAGCTTCGCCGCGCTCACCCGGCCGCCGAGCGAGGCGACCACCCGGGCCGCGACCTCGGGCGAGAACATGAGGCTCCGGCAGTACTCCGGGAGGCTCTCCATGATCCGGCCGAAGAGCTCGCGCTCCCGGTCGATGAGCTTCTCCGCGCTGGTGTCGTCGGCTTCGGCCAGAGCCGTGCCGAGGTCGCGGAAGCCGCGCAGCACCAGACAGGCCGCGTCCAGCGCGTGGTAGGTGAACTCGGACCGGGCGGGCTCGCCGGACACCCGGTGCTCGACATACGCGATGTCGCGGACACCGTCGTACACCCCCGAGACGACTTCGGGGGAGAACCCGACGGCCGAGAAGATTTTTTCGACGGTCTCACGGTCGAGGATGAACATGGCCTGACCCCAGGAATCGGTCAGCTCCATTGCCTTCTTGCCGAGACCGGACGCCTCGTCGCGCAAATACGAGAGATTTTCGGCGCCGACTTGATTGATCCGCAGCGGTGTATTCACGCTGATGGCTGTACCCATTGCTTCGGCCTCCTTGAGATGACATCCCAAAGACGAGGGCGGATATTGCCGGAGTACGCTGCCGAATGCTACCAACGGCCCCGATGGGGGTCAAGAAGTCATTGCGAATCCACTGCGCGGGATGTGTACACGCGAGCGACGGCCCGTCATATGCCGCTCAGCCGGAGGAATGTGATCACGAAATTCACCGGGCATCGGGAAGTTCCGGCGCCGGTAATTCCCTGACGGGATGTCCGGGCGGGGAGTGCCCGGACATCGCGCGGCGCGCGGCGCGCGGCGTCGGCGCCTGCGACCGTGCGGGCCGGCACCGTGAGCCGAGTGCCGAGTGCCGAGTGCCGAGTGCCGGTGTCCCGGTCCCGTCCGTCACGGGCGGTCCCGGCCACGGCCCGCGCGGGCCCTGACGCCGCGCCGATTCCCGTGGACCCGCGCCCGGCCGGCTCCCGGGAGCGGCCGGGCGCCGCGTGGCATCCTGTCCGCGTGCCTTCCCACCCGATACCCCCTCAGCAGGGCCTGCGAGCAGGCGGAATGGTCGTCTGCGGCGACGACGGGCTCGCCCACCGGCTGGCGGACGAACTGTGTGAGATCTACCAGGAACAGGTGACCCTCGTGGTCCCCGAAGCCCGGCAACCCCAGCCGGCCGGCGACCGCCGGACCGGCCGAAGGCTCGGATTCCTCGGCCGGAACACGGCGGCCGGGAACCGCCCGCCGGGCGGCGGGCCACCCTCCGCGGGGGCGCTGCGGGTGATCGAGGCCGCCGAACCCGCCGGCGAGGTGCTGACCGGCGCCGGTGTGCCCGGGGCCGCCGCACTGGCGCTGGTGTACGAGGACGACGAGGTCAACGTACGTGCGGCGCTGACCGCGCGGCGGCTCAACCCGAGGCTGCGGCTGGTGATCCGGCTCTACAACCGCAAACTCGGCCAGCATCTGGAGGAGTTGCTCGACCAGGCGGCCCTGGTCGCCGCTCCCGGTATCGGCATGAGGGAACTCGACGCCTCGACCACCGTCCTGTCGGACGCCGACACCGCCGCGCCCGCGCTCGCGGCCACCGCCGTGGCCGGCGCCGGAAAAGTGATCCAGGCGGACGGCCTGCTGCTGCGCGCGGCCGAACGTCCGCCCCCGGGGCCCGGCGAGATCCCCGATCCGGGCCTGTGCACCCTGGCGCTGCTCTCGGCCACCAGGAGCGACCCGGCCGGCAGCGAGGGCTCGGAGCACAGCGGCGAGGACGGACCCCGGCTGCTCCCGGACGAGCGGGAGACGGCGACCGCCGCCGGCCGGGCCACCGTGGTCCTGGAGGCGGTCTCCCACGACGGCCCGGCCCGGGCCGAACCGTGGCCGATCACCGCCTCGCTCCCGGTGGCCTCCCTGCTCTCCCGGCGGCTGCGCCGGTCCCTGGCGGGGCTGACGGCCGCCCTCGCCGGACTCACCCTCGCCGCCTGGCTGACCACGGGCGACCACCCGCTGCAAGCCGCCTATCTCACCCTGCTCGATCTGCTCGGCATCAACGAACCGGCCGTGGGCGAGCCGGCCGGCCGCCAGCTGCTCCAGATCCTGGCCGGACTGGTGGGACTGCTGCTGCTCCCCGTCCTCTTCGCGGCCGTCCTGGAGGCGTTCGGAGCCTTCCGCACGGGCAGCACGCCCCGCCGGCCGCCGCGCGGTCTCTCGGGACATGTCGTCCTGCTCGGCCTGGGAAAGATCGGCACCAGGGTGCTGGCGCAACTGCGCGAACTGGAGATCCCCGTGGTCTGTGTGGAGGCCGACCCGGAGGCGCGCGGACTCGCGCTCACCCGCCGGCTGCGCATCCCCGTGACGCTCGGCGACGTCACCGACGAGGGCGTACTCAAGGCCGCCCGCATCCACCGCGCGCACGCGCTGCTCGCCCTCACCAGCTCCGACATCACCAATCTGGAGGCCGTGCTGCACGCCCGGTCGCTCCAGCCGGACATCCGGGTGGCGCTGCGCCTGTACGACGACGACTTCTCCACCGCCGTGTACCGCACCCTGCGCGCCACCCACCCGGACGCGCTCACCCGCAGCCGCAGCGTGACGCACCTCGCCGCCCCCGCCTTCGCCGCCGCCATGATGGGCCGGCAGATCCTCGGCGCGATCCCGGTCGAGCGCCGGGTGCTGCTCTTCGCCTCGCTGGAGGTCGCCGCTCATCCGGGACTGGCGGGACGGACCATCGCGGAATCCTTCCGGCCGGGAGCCTGGCGGGTGATCGCCCTGGACACCGCCGCTCCCGAGGACCGCCGGCCCGATCTGGGCGCATCCCGCCCGGACGGTCCCGGCGGCCGTCCGGGACTGCTCTGGGAGCTCCACCCCGGCTATGTCCTCCGCTCCCGCGACCGGGTGGTCGTCGCCGCCACCCGCCAGGGATTCGCCGAGCTCGTCGGACACCCCGGCGCCGGGCACACCGCGGACGGCCGGATGGACGCACGCTGAGCCCTGCCCCGGAGGTTCACCCGGACGAGTGGCGGCGGCCGGTGACCGGCCCGCGCGGTGCCGGTGGACACGCGCCCCGGGCCGGTCACCGGCGGACGGCGCAGGTCACCGGGGTGCGGCCCGGCGGTGGGGCCGTCCCGGGGCGGCTAGCATGAGGCCGGCATGCCGAGTCGATCAAGCGAGGAGCTGTTCGTGCGAGACATAGCCGTGTTCAGTGGGAGCGCCCACCCCGAATTGGCGTCGGAGGTCTGCGCGCATCTGGGGGTTCCGCTCAGCCCGTCGCGTGTCGCCCGGTTCGCCAATGACTGCCTGGAAGTCCAGTTGCAGGCCAACTGCCGGGAACGGGACATCTTCCTCATCCAGCCCCTGGTCACCCCCGTGCAGGAGAATCTCGTCGAGCTCCTGCTGATGTGCGACGCGGCCCGGGGCGCGTCCGCCGCCCGCGTCACCGTGGTGATGCCGCACTACGCCTACGCGCGTTCGGACAAGAAGGACGCGCCGCGCATCTCCATCGGCGGCCGGCTGGTGGCCGACCTGCTGGCGACCGCGGGTGTCGGCCGGGTACTGGCCATGACCCTGCACTCACCCCAGGTGCACGGCTTCTTCTCGGTGCCGGTCGACCACCTCCACGCCCTGCGCGAGCTGGCCGAGCACTTCCGCGGCCACGACCTGTCCCGTACCACGGTGGTCTCGCCCGACCTGGGCAACGCCAAGGAGGCCGCGGCCTTCGCCCGGCTGCTGGGTGTCCAGGTGGCGGCCGGCGCCAAGCAGCGCTTCGCCGACGACCGCGTCACCATCAGCTCCGTCATCGGCGAGGTCGCCGGGCGGGACATCATCGTCCTCGACGACGAGATCGCCAAGGGCAGCACGGTGCTGGAGCTCCTGGACCGGCTGCGCGAGCTGGGCGCGCGCTCCATCCGGGTCGCGTGCACGCATGGGCTCTTCGCGGCCGGCGCGCTGAAGCGGCTCTCGGACCAGCCCGATGTGCTGGAGATCGTCTGCACCAACACCGTGCCCATTCCGCCCCGGGAACGCACCGACAAGCTGCGGATTCTCTCGATCGCCCCCGCGCTGGCCGAGGCGGTCCGGCGCATCCACAACGGCGAATCGGTCAGCGCCCTGTTCGACCAGGGCTGACGGCGGCCGGACCCGGGGGAGAGGGGCACCCGATGTCCGTGACGGAGTTCGATCCCCGCCTGGTGCGGTGGTGTGCCGTCGAGCTGGGGGCGGTTCCGGTGGAATCGCTGATGGCCGCCGCGCGCGTGTCGCGGGTGCTGGGGGTGCGGCTGGACGACGGCCGGGAGGTCGTCGTCAAGTCCCGGCCGGATCCGGCGGGCCGCGCGGCGGTCTGTGTGACCGTGCAGCGCCGGACGGCGGCGGCGGGTTTCCCCTGCCCGAAGCCGCTCACGGACGCCGTGGTCCGTGACGGGGTCGCCGTGCACGCCGAGGAGTGGCGGCCCGGCGGCGAGCCGCTGCGCGGTACCGGCGGCGACGCGGCAACCCGTTCCGCCCGGCTGCTCGCCGCGCTGGTGAGGATCACCGCGGGATTCGCGCTGCCCCCTCCGCTGCCGAACCCCGAGTGGGTGCGGTACGACCACACCGGCCCCGGACACTGGCCGCCCAATCCGCTGCACGACGGTCGGCCCGGCGCGGACCGGCTGCCCGCCGCCCTGACCGGTGTCGCCGCGCGCGCCCGGGCCCGGCTGGCCGCGGCGGCTGATCTCCCCCGGGTCCTCGGCCACGCCGACTGGGAGGCCCAGAATCTCCGCTGGACGGGCGGTCTTCCCCATACGGTGCACGACTGGGACAGCATGGCCTGGCTTCCGGAGGCGGCCGTCGCCGGGACGGCGTCCGGGGCCTTCGCCAGTGCCGAGGTGCCCTCGCTCGCGCCGGTGGAGAGCTCGGAGGTGTTCCTCGCCGCGTACGAGCGGGAGCGCGGCCGGGCCTTCGGCGCGGACGAGCGCGAGGTGGCCTGGGCGGCGAGCCTCTGGCCGGCGCTGCACAACGCGCGCGCCGAGATCCTCTGGAAACACCCCGCCGTCGCGCTGACCGAGGTGCTGGCCCAGGGCGGGGAACGGCTGGCCCGGGCCGGCGCGTGAGGTGCCCCGCCCCGGTCCTGTGCCCGGCGAACGACGGTGTCCGGCGCGGGCGGGCGCGACGCGGAGGACCGGGGAGGCGCGCGATGCCGCCGCGATCCGGAGAGGACGGCCTACGCCGGGACCCGCGGCTCCCCGTCCCTCCGGGCGGCGGGCTCGCCGAGATGTCCGGCCGCCGTCCGCCATGCCGCCGTCACCGCGGCGTGCGCCTGTGCCGTACGGGCCGCCCGCTCGCCCATGAGGACGACCGGAGCGCCGACATGGACATGGAGGGCGGGGCGGCGCAGCGGCGCGGTCACCACTCCCGCGAGCTGCTTGACGCGGCCTCCGGAGGTGACCCGGCGGGCCCCCGCCTGCCCCAGCGGTATGACGGGGGCGCCGGTGCGGTCCACCAGCCGGGAGAGTCCGCTCCGGAACGCCTCCGGGGCAGCTTCGGCGGCGTCCTCGCGGCGGGGCAGCCCGCCCTCCCCGTAGATCAGGACGAGCCGTCCCCGGGCCAGCGCCTCGGCCGCGCCGTCCAGGGCGTCGGCGGCCCGCCGGTCCCGGCGGTGCACGGGGATGTGCCCCTCGCGGATGAGCGCCCCGCGGAGCAGCGGTATCCGCCACAGGCCCGCCGTCGCCATGACGACCGGCTGGACACCGAGCCGGTGCAGCGCGGCGAGGACGACGGCCGGGTCGGCCAGTGAGGTGTGATTGGCGGCGATGATGCCGCCCGGCGCGAAGTCGGCGTCCGCGTCCGCGGTGACCGTCAGACGGCCGGCGGCGGGTACCAGGGTGTCGGCGAGGCGGCTGAGCATGTGCGGGTTCTCCCGGTCTCGGATGGCGGTGATCCACATCATGGACCGGGAGCGCTCCGGCGCCATGAGTACCCGTACTCAGCCGGGGCGTTCCGTCCACTCGGCGCGGGGCGGAGTGCGTACCGGTACGGGTGCCGGGCCGCCGATCGGGCCCGGCACCCGCACCGTCACCGGGCGGCGCGGCGCGCGGATCGCGCACCGGCACCACCCGGCCGGCGGGCGTCGCTGATTCGCCTCCCGACGCCATGCGCATCAGCGCCTGCCGCCCGGCGGCTCCGCCCTGCCGACCTCGCCGGTCCGCTCGACAGCGGTGTACGCCGTCCCCCGGCGGTGCGGGCGCTGACGGGGACGAGCTCACCGGCGGGGGTGTCCGGCCCCGCGTCCCCGGGGATCCCGGACTCCGGCGTCTCGGCCGTGCCGGCCACCCTGACGGCCGCGGTGGCCGGCACGACGAGGAGCGGCCACCCCACGACGGCCGCCCCGCGGTTTCGCCGAGCCGGGACTGCCGGTGCCGGACGACGACAACCGCCGGGTGCTCGCGGTACCGGCGTATCCGGACCGGGGCTGAGAGCCCCGGGGCGCGGGAGGGCGGAACACCCGCGCCGCACCCCGGGGCCGCGGTTCACCTGGCCACGGATCTCAGATCATCGGCCGCCACGAACCCGAGGCCGCGCTCCAGCAGCCCCTCGATCACCGCGGGCAGTGCCCGCACGCTCTCGCGGCGGTCCCCTCCGCCGTCGTGCATCAGGATCAGCGAACCCGGCTGGGCGTGGTCGAGAACGGTTTTGGCGATCTTCTCGGGTCCCGGTCTGGCCCAGTCCCAGGAGTCGACGTCCCAGAGCGCCAGGGCGGGCCCGCCCGTGAGCAGTTCACCCAGTGACTCCGGGGTGCGCGCACCGTACGGCGGGCGGAACAGGGTCGGCACCTCGCCCACCGCCCGCTCGAAGGCATCGCTGGTCCGGTCGATCTGGAGCCGGAACTGTTCGGCCGTCAGATCCGGCAGGAACGGGTGCGACCAGGTGTGGTTGCCGAGACTGTGACCCGCGTCCCTGATCCGCCGCACCTCGTCGGGGAGGGCGTTCACATGCAGCCCGACGCAGAAGAAGGTGGCCCGCACCTCATAGCGGGCGAGGATGTCCAGGACCTGGCGGGTGAAGACCGGATCGGGCCCGTCGTCGAAGGTGAGGGCGATCTCCCGGCGGTCGCGCGGGCCGTGCCGCAGGCAGCGGCCCGTACGGCCGAGCTCCGCCTCCAGCGGTTCGCTGTGGCGTATGCCGTTGTGGTAGTCGTCGTCCCGCCCGGTCTGCCCGCCGCCCTCCGCCGTGAGGGGGGAGAGGGAGCCGAGTGCGGTTCTGGCGCTCTCGGCGAGGGCGAGCGCGGACACGGACCCGAAGGCGGGCCGCTCGGGCAGGACCCAGGGATCGGCGCGGTGCACGGCGAGCCCGGCCGCCGTGAGCAGTCCGTCCAGCAGCCCGTTGGTGCTGTCCACGACCACGGCGCAGGGCAGCCGGGACTCCCGCTCGGTGTCCAGGAGCCACTGGGTCAGCTCGCTCACCCGCTCGGCGCCCCATTGCGCCGGAGCCGCTGCCCGGTTCCCCCGGGCGTCGATGACCTCGACGTCGTAGCCGTCGGCGGTCCAGGCGATTCCCACGTACAGCATGCGTTCTTCCTACTCGCTCGCCCGGGCGGCACGGTGCGCCCGGGGGCCGGATGATGAGTGGGTCGGGCGTGGGCCGGGTCCGGCCGTGCGCATCACATGACGGGCCGCGGCGCGCCGGTGAACACCCGTGCGCATGCGCCGGGTTGGCCGCGCGGGCGGCCGGGCGCGGTGCGGTGGGCACGGCCGGGGTCCCGGATGTGCCGTGAGATCAGCGGAGTCGGCTCCGCCGAGGTGTCACGGCTCTCCGGACGAGTGGTCCGGAGCGCGGTGCGGCGAGGCCGGCGGAGGCGGTCGGGGCCCGGTGGGCGGAACGGTCCCACCGTTGCCGGCCGGGGCTGTCCGCGGCGATGTTCCGTCGCGGGCGCCATTGTTCGGCCGGCTCGTCCACACGGGTCGGAACGGTCGTCATGATGGCCCTCTCCGGATCCGCCGGCCCCGCACCACGAGGCCCGTTGCTCGCTTGCACCCTCCCTGAGGAGGGGTTTTGCCATGACGATCGTGCCCGGTCAGTCCTGTCCGGATCCCGGACCTGCCCTCACCGATTTCCACGAACTCTCCACTAAGGCGCCACAAGTACGACAGAGGCGCGCTATTGTTCGCGTGCCCCGTCGAATGGTCCAGACCATATCCATGCGGGACGGATGTGCGCTATGCCCTGACCGTCTCTTGTGCCACCGATCCTGGGTCAACTCCCCAGCAGGCCAACGCTCCTGGAGGACACCATCAACGCATCGCCCACTCCGTTGACCGTGCCCGATCCGCCTGCCGCCGGGACCGCCGCCCGCCCCGCCCGCACAGCCGCCCCGAACACCCCGAACACGCCCGCCCGTCCGGCTGTTCACTCCACCGGCGTGGCGGCAGCGCCGCCGCCCGCCGGGCCGGCCGGCGGCCGTACCGACGCGCCGGACGCCGCCGGTCACTGACCCGCGGCCCCCGCCGGACCGCCCGTCCACCCCCCACCGCCGGCCACTCGGCCGGCCGGTCCTCCGCACCCACCGGACCCATGGGCTCACCCGCCCGGGTCGGTCCTTCGGCCTGCCCACCCCGCGGGCCCCTCGCCGAGCCGCCGCGCCCCCGGGCGCCCGGCCGCGCTCCCATGCCTTCACCGCCCCGCCCGCCCGCCGTACCGACGCCGGACAGACTGAGGAAACCTGTGACCAGCACCCCTGTCAGACCCGCCCAGCAGGGCATCCGGGCCCATCAGCGGCTCACACCGCCCGGCTCCGCCCACCGCCTGCCCCGCGCCGCGCACATCGAGCGGACCCCGGACACGGCGTCCCGGCGCCCCGCACCGGTGACGACCGGCCGCGCCACACCACCGCACGCCCTCCGCGAGGAGCCCGCCCCGGCCGGTGCCGTCACCCTCGAACCGCGCGCCGAGGAGAACTGATGGAACGCCTGGACCACCCCGCGCCCGCCGCGCCGGGCGGCGCCCCGGCCGGCACCGCCGTCACCCCCCGGCCCCGCCCGGCGCTCACCGACGAGCAGCGCGCACTGCTCGCCCGCCGGCTGCGCGAGCGCGCCTCGGGAGCCGCCCGCCCGCCCGCGCGCACCGCCCCCATACCGCCCCGCCCGGCCGGCACCCCCGTACCGCTCTCGCTCGCCCAGGAACGGCTGTGGTTCGTCGAGCAGCTGACGCCCGGCACCGCCGCGTATGTCCTGCCCATGGCGGGGCGGCTGCGCGGACCGCTGGAGCCCGGACGGCTCGCCGCGGCACTGCGCCTGGTCGCCGTCCGGCACGACACCCTGCGCAGCTCCTTCCCCGCCGACGAGGAGGGCGCACCCCGGGTGCGCATCGCCCCGGCGGACTCCTTCACCCCGCCCTGGGAGGAGCGCGAGCTCACCGGCCTGCCCGCCGGCGAGCGGGAGGCGGCGGCCCGGGCGGCGGTCGAGCACGAGATCGGCCGGCCCTTCGACGTGACCGAGGGGCCGCTGATACGCGCCCTGCTGCTGCGCCTGGACGCCGAGGACCACGTCCTGGTGATCTGCCAGCACCATCTGGTCGGCGACGGCTGGTCCGCCGGGGTGCTGCTGGACGAACTCCTCGCCGGATACCAGGACCCGGCCCCCGGGGACCGGCCCGCGCCCGACGCGCTCCCGCTGAGCTACGGCGACTTCGCGCACTGGCAGCGCGAGCGCCAGGAACGCCCGGAAGCCGCCGCGGACCTGCGGTACTGGTGCGACGCCATGACCGGCGTACCGCCGCTGGAACTGCCCACCGACCGGCCCCGCCCCGCCCTGCCGGGACCCGGCGGCGCGAGCTTCAACTTCCGGCTCGGCCCGGCGGCGCACCAGGCCGCCCGCACCCTCTCCAGGGCCCGGGGAACCACCCTCTACATGACCCTGCTGGCCGCCTTCCAGGTGGTGCTGGGCCGCTGGTCGGGACAGCCGGACTTCGCCGTAGGCACCCCTTTCGCCGGCCGCCGGATGGAGGAGACCGAGGGACTGATCGGCCTCTTCAGCACCATGCTGCCGCTGCGCGCCGATCTGAGCGCGCCGCCGGCCGCGGAGGCGGACGAGGGGGCGTCACCGGACTTCGCCACCGTCCTGGCCCGGGTCCGCACCGCCGCCCTCGCCGCCCAGCAGCACCAGGAGACCCCCTTCGAGCGGCTGGTGGAGGCCCTGAACCTGCCGCGCGAGGTCTCCAGGCCGCCGCTCTTCCAGGTCTCCTTCGCGCTCCAGAACCACCGCGCCCAGGAATTCCGCCCCCGCGAACTGGACTGGCGGACCTTCCCCTTCGAGGGCACCGGCGTCCATCTCGACCTCGGCCTCTACTGCACCGAGACCGACGGCGGCCTCGACGCCTTCTTCACCTACCGCACCGATCTCTGGGACGCCGACACCGTCTCCCGGCTGGCCGGACACTGGGAGCGCGTGCTCGTGGCGGCGGCGGCCGACCCGCATGCGCCCATCGCCGCACTGGAACTCCTCACACCCGCCGAGCGCCGGCGTCTGCTGTACGAGTGGAACGACTCCGGCACCGCGCTGCCGGCCGCCGCCACCCTCGCCGAAGCGGTGGCCGGACAGGTCGCCCGCACCCCCGGCGCGACCGCCCTGGAACACCGGGGGGAGACACTGACGTACGCCGGGCTCGACCGGCGCGCCAACCGTCTCGCCCATCTGCTGCGCGCCGCCGGGGCCGGGCCCGACCTCCTGGTCGGGGTCTGTCTGGACCAGGGACTCGACCAGGCCGTCGCCCTGCTCGCGGTGCTCAAGTCGGGGGCGGCCTACGTCCCGCTCGACCCGGAGCAGCCGCGCGAACGCCTCGGCCACATGCTCACCGACTCCGCTCCGGTCGTCCTGGTCACCACCGGAGCCCACCGTGCCCTGCTGGCCGGTTCCGAGGCGCCCGTCCTGCTGCTGGAGGAGGCGGCGGAGCGGCTCGCCGAGGCCCCCGACACCGCACCCGAGAGCGGCGCCGGCCCGGATCATCTGGCCTATGTCATCTACACCTCGGGCTCCACCGGCACCCCCAAGGGAGTGGCCGTCCAGCACCGTCAGGTGCTCACCTATCTCGCCGGGGTGCGGCAGCGGTTCGCCGAGGCGGGGCTGGAGGACGGCGCCCGCTACGTCCTGCTGCAGTCACTGGCCTTCGACTTCGGCCTCACCACCCTCTATCTCTCCCTCACCACCGGCGGCCGGCTGTATCTGCTGGCCCCGCGCACCCCGGGCCCGGAGCTCGCGGCCCATCTCGCCGAGCACCGCATCGACTGCGTCAAGCTCACCCCGTCCCATCTGGCGGCGCTCTGCGCCGAGGTGGACGACGAGGCGGCGCTCCTCCCGCGCCGGCTGCTGATCCTCGGCGGTGAGGCATCGGGCTGGGAGTGGAGCCGCCGGCTCGCCGAGACCGGTGCCCGCACCGGCTGCCGGGTGGTCAACCACTACGGCCCGACCGAGGCCACCGTCGGCGCCACCACCCAGCTGATCGACCCGGAACTGCCCGCCGTCGCCGGGGCCACCACCCCCATCGGCCGCCCGCTGCCGGGCGCCCGGGTCTATCTGCTCGACGACCGTCTGGAGCCGGTGCCCGCCGGGGTGCCCGGCGAGCTCTGGATCGGCGGCGACCGGCTGGCACGCGGCTACCTCGGTCTGCCGGAGCTGACGGCCGAGCGCTTCCGCACCGACCCCTTCGCCGGCCCCGACTCCGTACTCGGAGCGTCCTCCCCGCCCCGGATGTACCGCACCGGAGACCTCGCCCGGCACCGCGCCGACGGCACCGTCGAATTCCTCGGCCGCGGCGACAACCAGGTCAAGATCCGCGGCTACCGGGTCGAACTCGGCGAGGTGGAGACCCATCTCGCCCGGCTGCCCGGCGTCGACCAGGCCGTCGCCGCCGCCCGCGGCCCGGCCGGGGAACAGGTCCTCGTCGGCTATCTGGTGCCCGCCGCGGACACCGCGCCGCCCCCGGTCGCCGACATGCGCCGGCTGCTGGCCGAGAAACTGCCGGACTACCTCGTGCCCTCCCGGTTCGTGGTCCTGCCCGAACTGCCCCGGCAGGCCCACGGCAAGGTCGACCGGCGCGCGCTGCCCGAACCCGGCGCCGCCGGAGCCGGCGAGGGTGCCGAGTACGTCACCCCGCGCACCCCCACCGAGGAAACCATCGCCGGCGTCTGGGCCGATCTGCTCGGCCTCGAACGCGTCGGCGCCGACGACGACTTCTTCGACCTCGGCGGACACTCGCTGATGGCCATGCGGATGGTCGCCGCGCTGCGCAAGCTGCTCGGTCCGGACGCGGGGATCACGCTGATGGACGTCTTCCAGGAACGCACCGTGGCGGCACTGGCCACCCTGGCCGGCCGGTCCGAGGACGAACGCGGCCCGCGCCGCCTCCTCCACGAGCTGACCCCCCGTCAAGCGGCGTCCACTGTCGCGCTCTCCCTGGTCTGTCTGCCGTACGGCGGCGGCAGTGCGGTGGTCTATCAGCCGCTCGCCGACGCCCTGCCGGCCGGGGTGGCGCTGCATGCCGTCGCCGTACCCGGGCACGACCTCGGCATGTCCGAGGAGTCGCTGCCGCTGGAGGAGGTCGCCCGCCGCTGCGCCGATGAGGTGCTGGCCTCGGTGGAGGGGCCGGTCGCGGTCTACGGGCACTGCGGGGTCGGCGCGGCACTCGCCGTCGAGCTCGCCCGCCGGCTGGCCGCGGCGGGGCGCGAGCCGGCCGCCGTCTATCTGGGCGGGATCTTCCCCTTCGCCCGGCCGACCGAGGGCCTGCTCGGACTCCTCTCCCGCTTCTCCGTGCTCGACCGGCGGCGCAGCGGACGGCTCCATCTGAACTGGCTCCGCTCCATGGGCGCCGATCTGGAGGGCCTGGAGCCGGACCAGCTCAACACCATCGTCCGCAATGTCCGGGAGGACTCGCGGGCCGCCGAGGCGTATTTCACCGAACGGCTGGCACAGCCCGCCGACGGGCTGGCGACACCGGTGATCTCGGTGATCGGCTCGGCCGACCCCGGCACCGAATTCCACCGCGAGCGGTTCCGCGAGTGGGGCTTCCTCGGCAACAGCACCGCCGTGGCCGTACTGGACGAGGGCGGTCACTACTTCCTGAAGCACCGTGCGGCCGAGCTGGCGGAGATCGTCACCACCGTCCACCCGGCGGTCACCGCCGGAGCGGACGCCGGCGCCGCCGAGCCGGTCCCCGAGCGGCGGCCCGAGGGGGCGACCTGGTGGGTCGACGGCGTACATCACCGGTCCACCGGTACGGGGGAGCCGGACGACGCCGCTCCGCGCACCCGGCGCGACACCCGGCGGTTCGTGGCGGTGGCCGCCTCCCAGCTGATCTCGCAGACCGGTTCGGCGCTGACCGAGTTCGCCCTGCCGCTCTGGATCTACCTCGCGACCGACTCGGTGGCCTGGTTCGGCCTCTTCGCCGTGCTCGGCATCGTGCCGGGGCTGCTGGCGGCGCCGGTGCTCGGCGGTCTGGTGGACCGGATCGACCGGCGCCGGGTGATGCTCACCTCGACCGCGGTCTGCGGCACCGCCGAGGCGGTGCTGGCGGTGCTGTACGCCTTCGACGGGCTGCGGCCCTGGCATGTCGGGGTGCTGATGGCGATTCTCTCCGTCTCGCTCACCGGGCAGCGGCTCGCCTTCCAGTCGGCGATCCCGCAGCTGGTGCCCAAGCGCTATCTCGGCCACGCCAATGGCGCCGTCCAGGTCTCGGGCGGCATCGCCCAGGTGATCGCCCCGCTGGCGGCGGTCGGCATGCTCGCCGCGATCGGTCTCGGCGGAGTACTGCTGCTCGATGTCATCAGCTACACGGTGGCGGCGACGGTGCTGCTGATCGTGCGCTTCCCCCGCACCCTGCCGTCCACCCGGCGGGAGACCCTGCGCCAGGAGATCGTGGCCGGCTTCCGGCTGGTGGTCGGGCAGCGCGGGTTCCGCGCGATGCTGGTCTTCTTCGCCGTGCTCAATCTCTTTCTGCCGGTGCTCTTCCAGCTCGTCTCGCCGCTCGTCCTCGGCTTCTCCAGCCTCTCGTCGGTGGCCACGGTGTCGCTGGCCGGCGGTGTGGGCGCGGTGGTCGGCGGACTGGCGATGGGTATCTGGGGCGGGCCCAGGCACCGGCGGATGCGGGGCATGCTGCTGGTGGTGCCGGTGCTCGCGCTCTTCTGCGTACTGACCGGTCTGCGCCCGGACCTGCTGGCCGTGGGCGCCGGGGTGTTCGGGATGTCGGCGTCGCTCTCGCTGCTGAACGGCATCTATCTGACGATCATTCAGGTGAAGGTGCCGCAGCGGTTCCACGGACGGGTGATGGCCATGAACCAGCTGGTCGCCTGGTCCACCCTGCCGGTCGGACTGCTGCTGATCGCCCCGCTGGGCAGCCGGCTGCTGGAACCGCTGATGGCCGAGGGCGGCGGACTGGCCGGCACCGTCGGCACCCTGCTGGGAACCGGCGACGGCCGGGGGATCGGTCTGCTCTATCTGCTGCTCGGCGCGGCGATCCTGGTGCTCGGCGCGGTGTCGCTGCGGATGCGCGCGCTGTCCCGGTTCGACCAGGACGTGCCGGACGCCCGCGCCGACGACCTCGTCGGCCTGGCCGCGCTCGGCTCGGGCGGCCGTGATGCCGGGGGGCCGGGCGTGAACTGAGCCCCGGGACCGCGCGACCGCGCGGGCCCGGGCGCCCCTCGCGCGTACCGACCACACGGCTCCCCGGCGGGAAACCCGCCGGGGAGCCGTGCTCACCCGTCAGACATAGGTGTAGAAGCGGGTGTGGTCGAGCATCTGCGCGGGGGTCACACCGTTCGGGCCGTCCCACGGCGCCATCGGCTCGTGGAGATCGACGACGCCCGCGGTGTTCGCGGTCGGCAGATAGCCGCTGTTCGGCCAGCGCCGCTGCCAGTCGGCCCAGAGCTTGTCGATGAACGCGTGGTGCATGAAGAACACCGGGTCGTTCGGGGAGACGGGCTGCCCCATCTGCCCGCCGACCCAGTTGTGCACCGCGTTGTGGAGCCCCGGGCCCCAGTTGCCCTCGATGGTGTTGCGGAAGCTGCCGGGGGCGTTCTCGTTCCACGGCGGTGCGTCATAGGTGGGGACGGCCAGCGCCTGATCGATGTCGGACTGGACCGGCAGGTGCTGGAACCCCCCGAGCGTCCGTCTCAGGAACGGATGGGTGTCGACCTGCACGGTTATCGGCCAGTTGCCGGTGGAGTGGGCGAAGGGCCCGTCCATCACCTGCTGGTCGCCGAACCGGCCGGCCCCGCCGAGGAAGTCCGGCGCCCAGAGGGAGGAGGTCGGGCTGCGGTCGATGGTCCAGTCCCAGTAGGGAATCGACACGGCCCAGTTGACCTTCTGGAGCTCCCGCTCGAAGGCGAGCAGATACTGGCGGTGCCAGGGCAGGAACGCCGCCGTGTTGTGGCCCGTCCGCGTGTGCGCGGGATCCATGTCCTGGATGAACCGGGTGCGGTGCATGACGACGAACTCGTCGTAGACCCCGCGGCGCTTGAGCTCCACCACCGCGTCGGTGAACGCCTTCTTCTGCGCGGTCGTGAGTGTTGCCTGGTTTTTGCGTACGGTCATGGCTGCGTGCTCCGGTTCAGGCGGTGGGGAGGGGGACGAGGTGCGCGCCCTGGAGGGTGGTCACCGCGGTGCGGGCGGCCTCCAGAGGGGTGCGGAAGGTCTGGTAGTGGTTGATCGCACTGGTCCAGGTGTTGTCCGCGCGGAGCATCAGATGCAGTTCGCGGCCGTCGATGAGCACGCGGTAGCCGGAGCCGTGGTGGGCGTGGGCCGCGTGCGCGCCGGTGGCCCGCAGTCCCTGGATCCTGCGGCCCTCGAAGACCTCGTCGAAGGGCGCGGGGCCGTCGGAGCCCCCGGGGCGGGCGGGGCCGGCCGTCTTCCGCTCGGACGTGGTGCTCGCCGACGCGGTGGCGACTCCGGCGACGGCTATGCCCGCGACGGCGCCGGTGAGGGCGCCCACGGTCTGGCGGCGGGTGAGTTTGGACATGGTGAAGGAACCCCCTGAAACATGGTCGGAGGTGGCCCACCGGGCTGTTTCGGGCCACCGACCCCATGCCTACTGAGAGGAGCCGCCGAAGGGGAAGAAATCGGATTCCGGTTGGCTGTGAAGTGGACAATTCCTGGGAGGTGAATCCGTGCCAGAGGTGTCGAAGATCATGTTCCGTTTGAACTTCCCGGGGGCGCTGGGAGGAGGAACTTCCCGGGAGGGGCCACCGGCCCGCAGAACTTGCGGGACGGATGGCGGTCCCGTGCCCCGGGGGGCCGTCGGGAACATGTCCGGAACTCGAACATTCACTTTCCCTTCTCGCCCTCCCGGCCACCCGTCCCGCTCGCTCCGGCCCAGCCGGATCACGCTCCGCGACGGCCGCGCGGCGCCCGGCGGACCGGGCCGCGGCGACCGGCCTCCCGGCCCGGACGAGCGCGATGACATGGGCGAAGTCCCCTCCGCGCCGGTGCCGCTGTGAAACTCTGGTCCCGGCAGCAGCGCCCGGAGCCCTGTTGTTACCCGGGCGACGGCTGGAGGCAGTGGTGAAGGTCCCCGACATGACGCACGGCGCGCGTCTCACCGGACACGGCGCCGTCTCCACCGCCCTGGCCCTGCACAGCGACCGGTCCCTGACCGGGCTCCTGGACACCGCCGTGCCCATCGGATCCGGCATCGGCGGGACCTCGGCACTGCTGGAGGTGGCCGGCACCCCGGTCTTCGTGAAGCGGGTGCCCCTCACCGACCTGGAGAGGCAGCCGGAGCACTTCCGTTCCACGGCGAATCTCTTCGGGCTGCCCGGCTTCTGTCAGTACGGAGTGGGCGCCATCGGCGGGCCCGGCTTCGGCGCCTGGCGGGAGCTGGCCGCGCACACCATGACGACCAACTGGGTGATCTCGGGGGAGTACGAAGGATTCCCCCTGCTGTACCACTGGCGTGTGGTGCCCGACGCGATTCCCCTCCCCGGGGAACTCGCCGATGTCGAGAGGGCCGTCGCCTACTGGGGCGGCGGATCCGCGGTGCGCCGGCGGATCCGGGCCCTCCAGTACTCCACGGCGAGCCTGGCGCTCTTCCTGGAGTACATCCCGCGGAATCTCCACGACTGGCTGGGCACCCGCGTCGAGGCCCGGGACGGAACGGCCGGCCCGGCCCTCGCCATGGTGGAGCGGGGACTCGAAGCCGGGGTCTCCTTCATGAGAAGCCGGGGACTGCTGCACTTCGACGCCCACTTCGAGAACATCCTCACCGACGGCGAGCGCCTCTACTTCACGGACTGGGGCCTGGCGCTCTCCTCCCGGTTCGAGCTGTCGCCGGAGGAGACCGCCTTCTTCGAGCGGCACCGCGACCACGACCGCTTCCACACCCTCAACCATCTGGTGATCTGGCTGGTCACAGCCCTGTACGGGCTCCGCGGGGACGACCGGGCGAAGTGGGTGCGGGCCTGCGCCCGGGGTGAGCGGCCCACCGGCGTCCCCGGGGAGGCCGCGGCGATCCTCGCCCGGCACGCACCACTCGCCGCCGTGGTGTCCGAGTTCACCGGCGAGTTCCGGCACCGGAGCAGACAGACCCCGTACCCGCTGCGGGAACTCGGCCGGATCGTCCGCGCACCCGGCCCGTCCGCCGGCTGACCGACCGCCCGCCCGGAGCGTCACCGGCTTCCGGAACCGCCGGGGCCGGGCCGCCCCGAGACCCCGCCACCGACTCAGGAGACACAGATGCCGGACCCCGGCCAGAGGCACCCGTACCCCGACGCGTTCCGCCCGGACGAGGTACCGGCACCGCATCCGCTGCTCGCGCCGCTGCTCGGCTTCCTGGGCACCTGGACCGGCCGGGGCCGCGGCGAGTACCCGACCCTCGCCGAGGACTTCGCGTACGCCCAGGAGGTCACCTTCAGCCATGACGGGCGCCCCTTCCTCCACTACGAGGCACGCGCCTGGCTGCTCGGCCCGGACGGCGCCCCGCTGAGGCCGTCCGCGCGGGAGAGCGGCTGGTGGCGGATGCAGCCCGAGGGACGGGTGGAGGCGCTCATCACCCAGCCCACCGGTATCGCGGAGATCTCCGCCGGCCACGCCGCCGACGGCACGGCCGACCTCACCACCCATCAGGTCGCCCGCACCACCACCGCGAAGGAGGTCAGCGCCACCCGCCGCCGCTACACCCTCACCGACGCCGACACCCTCGACTTCCGCCACGACCTCGCGGCGATCGGCCGCCCCCTCCAGCACCACCTCTCGGCACGGCTCCGGCGCGGGGCGGCCGGCCGGGACGCGCCGGAGCGGGACCGGCACTCCTGAGGCCGGGTGCGGCGGGCGGCTGTCACTTGCAGGCCATGCCGTCCGCCACCGAGGGCCACGCCTCCACTCCCCGGGGGGTGCGGATGTACGCCGTCTCCCGGTCGCCGGCCAGCCACAGCTCCCACCGCTCCAGCCGGTATCCCGTGTCAGCGGCGCCGGCGGGCAGGGCCGCGTCGCCGTCGTAGCGGGAGCGGAGCATCCCCGGCGGCAGCACACCGTCCGGGTCCCGGGCGTACATCCGGCGGTCCGGTTCCGCGCCCAGGGCGAGGAAGCGCGCCTTCTGCCACGCGCAGTGCTCCGGGCCGTCCTGGCTGTTCAGCTTGGTGAAGGGCACCCGCTCACCGTCGCGGTCGGTCCAGATCTCGTAGGGCCGGCCATCGGTGAAGGCGGCGGGAAGCTCCGCGGGATCGCACCAGGCGCTCGTCTCCGGGCCCCAGCCGGGCCGGCGCGGCCGGTCCTTGGCGACGATCACGGCGACCTTGGTCCGGCCCGCCGCATCGAGGGAGTAGAGCACCCGGTCGCGCTCCGCCCGCTCCACGCGGTATCCGGAGTGCGGCACTTCGGGCTGCCCGGCGGCGAAGAACGCCTTCAGCCCCTCCGCGGCCGTGGCGCCGCCGTCCCCCTCACTCCAGGGTTCGGCGGGCCCACCGGAGTGGATGTTCCCCTCGCACTCCAGCGCCCGCCCGGCAGCGCCGGTCGCCCGTGCCGTGAGCTCGGCCTCCGTGTCACCCGCGCGCACCTCGCCACCGGAGGCGTCCGCCACATACAGCGGGCCGCTGTACGGCGCCGGTGCCGGTGCGGGCGGAGTACTCACCGGCACCCGGTCCGCTTCCCGGCTCCGGGACACCTCTCCTCGGGCCCCGTCACCGCCGGTGCACCCGGCGGCTCCCACCGCCAGTACCAGTCCCGCCACCACGCCCGCCCCGACCCTGCTCATCCGGTCCCCGTCCCCGCTCGCCGTCCGCTGTCGTGCCGGTCGGACGTGTGCCGGGCACCGCCGGTTCCGGGGATCCGTCCGGTGGTGCGAACCGCGAAACCGTGAGTGGTGAGTGGTGAGCGGTGAACCACGAACGCGGACCGCCGGCCCCGTGAGGGACCGGCGGTCCGGAAGGGTGCCGCCGGGGTTTTCCGCTCAGCCGCCGGCCACCGCACTCAGCAAGCGCGCACCGGTCGGCTCAGGCCCCGGCGGCCGCCGGCTGCGCGGCGGGCTCGGCGGTCCCGCCGGCCGCGTCACCGCTCTTGACGACGGCGTAGTACACGGTGGTGCCCTGCTTCATGCGCTCCGCCTTGCTGCGGGCGACCATGCGCTCGGTCGCGGTGCGCACGAGGTTGTCGCTCGTGTTGCGGTCCGGGTGGGCTTCTGTGAGGGCTTCCGCGATCTCACGGGCCGTGCGCGGCTCGGTCTGGGTCTCCAGGTACTTCTGGATCAGCTCGCTGAGCGCCGGCCCCTTGGCCGCCGCCGGTGCCGCCGCCGGCGACTCCTTCTTCGCCGCGCGCTTGCCGGCCGCCGCCTTGGCGGGGGCGGTCTTCGCCGGTGCGGCCTTGGCGGGAGTGGTCTTGGCGGAAGCGGACTTCGCCGGTGCGGCCTTCCGCGCGGCCGGGGCCGGCTTGGCGGCGGGGGCCTTCCGGGCACTCCGCGGCGCGGGTACGGGAGCCTCCGGAGCGGTGGCGTCGCCCAGGGCCGCGCGCATGTTCCTCAGCAGTTCGTGATCCTGCTCCAGCGTGGTCAGCTGTGCCTCCAGAGTGCCGATCTCCGCGCGGATACGGTCCTGCTCGGCACTGTTGCGCTCAAGGTCGGCACCGACCTTGTCGGCGTATTCGGCCTGGAGACCGGTCGTGGGACCGGTGTTCTTCTGCTTGGCCACGGGGGCTCCCTCAATGTCTGTGGTGTTTGGTGCCGGACTCTACCCAGTGGTGAAACTCGTATGCGGGCAACGGAACACTGGGGTGCCGGCCTCCGCGGATCCGGTCCGCGTGTCGGCTGTAGTGTGACAGCCCCCGGAACACCTGTGGCACTCCGGGGGTTTGCCGATTGACGGCGCGGGCCGCCCCACGCACACCCGGCAGCCCGCCCCGGAGGCCGTGCCGGACCTGAATCCCCGTACCTGTCCGCGCACTTCGCGGATCCGTTCGAAGGCCGCCGGGGACATGGTTCGCGGGTGTTCCCGATCCCTTCGCACACCGGTGAGTTGGCGGGCTTCCCCACCGCATTCCCCACACCATTGCGAACGGCTTTCCGCGAGGCTTCCGCATGGCGGCGGAAGTGGCGGGAGTGTTCGGCGGCCCCGGTCGCATGCGCGCTCACACACATCATGAGGGGACGGGAAAAGACATCCGTCCACTCGTCGCGACCGGGTGTCCCCCGTTCGTGTGTGCGCCCTCGTCGCGTCCCGTCGCGTCCCGCCGGTGTGCCGTCCCGCCTGATGGCTCCTCCGGCAGTGGACCGCACATCGGCCGCTGCGGACACCGGCGTTCCGGGTGAGGGGTGTCGAGGATCCGCGTCCGCCGGCGGCGGCGGACGGTGTGCGCGGACAGAAGTGCGGGCCGGGTGCCCGATGACACCCGGCCCGCACTCGGCCCTCTCCGGCGTGCGCCCGCGAGGGGCGCGCCGGCTAACCCGCCAGGTGGGCGGCCACACTCCGCAGAAGATCCTCGGCGCCGAGGGACTCGGTCACATCGGGAACATCCACCTCGTGCAGGGTCTGCCCCTCCCCGGCCGCGATGACCGCGTACTCGTCGGCCTTCCGCGCCTCGGAGGCGTGACCCTGCTGGACGGCCACGACCTTGCCGTCCTCCTCGGTGATGACAGTAAGTTTCATGCGAAGCCCCCACCCTGAAGGTTGTGCGTACCCGCTTCGCCGCCGATATTCCGGATGACCACGCCGTACTCGGTGTATCCGGTGCCGGTCCTGCGCTTGCTGTGGTTGAAGGCGATGTGCGCCGGGCCGTTGCCGGACGGTTTGACGTCGGGCCACGCCGTCTGCGCGCCGCGGTCCTCGCCGTTGTTGAAGTTGAACCACCATGTCGTCTGGGCCCCGGCGGCCAGCGTGGTGATTCCTCCGAGATTGTTGAATGCCACGACTTCGTCCTCTCGATATCGGAGTTGAAGATCGTCAACCTGAATTGCGCACGGAAATGGGCGCGGGCTCCCCGGGGCCTCTGCCGGAATGCGCAATTCAAGTGCTGTGAAACCATCATGGCGGCTGGGCATGGGACCGGCCATCACTCGAAAGAGGGTAATGCCGGCATCGCCGCAACCGCTCCGCGAGGCGGTATCCGCCGCACTTCCGCCGCCTCGCGGGATCGTGCCCCGGCATCCGCTCCTGCCTGCGGGAATTCCCCGGAAGCGGTCGTCACGCCGGTATCCGCACCGGCGGAAACCGAGCGGCCCGACACGCGGTTGTCCGCTGTCACCGCATTCCGTTCACGGTGGGAATGGGATGGTGTGCCGGTAACATGAAAAGGTCATGTGCGTGCCCGGTGCGGGGGATTTCCGCAACGGCACCGAGCGGCCGGCCCATTGCGCCGAAGGCGCCTTCCCGGCGGCGGCGTGGACCGCGGGGGGCACGGGGCGCGGAAGAGGCCGCGGGAATCACCCGCCGGTGTCCCGGCGCGGTGTCCCGGCGCGGCGGTGCGGACCGCCCGCCGCGCCGGGTCCGTCAGCGCGGCTGCGGCGAGGAGTTCGCCGGATGCGGGAACCCTCCGGGTGTGAATGCCCCCGGAGGGCGTATGACCTGGTCGAGATCGCGCAACGTGCGCTCGGCCTCGCGGCGGACCTCCGTGGGGACATCCCCGAGCTCCGCGACGAGCCGGTCATAGATCGGCGCTTCGTGCACGGCCAACCCGTCCTCTCCCTAGTTGCCTTCCGCCCCCGTCGGCCGGAAGCGGCTACCGAGCGTACGGTGACAGCTCTCCCGCTCCGCATCCGGGTCCGCCATACGGACGCCGGCGGCCTTCCCGGGAGGGGCCGGCGGGCCGGGCGGCACACCTCACCGCGCCATGAGGTGCTTGCGGACAACACCTTTTCCCCCTTCTTGTCGCGAACGTGCCTCCCCGCTCATCCTGGGATCCTCAGGGCGGACCGGAACAACTGCGCACGGTGGGGGATACGCGGTGTCCCAGGGAACGTTCTCCCGGTGGTGGGAGAAAGACGCATGGTGGGCCCGGTTCGCGCTTCCGCCGGCCGGGTCGCTGGTGGTCCTCGCGGTGGCGGGATGGGAGCCGGCCCTCACGGTCTGCGCACTGCTCCTCGCCGGTCTCGCGCTCCCCGGAGTCCTTCCGCAGCCCCGGCCGCGGCTCTCCCTGGACCAAGCGCTGGCCAAGGAGCGCGCCGAGACCGCGCTGCGGATCTGGAGCCGGGAGGCCAGACTGCGCCGCCTGGACTCGGCGACGCTGCTGGCGCTCCGCCTGACCGGCGGGGACATCCGGGTGGACCCGCTGCCGGCCAGAGCCGGACGACCCGCCTCCGCCGGTCTGAGCGGTGAGGAGCTGGGTGCCTTCTACTACCGGGCCGCGCGGAACGCGCCGCGCCGGCTGCGGGCGGTCGTGGTGGGCGGCCCCGGTTCCGGCAAGACCACCCTCGCCCTGCTCCTGACCCTCGGCGCGCTGCGCGACCCGGCCGACCGCACCTTCCCCCTGCTGATCCCGGCGGCCTCATGGGATCCGGCCGACGGTTTCGGCAACTGGGTCGCCGAGCGGGCCCTGCGGCTGTTCCCCAGCCTCCGCCACGTCGCGGCGCGCGAGGGCGACGCGTTCCCCGCACATCTGCTGGGCGAGGACTCCCCGGTGTGGATCATCCTCGACGGACTCGACGAACTGCCCGAGGACCAGTGGCGGCGGGCCTGGGAGCGGCTGGACGAGGCCGGTGCGGGCCACCCGCTGCTCGTGCTCGTCCAGCCGAGGTTTCTGCGGCACGTGAGCGGCACGGGCGCGCTGAGCCCCGGTGCGTACCCGGTCTTCGAGATCCAGCCCTGCCGGCCCGGCCGGGCCGCCCGCTATCTGTCCGAGCTGACCGCCTCCGACACCGCGCTGAGGGAGCTCTGGCAGCCGGTGATCGACCGCCTGGAGTCCCCCGACCCCGGCGGGATCGGCGAGGTGTTCGCGACCCCGCTCCATCTCGATCTCGCCTGGCGCATGTACGGCACTGGCGCACCCGGCCCGATCCGGCGGGGGCTGCCCCGGAACCCGCGCGCGCTGATGGAGGCGGCCGACACCGGAACCGCCGCCGCGCGCACCGCCCTGATGGACGGCTTCATCGACACCGTCTTCCACCCCCGGCACCTCCCCGGGCGCGGCAGCGCCCTGCCGCGCGCCCTGCCCGGGGGACGGGCCGCCCCCTTCCACACCGCGTGGCTGCTCGCCCGCGCGCGGCGGGCCGAGCCCTCCGGAGAGGTGGCGTGGTGGCTGCTGCCCCGGCTGGTCCATCCCGCCGTCCCGGTCGCGGCCTGTGCCGTACTGCTGGTGGCGGCCTACTGCATGGCCCTCTTCATGCCGGTCGGTTTCACCCGGGGCCTGGCGATCGGCTGCACCGCCGCCGTCACGCTCTGCGCCCTGCGCGGCATCGCCCCGCACCGCCCGGCCGAGCTGTCCGCCGGAATCCTGGCCGGTGCGGCGGTCTCCGCGCTGGGGCTGGCGCGCTACGGCACGGACGGCCTCCTCGACGGCCTGCAACTGGGCCTCTGCTTTGTGCTGATCCTCGCCCTGCGGGCCCGGCTCACCGGTGACAGCGGTGTCGCCGCGGCCCTCGCGGTGGTGCTGGTCTGCGCGGTCACCGGAGCGGTCGCGCAACTGCCGCTGGAGCTGGGCGCGGAGCTCCCGGAGGGCGGCAACGGCCTCAATGTCTTTCTCTCCATGCTCACCGGCGTCGGTCTCGCCGCCATCGGCTGCCGGGTGCTGGCCGCCCCCTTCTCCGAGCCGCTCAAGCCGACCGGTGTCAACTTCGCCGCGGAGAAGACCCTCAGGACCCTGCCGGCCGCCCTGACGCGCGGCATTCTGCCCGCCCTCGCCATCGGAGCGGGCGCGGGCGCGAGCCTGGTGCTCCAGTTCTCGCCCCGGTACGGTTTCGGACTCGTCCTGGGCTTCGGCATCGCCCTGGGGGTGCCCGTCGGCATCGTCGCGGGGCTGCTGTTCTGGCTCCGCCGGGACGAGCCGCTGGGCCGGGCCGGATACGCCCGCGGCTCGCTCCGCAACGACCGGCGGGTCTTCCTCGGCTGTGTCCTCGGCGTCTGTCTGCTCTGCACCGCCGTCATGGCCGTGGCCGACCTCGGATTCGGCGTCGAGCTGGCGCGCCGGGCCGGCCGGCCGCCGGTATCCCTGCGCATTCACCACGGCACGCTCTTCGGGCTCGCGGTGGGGACGATTCTCGCCGCGTACTACACGGCGAGCCTCCCCACGTTCATCGCCCATCTCCATCTCGCCCTGCGCGGCCGGCTGCCGTGGCGCCTCGGAACCTTCCTCGACGTCCTCCACGAGCGCCAGATCCTGCGCCAGACCGGCCGCGCCTATCGCGTGCGCCACGAGGATCTGGCGAAGCGGCTGATCGAACGGACCGCGGAGTTCGACCGGTCGCGGCGGCCGGGCGCGCCCGCCCGGCCGGACCGGTGGGTGCCGCCCCGCTCAGGGCCGTGACCCGGGACCGCCCGGGTCCGGAGTCGCCGGGCCCCGGCAGTGCCGCGAGGGCGCGCGGGATGAAGGCGGATGCCGCGCACCGCGCCGGTGCGGAACCCTCCCCGCGCGAGGTGGTTCCGGCCTGTCCGCCCGGCCCCGCGACCCCCGGTGAGCGGATGCGCGCGGCGGGACCCGCGCGGGTACCGGGGTGAAGGGCGCCCGCGCGAGTACGGCTCCCGGGCGGTGGTGTGGAAGCCGGCGGCCGGCCCGGTGCCGGCCCCGGAACTCCTCGCGACCGGTGTGGGGAGCGGCGCGGGGGTGCCGGCCCCCGAGGCGTCCCCTCCGCCCCTGCCGCCGGGGTCGCGGGGCAGTGGGCCCCGCCGGGCCCGCCCCGGCCCGGCGGTCGCGGGCCGCCGGCCGCCGTCACCCGGCGCGGCGCCACCAGCGGCGCCCGATGACGAGCTCCTCCAGCTCACCGAGGCGTCCCGAGGCCATCGCCTCGTGCGCGCCCGGCTGTTCCAGCGCCACACGGAGGTCGGAGACGAGATGGGCCGCCTCGCGGATCTCGCACTCCGCCCGGAGGGTGTCCGGGGCGGTCCCCGTGGCGCGGGCGACGACATCGAGCACCGTCTCGCGGTGCGGCCCGCTGAACCGGATCAGAAAGAACCAGTCGTCGGCCGGTTCACCGAGGCGTGCCCACTCGAAGTCCAGCAGGGCCGTCACGCTCCGCCCGTCCGCGAGCCAGTTGCCCCAGTGGCAGTCCGCGTGCACCGGTACGGCGGCCCGCGCCTCCGCCGGCGCGTCCTCCGCCATCGCGCGCACTCCCTCGAGCAGCCGGCGGGGTACGGCTCCGGGCCGGCCGAGGGCGGTCAGGCGCTCAACCCCGGCGAGGAGATCGGCCCTTCCGGTGAATCCGCCGTGGCCGAGAGGGTCCCGCAGCGTCCGGCCGGCCGCGGCCGGGGGAATCCAGCCGTGCAGCCGCCCGAGCCGGCGGACCGCCTCCTCGGCCAGGGCACGCGCGGTCGCGCCGTCCACGCCCGGCAGACCCATCCCGGGAGCCGCCCCCGGCATCCGGGCGTAGCAGGCGTAGCGGATCTCCCGGGACCCCAGCCGGCCGAGCCCGCTGCCCAGCAGCGGGGCCGTGAGACCGGCGGGGAGCCGGGACGCGAGCGCGATCTCCCTGTCCAGCCGGGTGTGGTCACCGGCATCGATGATCTTCACCACGACGTCCCGGCCGGCGTGGACGAGGTGGGAGCCGCTCTCTACGGCGGCCATGGGGCCGGCGTCGTATCCGAGGACCGCCGTCGCGATCGAGCGGGCGGCCTCGTGTGCCCGCCGCGTGCCGGGGAGGGTCACCGGGCCCGCTCCGCCCCGGAGTACGCGAGCCGGAAGCCGGGAGGCGCCGCCGGACCGCGGTGCCGCGGCAGCGGAGGTCCCGGGCGATCCCCGTACCCGGCCGTCCCCCGGACGGGACCGCCGCCGGGCGCCGGCGTGTGGCGGGTCATGGTTCTCCTGGTCACTCGGCCGGGTGCGGCAGGGGCGTGTCCCGCGGATGCCGGGCTGATGCGCCCCGGGCCAACCCTACGTGCCCCGGCCGGGCGTGATCCCGCCGGTCAGTCCAGGCCGGCGATGACCCCCAGCGCGGCCATCACCACCGCGGCGCCGCCCGTGGCGACCAGGAGCGGTGTGGCCAGCGGCGGATGCCGGTGCGTCACATAGGCGAGCCCGGTGACGAGCATGAGCAGCACCAGCGCCAGCAGGAGCAGTACGAGGAGGGCGAGCGAGGACACGGCGGATCCCTTCATCGGGCGCCGGGGCCGGCGCACAGCGGGCGGGGCGCGGTGAACCGCGACCGCTTCCGTACCCGAGCCGGGATCCGGACGCCGGCGGTGCGATGCGGCCGCGCCGTGGAGAGTGGGACAGCCTGCCGCGCAGCCCCGGGCCCGGAGCCGTCCTCATACTGATTGGACCCCGCGTCCGCCTGGCAGAACAAGTGACGGAAGGTGGCGAACGGTGGCGCTTTGGGCCGCCCCCTCGGATGTCCGCCGCCACCCCCGCACGCCTGTTCCCCGGCACCGCGCCGCCCCGGCCCCGTACGCCGGTCGGCCCCTCCCGGCGGAGCCGGTGCTCACTCCCCGCCGCCGGCCGGGGCGGTCCCCCCACCGGCGACGCGTACGATCCGGCCGGTCCTGCTCCCCGGCTCCCGGAGCGGCTCCCAGACCACCTCCACCGCTGTCCCGTGGAAGGTGAGCGCGAGCTCCCTCACCATCTCCCCGGCGACCGCCGGCACCGCCTCGGGGCCGGGCGGCCCGTCACCGAGCCGCCCGCAGAGCATGCCGCCCTCCTCGGTGCGGACGCTGTACCGCCAGCCGTCCGCCGTCGCCACCAGGGCGATTGAGCCGGGCAGGCCGAAGGAGGGCCGCTTCCGCTTCTCTCGTCTCACCACGCGGCCATCCAACACGGCGGTCCGCACGAGCCCCGGCACCGGGTGACGCACCGGTCACCGCGGACGGAAATTCATTCGCTCTCCGTCCCCTCCCGCCCGGAGACTTCCGGAGTGAGGCTTCACGAGCACGAGATCCCGGCCGGCGAGACGCTGATCCGGTCCCTGCTGACGGCTCAGCGCCCGGAGTGGGCCGGTTTGCCGCTGTCGCCCGCCGGCGCGGGCACGGACAACACGATGTACCGGCTGGGCGAGGACCTGCTCGTGAGACTTCCGCGAACCGCCGACAGCGCGCGGTCCGTGCGGAAGGAACAGCGCTGGCTGCCCCGGCTGGCGCCCCTTCTCGCCCATCCCGTTCCCGAGGTCGTCCACGCCGGGACGCCCGCCGGGGACTTCCCCCTGCCCTGGTCGGTCCACCGCTGGATCGAGGGCGAGGAGGCGGGCCCGGAAACCGTCCGGGACTGGGCCGCCTTCGGCACCGACCTGGCGGTGGCCGTACGGGAGCTGCACCGCGCCGACCTCATGGGAGCGACCCGCGCCGGCGACCTCAGCTGGTACCGGGGAGGCTGCCTCGCGCCGTGCGACGAGTGGGTCGCCGGATGGCTCGGCGACTGCCGGGCCGTCGCCGGTTCCGGGCTCGACACCGACACCCTGGCGGAGCTGTGGCGGGCCGCCCTCGCACTGCCCGAGCCCCCGGGACCCCGGGTGTGGCTGCACGGCGACCTCAAACCCACCAACATCCTCGTCCGCGACGGCGGATTCCACGCCCTCATCGACTTCGGCGGACTCTCGGTCGGCTTCCCCGACGCCGAGCACGCACCCCTCTGGGACCTGCCCGCCCGGGCGCGTGACGCCTACCGGGACACGCTGGGTCTCGACGAGGCGACCTGGGACCGCGCCCGTGCCTGGGCCATCGCGGTCGGCCTCGGCGGAATCTCGTACTACCAACACACCTTTCCGGCCTTCGCCGCCGAGTGCCGCGCACGGCTGGAGGCGATCCTCCTGGACGCCGCCGCGCGCTGAGTGCGCCCGCCGTCCCCCGGCACGAGGGCGCGGCTACTGGCCGTCCGGACCGCAGCACCCGTCCAGCCGCATCAGCCGGCTCACCTCACTCCAGTGCGCCTCGTCCCGGCCGTGCGCACCGGGGACCCCCGGACCCTGTGCCCATGCCGCGATCAGCTCCTCGACGGTGTGCGGCGTACCGCCCCGGACCACGGACGAGGTGCGCACCAGCGTGTCGAAGTCGGTGAAGGGATCGCCGTCCACCACCGTCAGATCGGCGATCCTGCCCCGCTCCACCGTGCCGAGATCCCGGTCGGCACCGAAGAGCCGCGCGGGCAGTACGGTCACGGTCCGCAGCGCCTCGGCCGGGGAGAGCCCGCCCCGGTGCAGTGCGCGCAGCCCCAGATGGAGGGAGAGGCCGGTCGGGGTGAGCGGTGCGTCGGTGCCGAGGGCCACCAGGCCGCCGCGCTCCAGCACCCGCCGGTAGACACCGATCTCTTGGTCCAGCGCGGCGAGCTGGGCGGCGGAGGGCGGGGCCGCTGCCGCCTGCCGTACCGCCACCGCGTCCCACGGCGGCATCACGACGGTCACCCGGGGGTCCCGGGCGAGCGCCGGATCGGCCCCCAGCAGCGGCACGGCGCCGAAGGGGGTCGCCACGAGCGCGAAGGTGCCGTCGCCATAGACGGTGACGACATCGTCGTGGGTGTGGCCCGACGCGGTCACCGCGCGCCCGGACTCGGCGCGCTGGGTGGCCTGGAGATGGGTGGTCAGATCCTGTCCCAGCTGGACACCGGGGGAGAGCAGATGGCTGCCGGTGCGCACACCGAGACGCTCCCGGGCGAACCGCGCCGCCTCCGCCATCACCCATCCGGGCGCCCGTACATAGGTCTTGACGAGGTCCCAGTCGAGCGCCTCGGCGCGCTCCAGGGTCCGGCGCAGCCCCTGAGGGGTGCGGTGGGCGCGGCCCATGCTGTAGGCGACCCGTGATCCGTCGAGCAGTTCACCGGTGGTCAGCAGCCGGGGGCCGGTGAGCTGTCCGGACGCCACCGCCTCCCGCAGCCGTGCCTGCTCGTGGGCGATCCCGCCGAAGGAGACGGTGGTGGTGACGCCGTAGCTCAGCTGACCGGCGCCCTGCCGTGCGCCGTTGGTGGTCCACGGATGGGTGTGGGTGTCCCACAGACCGGGCAGCACCGTCCGCTCGGAGGCGTCGATCCGGCGCAGGGTGGTGCGGCGGCCCGCGCGATGGGGCTCGACGGCGGCGACGCGCCCGCCGCGCACGATGATGTCGGCGTCCTCCCGCACGGTGTCGCCGGTGCCGTCCCAGAGGCGTCCGGCATGCACCACCGTGTCGGCGAGCGCGGCCCGGGGCCGGTCCAGCGGCAGGCGCACGGTCCGCGCCGCGCCGCCGCCGGTGCCGATGAGCCGCAGCCGGGTGCCGGAGAGATAGAGCAGGGTGGTGGAGTCCCCGGACCACGAGGGGCTGTCGGCGGCTTCGTCGGTGAGGGTCCGGAGCGGGCCGCGCGGGGTGCCCTCGGGGGTGACGGGCAGCAGGGCGAGCGCCGATTCGACGATGACCGCCATCCACCGGCCGTCGGGGGACCAGACCGGCCCGGAGTCGTACCGGTCGGAGACGGATGTGTGCGGGGCGACGGCATGCAGCCGGTCGGAGCCCGTGACGGTGTCGATCACCCGGATGAGGTTGTACCCCTCCCGGAAGCGGAGGCTGAGCCGGTTGCGGTCGCAGAAGGCGATCCGGCGGCCGTCCGGGGACCAGCTCGGCCGGCCGGGCAGCCCGCCGCCGCCGAGCGGTTCGGCGACGACGCGTTCGGCCCCGGTCGCCGTCTCGCGCACCAGCAGCCGGCCCGTCATGTCGAAGCAGGCGAGCCGCCCGCCGTCGGGGGAGAGCGCGGGGAAGACCCGGCCGCCCGTCGCGAGCGCGCGCTCGGCACCGGTGGCCAGATCGTGCTGGTACACACCGAGCAGCCCGTCCCGGTCGTCGGCGTACAGCAGGGAACGCCCGTCGCGCGCCCACACGGGGCCGAGGAGATAGCGGCCGGGCTCGGACCGGCGCAGCTTCCCCGGCGGGCGGCCGCCCGATGTGCCGCCCAGCCAGAGGGTGTTGAGCGCGGCGAAGGCGATCCGCCGTCCGTCGGGCGACAGAGCGGGGAGATGGATCCCCCGCACCGGGCGGGCGCGTCCGTCCTCCAGGTCATACGTCTTGGTCCTGCGGGACGGCCGGTCGACGGAGAGCGTGCCGCTGAAGGGAATCCGCCGCGCGCGGTCCGGCTCCCCGGGGCGTACGAGGGTGAAGTGGCCGTCCACGGTGAGCAGCAGCTCGCCGGCGGCCGTCCAGCGCGGGGGCACGGCCGCGATCTCCCCGGTGACCGCGACGGGCCGGCCGCCGACGACGAGGGTGCACGATCCCCCGGGCTGCGGGGTGATCCGCAGATGGGCGAGCCGTCCGTCCGGCGAGAGGGCCGGCACCATGACATGCGCCGCCTCGGTCTCGGTGTGCTCGACGACGGCCGGCCCGGCTCCGCGCGCGGGAACGGAGGCGATGGTACGGGCCTCCAGGGTGGTCCCGGCGGGGGTGGTGACGCCCCTGGCCCGGACGAACCAGATCCGCCGCCCGTCCGGCGACCAGACGGGATCGAAGTCCTCCCAGGCGCCGTCCTGGAGGGGCCCGTCCTGGCCGGCGGCACCGGTGAGCCGGGTGATGGTCCCGGTCCGCAGCTCCAGCACATGAACGCGGTACGCGCTGCCGGCGACCGGGTCCCCGCCGCGCTCCGAGGCGAAGGCGATCCGCGTGCCGTCCGGCGACCAGGCCGGGGCCCGGTCGTCCCAGGGCCCCTCGGTGCGCCGGCGCAGCTCCGATCCGTCCGGGCGCACGGTCCAGATCTGGAAGCTGCCGCCCCGGTAGGCGCTGAACGCGACGAGCCGGCCGTCCGGTGAGTGGACGGGCCGGCCGGGCTCCAGATCGGCCGGGGTAAGGGGCACGGCGGTGCCGCCCGTCCGGGGCAGGGACCAGAGAATGCCCTGCACTTCGGCGATCAGCCCGCCGCCGGCGGGGGAGAGGCTCGCCGAGCCGTTGGTGGCGGCGGTGAGGAGCAGCCGGCGGGCGGCGGTGCGCGATGCGGCGGTGCCGGTCTCCCGGCCGGCCGCGACGGCGGGAGCGGCACCGGCCGCGACCGAGGCGACGGTGACGCCGATGGGGCCCGCCGCGGCGAGCAGCCGACGTCGGGTGAGGGCCGCGCCATCGGGGTCGTGGTCCATGGGACGGCTCACTCTCCTGTGTGTGGGGGTGGCGGAGCGGCCCGGGGCCCGTCGCGGTGACCGGACGGGTCCCAACCCGCTTGCCAGCATGGACCCATCCGGGCGGCCCGCCGCGCCGGCCGCGGCGGAATTCACCCTTCGTTCACGAGAGCGGGGTGAGGGCGCGCGCGTGGCCCGTCTCCGCTGCCCGGCCCCGGTCGCCGGGACCGGGCGCGCGGTCCGCCCGGCGGGCGCCGGGCCCTGCGGGGCCTTGTGGGATCGCGGTGGGTCCGGCAGCCTTCGCTCAGGCCGTATTGACATGCACCTGATCTATGTGTGCGCCGTCCGGCCTCCGACCGAAGGAGAATCCCGTGCCGTTACGCACCTCCCGACCGGCGATCACCGCATCGCTCTGCGCGATCGCGGCCCTCACCCTCGGAGCGTCCCCCGCCACCGCCACCACCGGCCCCGACCGGGCGGAGGGCGTCATCCTGAACGCCGGTGCCCCGGGGGCGATCGCGGGCAGCTACCTCGTGACCTTCCGCCCCTCCGCGCCGGACGCCGGAACGGCCGCCGCCGAGAAGCTCGTCCGGGATCACGGCGCGCGGATCGAGCGGACGTACACCGCCGCGCTCGACGGATACGCCGTGCGGCTCCCCGAAGCCGGGGCGAAGCGGCTCGCCGCCCACCCGGCCGTCGCCTCCGTCGTCCAGGACGGCACGGTGCGGGCGACCGCGACGCAGTTCAACCCGCCCTCGTGGGGGCTGGACCGGATCGACCAGCGATACCTCCCGCTCGACCAGCGGTACACCTATCCGGACAGCGCGGGCCGCGGAGTGACCGCGTACATCATCGACACCGGGGTCCGGATCACCCACCAGGACTTCGGCGGCCGGGCGGCCCACGGCTGGGACACGGTCGACGGCGACGGTGTCGCGCAGGACGGCAACGGCCACGGCACCCATGTCGCGGGCATCGTCGCCGGCACCCTGCACGGGGTCGCCAAGAGGGCCCGGATCGTGGGGGTGCGGGTGCTGAACAACTCCGGCGCCGGCACCATCGCCCAGGTCGTCGCCGGCGTCGACTGGGTGACGGCGAACGCGGTCAAGCCGGCCGTCGCCAATATGAGCCTCGGCGGCGGGGCGAACGCCGCACTGGACGCCGCGGTGCGCAACTCCATCGCCTCCGGGATCTCCTACGCCGTCGCGGCGGGCGGCTCCAACACCGACGCGGGCACCGTCTCGCCCGCCCGGGTGGCCGAGGCCATCACCGTCGGCGCGGCGACCATCACCGACGCCCGCGCCCCCTCGTCCAACTACGGGCGCGCCGTGGACCTGTTCGCGCCGGGTGTCTCGATCACCTCGCTCTGGAACTCCGGGGACCAGGCCACCGCCACCCTCTCCGGGACATCGACGGCCGCGCCGCACGCCGCCGGAGCGGCGGCGCTCCACCTCGCGGAGAACCCGGCCGCGACCCCGGCCCAGACCGCCGCCGCCCTGATCGCGGCGGCCACCCCCGGAGTGGTGGGCAACCCGGGATCCGGCTCACCGAACCGGCTGCTGTACGTCGGCCCCTGACCCGGCGGGGAGGGCGGCACGGCGCGCGCCCCGCTCCGGCGGGACGCGCGGCGGTCACGGCCCGGTGTGCAGCGCCGCGAGCACCTTCTCCTCCACCGCGGCGAACGCCGGGCCGGTGACGATCCCGGCCTCCCGGGGCCTCGGCAGATCCACCGGCACCTCCCGGCGCACCCGGGCCGGCCGCGCCCCCAGCACCACCACCCGGTCGGAGAGGAACACCGCCTCCCGGATGTCATGGGTGATCAGCAGCACCGTCCAGCCGAACCGCCCGCGCACCTCCTCCAGCCAGCCCTGCATCTCCGTACGGGTCAGCGCGTCCAGCGCCCCGAAGGGCTCGTCCAGCAGCAGTACCTGACGGTCCTGCACCACCGTCCGCAGCAGCGCCGCGCGCTGGCGCATCCCGCCGGAGAGCTCATAGGGGTACGCGGACTCGAAGCCGGCCAGACCGAAGACCGGAAACAGGCTCCGGGCCCGCTCCCGGGCCGGCCGCCGGCGCATTCCGGCCACCTCCAGACCCAGGATGGTGTTGTCCAGCACCGTCCGCCACGGGAACAGCAGATCCTGCTGCGGCATGTACGCGAAGGGGGCGCTGCTCCCGGTCGCCTCCCGGCCGTCCACCAGGATCCGCCCCGTGTCCGGGCGTTCCAGCCCGGCCACCACATTGAAGAGGGTGGACTTGCCGCACCCGCTGGGGCCGATCACCGAGACGAACTCCCCGGCGGCCAGGGACAGCGACACCCCGTCCAGCACCGCGAACGCCGACCTGCCCGGCCGGAACGACTTGCTCACCCCCTCGACGGTGAGCTTCGGCTCAGCCATGGCGGCGCGACCTGCCGTACCAGGGGGCGATCAGCCACTGCGCCAGATAGGTCAGCCCGAACAGAGCGATCGAGAGCAGTGCGGTGACCACGACCGCCGCCAGCACCAGATCCGTGCGGAAGCTGTTCTTCTGGAGGCTCATGAAGACGCCGAGCCCCGCCGTCGCCCCCACGTACTCGGCGAAGATCGCCCCGGTGACCGCATAGGTGACACCGATGCGCAGCGAGGTGAAGAAGGCCGGCATCGCCCCCGGCAGCCGGACGTACCGGAACTGCGCCCAGCGCGAAGCGCCCATGCTCCGCAGCAGATTGACGGCCTGCGGATCCGTGGCGGCGAACCCCTCGATCAGCCCCACGGCGACCGGGAAGAAGGTGACCAGGGCGATCACCAGCACCTTGGGCAGCAGCCCGAAGCCGAACCAGATGATCAGCAGCGGCGCGATCGCGATCACGGGCAGCGTCTGCGAGAGCACCAGCAGCGGGGTGAGCGCCCGCCGCAGCGGACCGGAGAAATTCGCCGCGACGGCCAGCGTCCAGCTCACCGCCAGCGAGACACCGAAACCGATCGCCGTCACCTGGAGCGTGGGCAGGGTGTTCGCCCAGATCTCCGCCCGGAACGCCCAGCCCTGCTCCGCCACCCGCACCGGCGAGGGAAGCACCTGCGGGCGGATCCCGCTCGCCGTGACGAACCACTGCCAGCCCGCCAGGAGCGCCACCGCCAGGACGGCGGCCGGCACGGCGGCGGACCACACCCGCCGCGGCACCGCCGGGCGGTCAGCGCGCGAGATACTCATTGGTGAACCACCGGGAGAAGTCCGGACGCTTCGTCACCTTCGCGCCGTCCGGACCGGTCAGGACACCGGAGTCGTAGAGGAATCCCGAGTACCCCCGCCACTTCGCCAGTGTCTGGGTCCCCACCGCGCCCTTCTCGTCGCGCAGATAGCGGGCGAGCAGCCGCCCGCTGCGGCGGATCAGCTCCTTGCTGCTGAAGGCACCGGGGTTGGCCTTCTCCAGCAGCTCCCCGGCCCGGTCCGGATCCTTCGCCGCGAGCTCGTAGCCGCGCTGGGTGGCGCGCACGAAGGCGGTCGCGGTGTCCCGGTTCTTCCGCAGCCACGAGGAGTTGCCGACGAGCAGGACGTTGTACGCGTCCGGGAAGCCGTGGTCGGTGTAGGCGAAGGTCTTGAGCGGCTTGCCCCGCAGCTCGGCCTCGATCACCTCCCAGGTGGCGAACGGCTCGGTGAAGTCCACCTTCCCGGCGTACAGCGCCTCGTAGACCGAGGTGCCGAGGACCACGGTCGTGAAGTCCCCCTTGCCGCCGGCGTCCTTGATGACCGCCCGCATCTTCGGCTCCTCGTAGGGCGCGCCGAATCCGCCGTAGACCGTGCCGTCGAGATCCCTGGGGGTGACGATGTCCTTCCGGTCCGCGCGCACCGCGATCATCGTCGTCCAGTGCTGGACGATCGCCATCACCGAGGTGATGTCCGCCCCGGACGCCCTGGCGAAGGTGAAGGTGTCCTGGAAGCTGATGCCGAAGTCGGCCGTGCCCTGGGCCACCAGGGTGTCGGCGGAGGCGTTGTTGTAGGGCAGGATCTCCACATCGAGCCCGGCCTCCTCGTACCAGCGCTGCTGCTGCGCGGCGTACAGCCCGAGGTGGTTGGAGTTCGGCGTCCAGTCCAGGGCGATCCGCACCTTCGCCCGGGAGCCGTCGCCGCCCCCGCCGTCGCCGGTGCTCACGCATCCGGTGACGAGGAGCAGCAGCACGGCGAGGAGGACGGCCGGCCGGGCCGATCGGGATACGCCCATGCCGTACGCCTCCTTGGGCCGGTGCCGGCCGGCGCGGACACCGGCACACCCGGGTCCGGCCGGGCGTCAGAGTACGCGGAACCGCCATCCCCCCGGCAAGAGGCGGAAACCGGCCATGGGCACAGCGGGCCCGCTGGGCTAGCTTGCGCACATGGCCATCACAGATCTCGCCGGATCCCGGTTCACTTCGCTGCTCTGGTCGGACATCGAGGGCACAGCGGCGGAGGTGATGCGGCATCCGTTCATCACCGGACTGATCGACGGCACGCTGCCGAGGGAGTGCTTCCGGCACTACATCATCCAGGATTCACACTATCTGTACACCTATGCACGAGTGCTGGCGCTCTGCGCGGCCAAGGCCGGCTCCGACGCCGACGCGGTGATGTTCGCCCGGCACGCGGGGGAGACCGTGGCCATGGAGAAGGAGCTGCACGCCTCGCTGCTGGCCGAGATGGGCACCGGGCAGGAGGCCGCCGCGGCGGAGCCGGTCGCGCCGACCACCCGCGCCTATCTGGACTTCCTGCTGGCCAGCGCGTACACCGGGTCCTACGGCGAGGCGGTGGGCGCGGTGCTGCCCTGCTACTGGGTCTACGCGGAGGTCGGCCGGACGCTGCGGGCGGCCGGTTCGCCCGATCCGCTCTACGCCCGCTGGATCGCGGCGTACGGGGACGCGGACTTCCAGGCCACCACCGGCCAGGTGCTCGCGGTCGCGGACCGGGTGGGCGCGGCGGCCCCGGAGGCCGAGCGCACCCTGATCCGGGAGCGGGTCAGAACGGCGGCCCGCTACGAGTGGATGTTCTGGGACGCCGGATTCCGCCGTGAGTCCTGGCCGGTGTGATCCCGGCCCCGGGGCCGCGGGCGAGTCATCCGCTCCCGGCCCCGGGGCGCTTCCCGCCGGAATCCGGGCGCAGCGCCCCCGCCCCGGCGCAGATCGCCAGGGCCGGCACCACCAGCACCAGGAGCGCCGAGCGCAGCGACACCGCCGCGGCGACCGCGCCGATCACCACCGGGCCCGCCAGAAAACCCAGATAGCCGATGGTGGAGACCACCGCGATGGCGGGCGCGGGGGCCGCGCGCCCGGCCGCGGCGGCGCTGAAGAGGGTCGGCACCACCCCGGCCAGCGCCAGCCCGAGCACCCCGAAGGCGGCGACACCGCCCGCCACCGACGAGGTGAGCACCGCGGACAGTACGCCCACGGCCGCCAGCAGCCCCCCGCAGCGTACAAAGGCCCGCGCACCCACCCGGTCCGCGACGCGGTCGGCGACCAGCCGGCAACAGGCCATGGCGAGGGTGAACACGGCGAAGCCGAGCGCCGCGGCGGCGGCGCTGCCGCCCAGATCCTGCCGGATCCAGACCGCGCTCCAGTCATAGGCCGCTCCCTCGCACAGCAGGCCGGCGAAGGCGAGCAGCCCGAGCGCGATCAGCCGCCGGTCCCGGCGGGCGGGCCGCCCGGCCGCCTCCTCCCCGGTCGCCTCCTCCCCGGGGGCTGCCCGGTCCGCGGGCTCCGGCGCGTCCGGCGACAGGCCGAAACTCGCCGCCCAGCCCACCACCAGCAACACGGCCGCGACCACGGGCAGATGCGCGGCGGGCTCCATCCCGATCAGCGCCGCCCCGGCGCCTGCCAGCGCTCCCGCCAGCCCGCCGAAACTGAACATCGCGTGGAAGGCCGCCATGATCTGCCGGGGATAGCGCCGCTCCACCCGTACCGCCGCCGCGTTCATCGCCACGTCCAGCACACCGTTGCCGACACCGAGCGCCACCAGGGCGCCGGTCAGCGCGGGCACGGACGGCGCGAGCGCCACGGCGGTGAGCGCGGCGGCGTATCCGGCGAGCCCCGCCCGGATCACCGCGACACCGCCGAAGCGCGGCACCAGCGCGCCGGACAGCGGCAGCCCCAGCAGCGCGCCCACACTCAGCCCGAAGACGGCGAACGCGATCTCCCCGGGTCCCATCTCCAGCGCGGAGGCGATGCCCGGGATCCGCGAGCCCCAGCTCGCGAACACCGCGCCATTGACGAAGAAGACCACCGCGACCCGGAATCTGGCCGCCGCCGGGCGGCCCGCGACCGCCCCGGAGGGTCCGGGCGCCGCGCTCACAGCGCCCGGCGCAGGCGCTCGGCGTCCGCCGCGCCGATCCCGAGCCGGGCGGCTGCCCACCCCGCCACCGACCCGTACCGCTCGTCGATGCCGCGCAGAAAGGCCAGCATGGTCTCCCGGTCCGACCGGAGCAGCGACGGCGGTACGGTCGCCCAGGTGGAGAGGGTGTCGTCCGGGACACCGCCGGCCACCGACGCCTCCCAGCGGGCGGTGGCCCGCTCGCTCAGCGCGTAGTCGTCGGCGACGGCCCCGGCCGGGACCCCGAGCAGCCGCAGCACCAGCGCCGCCAGGACACCGGTGCGGTCCTTGCCCGCCGAGCAGTGGAAGACGGCGGGCAGCGCGCCGGGCTCGGCCAGCAGCCGCACCGCCCGGCCGAGCTCCGCCGCCCCCTCCTCGGCGATGTGCAGATAATGGCCGGCGGCGAAGTCGTCCCGGTTCAGCTCACCGGGATCGCCGCCGGACCAGTCGGGCACCCCCGCCAGCAGCGGGAGATGGCTGCGCCGCCCCGGCCAGCCGTCCGGCGGGGTCCAGGGACACTGCCCGGCCTCGTCCCCGGTCCGCAGATCGAGCACGCTGACGATCCCGAGCGCGCCGAAGGCCGCCCGGCCGCCGGCGCTGAACCGGTGCAGCCCGTCGGCGCGGTACAGCCGCCGCCAGGGCACGGTCCATCCGTCCCCGGCGCGGTAGCCCCCGAGATCACGGAAGTTGAAACAGCCGTCGATCTCCCGGAAGCGGCCGGGGGACGGCACCCCGGCGGTCACCGGCGGGCCGCCGTCACGGAGCGGCGGGTGGTACGGATCATCAGATGCGTCCGGGTGTCTCGTACGGAAAGGGGACAGGGATGCCGGGCGGTGGGTGCTACTCCGGCGGCCCGGCCGCGGGCGCCGCCGCCGGCGGCAGCCCGGGCGACGAAGCCCGCGCCCAGAAGCGCTTCGGTATCCGGCCCGCATGCCGGGCGTCGTACCCCGCCCGCACCGCCGCCGCCATCGCCCGCGCCATCCGCTCGGGATCCCCGGCCCGGGTCACGGCCGTCGCCAGCAGCACCGCGTCACAGCCCAGCTCCATCGCCACCGCCGCGTCACTCGCGGTACCGATCCCCGCGTCCAGGATGACCGGCACCCCGGCGGCGGCCACGATCATCTCCAGCTGATGCGGGTTGGCGATGCCCCGCCCGGTGCCGATCGGCGAGCCCAGCGGCATCACCGCGGCACAGCCCACATCCTCCAGCCGCCGCGCCACCACCGGATCGTCGGTCGTGTACGGCAGTACGGTGAACCCGTCGTTCACCAGCTCCTCGGCCGCCTCGACCAGTTCGGTGACATCCGGCAGCAGAGTGCGCTCATCGGCCACCACCTCCAGCTTCACCCAGTCGGTCTCCAGCGCCTCCCGCGCCAGCCGCGCGGTGAGCACCGCGTCGGCCGCGCCCCGGCAGCCCGCCGTGTTCGGCAGGATCGCGATCCCCAGCCGCCGCAGCATCTCCAGCACCCCGCTGCCGCCCGCCGCGTCCACCCGGCGCAGTGCCACCGTGGTCAGCTCGGTGCCCGACGCCACCAGGGCGCGCTCCAGGACCGCGAGATTCGCCGCCCCTCCCGTACCGGTGATCAGCCGCGAGCCGAAGGCGCGGCCCGCGATGCGCAGTTCCTCAGCCACCCTGCACCGCCGTGAGCACCTCGACGGCCGCCCCCTCGCGGAGCGCGCGGTCCCACCGGCCGCGCGGCACCACCTCGCCGTCGACCGCGACCGCCACACCGGTGACGGGTAACCGCAGTTCATCGGCGATCTGTGCGGTGGTACACCCGAGGGGCACCAGCCGGGGTACCCCGTTCACGACGACATTCATGACCTTCACTCCACTCACCACAGCACTCTCCCGGGATCGGCGGAGGCGGCCACGGGCAGTGGCTCGCCCTCCAGTTCGGCCAGAACCGCGTCGGCGGTCAGCGGGGCGAGCAGCAGACCGTTGCGCCCGTGCCCGGTCGCCAGCACCGTACCGCTGTCGACCCGGCCGATCAGCGGCAGATTGTCCGCCGTCATCGGCCGCAGACCCGCCTGAGCGGAGTCGAGTTCGTACTCGGCGACCGAGGGCAGCACCGTCTCCGCGTCGGCGATGAGATCCCGCACCCCGCCCACCGTCACCCGTGTGTCATGACCCGCCTCGTACTGGGTCGCGCCCACCACCAGGCCGTCGTCGCGCGGCACCAGATACACATGGCGGCCGTGGACCACCCCGCGCACCGTCAGCCCGGGGCGGGGCAGTGTGCCGGGCCGCTCCCGCAGCCGCAGGATCTCGCCCTTCACCGGGTGGACCCGGGCCAGCGGATGCAGCGCGGCGGAGCCCACGCCCGCGGCCAGCACCACCTGATCCGCCGCCGGCGCGGTGAGGTCGTCCACCCGCTCCGCGGCGAACCGGACGCCCGCCGAGACGCAGGCGGCCCGTAACGCCGCCAGCAGCGCCCGGTTGTCCACCGACAGATCCCCCGGCACATGGAGCGCGCCGCGGATCGACCGCGACAGGGAGGGTTCGCGGCGGCTCAGCTCGCGCCGGCCGACGCTCTCGGCCCGGCGGCCCCGCTCGGCCAGCCAGCCGGCGAGTACCCGCAGTTCACCGGCGTCGGCGGAGTCCACCGCCACCACCAGGGTGCCCCGGGTGCGCAGTCCGGACGGCAGCCCGGCGGCGGCACTCAGCCGCGCGGCGAAGCCGGGCCAGCGCTCCAGCGACGCGGTGCCCAGCTCCAGCGGGCCCTCCTCGCCGGGCCATCCCTCCGTGAGCGGGGCGAGCATGCCGCCCGCGACCCAGGAGGCCCCGCGGGCGGGAGCCGGGTCGTGCACGGTGACGGTCCAGCCGGCTCCGGCGGCCCGCCAGGCGGCCGACAGACCGATCACTCCCGCGCCCACGACCGACACCCTGCGGGCCGTACCCGGCCGGGGAGTCCGCACAGCGTCGCCCCCTTCCGCACGGGTGAGGATTCTGCCGGGAGGTCCATGGCCGTACCGGCGGTGAGGGGCTGCGTTGCCGGGATGGACACCCGTGAGCGCCTCGCCGCGTCGACACTGTACCTGTGCACCGATGCCCGCAGGGATACCCATGACCTGGCTGAATTCGCGGACGCCGCGCCGGCGGGAGGCGTGGATGTCATCCAGTTGAGGGACAAGGGCTCCGCGGGCGAACACCGCCTGGGACCGCTGGAGGCGGCCGGCGCGCTGGAGGCGCCGGCCGTTCTGCGGGACGCCTGCCGCCGCCGCGGCGCGCTGCTCGCCGTGAACGACCGCGCGGACCTCGCGGTGGCGGCCGGGGCCGATGTGCTCCATCTCGGCCAGGGCGATCTGCCGCTCGCCGCCGCCCGCCGGATCGTCGGCGACGGGGTCCTGACCGGCCGGTCGGCACACAGTCCCGGGCAGGTGCGCGCGGCGGCGGCCGGGAACGGCCCGGACTGCTTCAGCGTCGGCCCCTGCCGGCCCGCACCGACGAAGCCGGGGCGCGCCGCGACCGGAACGGAACTGCTGCGGGTGGCCGCGGAAGCGGCCGGTGACCGGCCCTGGTTCGCGATCGGCGGCATCGACGCGGCCTGGCTGCCCGAGGTCCTCGCCGCCGGAGCCCGCCGGGTGGCGGTGGTGCGGGCGGTGACGGCGGCGGCCGGCCCCCGGCGGGCGGCGGCGGAGCTCTCCGCCCGCCTCCGCGAGGCCCCGGACGCCGGCCGGGCCGTCGGCTGATATTCCGTCACCATGGCCTGTTTCCAAGCGACTTGATCCGTCCGGGCCCGGCTGCGGCTCTCTGGTGGTGGCGCACCGCCGCGCGTATGGTGCGTGCCGGGAGCACGAAGGAACACGTCCGGCCGGGGGAGGAGGTCCGCCCCCGGTGCCGCCGACAGGAGCGGGCGCACCGCCGGAAGGGGCCCGCCGGTTCGGCGTACCGGCCGCGCCGGGAAGTTGCACGATGCCGGTCCGCCGGCGGACCGGCGGACGGCGATGAGTATTGGGGTGGTTTCCCGTGGAGTTCGACACCTTCCATCACGCCTACGCGGCGGTACTGCGCCGGGTCGTCGAGGAACCCGCCTTCCGCAACGCCCCGCGCGGATTACCGAGCCGGGAGCGCCTCGGACTGGGGTTCCGGCTGCGCGAACCGGACCAGCGGGTGCCGCTGATCCCCGCCCGGCGGCTGAACATCGCCTTCAACTTCGCGGAGTCGCTCTGGTATCTGGCCGGCCGTGACGATCTCGACTTCATCGCCCATTACGCGCCCGGCATCCGCAAGTACTCCGCCGACGGCCGCCGGCTGACCGGCACCGCGTACGGCAGGGCACTCTTCGGCGGCGAGGGGCCCGGCCAGTGGCGCACGGTCGTGGAGGAGCTGCGCCGGGACCCGGACAGCAAGCGCGCGGTCCTCCAGATCTTCCGCGGCGAGGAGCTCGCCGTCCCCGCCAACCCCGATGTGTCCTGCACCCTGGGCCTGCAATTCCTGCTCCGCGAGGGCGCTCTGCACACGGTCGGCTTTATGCGGGCCAATGACGCCTACCGGGGCATGAGCAGCGATGTCTTCTCCTTCACCTTCCTCCAGGAGGTGATGGCGCGCGAACTGGGAGCGCGGCTCGGCGAGTACCACCACGCGGTCGGCTCCGTGCACGTCTACGACACCGACGCGGCGCGGGCCCGCGAGGTGCTGGCCGACCCGGCGTCCTCGGCCGCCCCCGCCCTGCGCTTCCCGGCCCTCCCGGAGGGCGACAACTGGCCCTACATCCGCGAGGTGCTGGTCCACGAGGAGGCGCTGCGCCGCAACCGGCTGCGGATCGGCCCGGACACCGGCGGACTCGGTCTGCCCGGCTACTGGGCTCAGGTGCTGCTGCTCTTCGAAATCCAGCGCAGAATCCGGTACGAGGAGACGGTGGACCCGGAGCTGCTCGACGCGCTGACCCCGCCGTACCGCTGGATCGTCACCCACTGGCGTCCGCGCACCCCGACCGGTGCGATCGGGGCGGGCCGGTGACGGCGACGGAGAGGGCGACGAGGGTGCGGACGGGACCGGCGGGAGCGGTGGAGGAGTGCCATGGGAACTGAGTGGAAGGACAATCAGGAGGTCGCGGACGGCTTCGAGGCCTATGACGATCTCCCCGAGCGGGTCATCGGCTATCCCACCGTCTTCGACCGGCTCCGCCTCGGCGACCCAGGGGTCGGGAGGGTGCTCGACTACGGCTGCGGGCCGGGCAAGGTGGCCCTGCGCGCCGCCGAGAGCCGGGACGTGGACGTGGTCGCGGTCGACATCTCCGCGTGGATGCTCGGGATCGCCCGGGAGCGGCGCTCCCATCCGAGGATCCGCCATCATCTGATCGACGGCGGGCGGCTGCCGTTCCTCGCGGACGGCTCGGTCGACGCGGCGATGTCCTGCTATGTCTTCATCAACATCGGCGATCCCGGCACGATCCGGGCCATCGCCGCCGAGATCCACCGGGTGCTGCGGCCCGGCGGTCGCTACTGCGTACTGGACACCCACCCGGACACCACGGGCATCCGCTTCTCGACCTTCTGCAGCGGTGAGCCGGGCCGCCGGTACGCGCCGGGCGAGCGCCGCCCGGTCCGGCTGCACCACCGGCCGGGCGGGGTGCTGGACCTGGCCGACCACCACTGGCCCCGGGAGTTCTACACCGATGTGTTCACCGGCGCGGGCTTCGCCTCGGTCACCGCCGAGGCCCCGCTGCTCGGCGACGTACCGGATCCGGGCGGCCCCGGCCCGCTGCTGGGCGCCGGTGCGGCCGAGGCGGATCATCCGCCGTTTCTCATCGTGACAGGGGTGAAGGAATGAACAGGGGAAGCACCGGACGGGTCTTTCTCGCGGGTCCGTTCAAGGGTCTGGTGGACGAGCACGGAAACATGCGCGAGCGGGAGCGCTCCCGCTTCGAGGCACTGATCGCGGGTCTGGAGGCCAAGGGGTACGAGGTTCACAACGCCCACCGCCGGGAGAGCTGGGGGGCGGCCTTCCTGACCCCCGAGGAGTGCACCCGGCTGGACTTCGACGAGATCTCGGGCAGCGATGTCCTCGTCGCCTTCCCCGGTGCCCCGGCGTCGCCCGGCACCCATGTCGAGATCGGCTGGGCGTCCGCGCTCGGCAAGCCGGTGGTGCTGCTGCTGGAGGAGGGGGAGGAGTACGCCTTTCTCGTCCGCGGGCTGCACACGGTCGCGGACGTCACCTCTCTGACGATCGGGGCGCGGGAGGATCCGGCCGCCCTCACCGGCCGGGTGGTGGCGGCGGTCCTCGACGCGGCAGCCGGGTCCGGGCGGGGCACCGCGCGCCGCTGACCCGCGCCGGGGGTCCCGTCCGGGGCAGCGGGCGCGGAGGCGGTCGAGCACCCGCGGAAACGACTCATTGGCCTGGGCCGGCACCTCGGCCTCGCCGGCGGATTCGTTGAGACGGATGTGGATGCCCGTGCCCGGGCCGTCGGCGAGTGCCCGGGCGTAGCGCGGCAGCGCCTCGGAGGCGAACGGCGGCCACTCGATGCCCACCCGTACCTCGATCCGGCCGCCCGCGGCTCCGTATCCCTTGCCGGGTGCCGTGCGGGAGTGCGGATCGACCGGACCGGGAACGACCGCGTGACCGATCGCGCCGATCACCCGGCCCCGGGTCCCCGCGACGGCGTCGCCCTCCTCACCCCTGCGGTGGACCGCGGTGTCCTGTCTCCCTCGACCACCGGGGTGCCGCCGTGCGGTACCCCTCCGGCGCCGTTCACGGTGGCCACGATCCCGCCGGTGATGACCGGTTGATCCGCTACGGCTGAGCCTCCTGCTCGGCCGGCCCGGAAGCGAGGGGGTGTGCGCGGAGACTCCGGGCGGCGCCGCCGGCCGCGTCCACCGGGCCGGAGCCGGATTCCGTCAGCAGGGTGTCGAGCAGATCGTCGAGGGCCCGCTTGATCTCCTCGGGGCCGCGCCGGCAGTCGCGGGTGAGGTGGGTGATGAGGCTGGGGGCGAAGGGCGCGAGCAGCAGATGGGCGATCAGGGCCGCGTCCGCGCCGGGGCGGAGCCGTTGGACGAGCATCGCGACATGGGCGTGCCTGCCGAGGTGGGCGCCGTGCCGGTGGCGGGCGAGGGGGGACGCCGCCTCACCGGCGAGCAGCAGCTCGCGCTGGTCCACCACGCGATCGGTCAGCGCATGCAGGAAGGCGCGCAGCCGCTCCCCGGGCGGCGCGCCGGGGCCGAGCGGCGGCGGCCCGGACAGGAACGCCTCCTGGAACTGGTGCTCCCTTTCGTCGAGCAGGGCGGAGAAGAGCGCGGCGACATCGCCGAAGCGGCGGTAGACGGTGCCGACGCCGGTGCCGGAGGCGCGGGCGACGGCATTCATGGTGAGGGCGTCGGGACCCTGCTCGGCCACGATGCGGGCGGCGGCGTCGAGGATCTTGCGGCGGTTGTGGACGGCGTCGGCGCGGGGGCCGGCCGGGGCGGCGGGCGCGGAGCCGGCCGGGGAGAGCTCCACGGGCTGGGGTTCGAAGGCGTGCACGGGCCGGTGGCCCCCTTCCGGACGCGCTGCCGCGGGGGCCGCTGTGCGGGCGGCGCTGGACGGCCGCAGGGCTTCCAGCCTAGCGGACAGCTATCCGCTTACCGGGTTCGAGGGCGGGCGGAAAGTTATCCGCTTACTGCTTGCCAATCGATGGTTGAACCGTCTACCTTCACCGAAGCGGATAGATATCCGCTTCGAGCGCGTCGTCACGGAAGGCATTTCATGAGCACCGTCGCAACCCCCCGGATCGCCGTCGTCTACTACTCGGCGACCGGCAGCGTGCACCACCTCGCCCGGGCCGTCGCCGAAGGCGCCGAGGCCGCCGGCGCGGAGGTCCGGCTGCGCCGGGTCGCCGAACTGGCACCCGACGAGGCCATCGGCGCCAACCCCGCCTGGCGGGCGCACCTGGATGCCACCGCTGATATCGAGATCGCCACCCATGACGATCTGACCTGGGCCAACGCCTACGCGCTCGGCACCCCGACCCGGTTCGGCAATGTCGCCTCGCAGCTGAAGCAGTTCATTGACGGCACCGGCGGCCTCTGGCAGCGCGGCGTCTTCGCGGACAAGCCGGCGACCGCCTTCGTCAGCGCCATGAATGTGCACGGCGGCAATGAGTCCACCCTGCTCGCCCTCTACAACACGCTCTACCACTGGGGCTCGCTCATCGTCGCCCCCGGCTACACCGACCCGTCGGTCTTCGCCGCCAGCGGCAACCCCTACGGCACCGCGCACGCCTCCGGCTCGGGTGACCTGCCCGGCGACAACGTCCTCGAAGCCGCCCGCTACCAGGGCCGGCGGCTCGCGGACATCACCGGCCGGCTGCTGAACGGCCCGCGCGACTGATCCGGGACCGCGGATGCGAACCCGCCGGACCGGGGGGCGGTACGGGGCGCGGTGCGGTACGGGGCGCGGGTACCGCACCCCGGCACCGGCGCTCCGTACGCGTACCGCCACCCGCTCCCCGTACCCGTACCGAATCCGCGCCCGCCGGGACCCCGGGACCCCGCAACACACCCCCGGGGCCGCCCGTCTGACGTGGCATCATCGGGCCCACACCGGCGCCCCCGGAGGCACCACCCGGCCCGGGGGCCGCGGCGCGGGGGAGGGCCGGAGCCGGACGGCGGGTCTCCCCCTGTCGGTGCGCGGCCGGGCGGGGAGCGAGGAAGTGGGGGAACGGGGATGGACTGGGGAACGCTGATCGCCACGGCGAGCGGAGGTTTCATCGCCATGGCGGGGACCGTGCTGGTGGACGGGTTGCGCAGCCGCCAGGAGGTCCGGCACTCGGCGTCGGACCGGCGCCGGGACGTGTACACGGAGTTCATCTCCGCCGCCGGGGTGGCCCATGCCCGGCTGCGCGTGACAGCCCGCGCGCCGGACGCCGAGCCGGACCCGGCCGGGGCGGCCCGCGCGGCCCTCGTCGGGGCCGCCCTCCACGAGGTGCGCGAGCGGCTCTTCATCGAGGCGTCGCCGGCCGTCGCGGGGGCCGGCCAGGCGATGTTCGAACGGCTCCGGGCGCTGGAGCGGGTGGTGGCGTCGGGGGCCGCGCAGGAGTCGCCGGCGTTCCACCGCGCCCACCACCCCTATCTGGAGGCGGTGTGGGCGTACCGGGCCGCCGTCCGCAGGGAGCTGGGCGGCAGGACGATGGGCCCCGGGGTCTTCGGCTGGGCGGAGTGGGACGGCTCCGACCGCTGCCCCCTGTGCCGGGACGGGCTGCCGGCCGCCCCGGAGTGACCGGGCGGCGGGCCGGGTGATGTCCGCTATCCGGGGCGAGGTCTCCTGATCCGGCCGTTCCGCCGCCGTTCCGGTGGCTTGAGTACCCGTACTCAAGACGGCTTCCATGCCCCGCCGTGAGGATGGCGGCATGAGACGGAGCGATGTCATCGCGATCCTCGGGCTGTTGCCGCTGAATCTGCTGATCACGGGGTACGGATGGCTGGCCGTCGGAATGACGGGCTGGGCCGACGCGCTGGACGGGGAGCGGTCGCGCGTGCCGCTGGAGGCGGCGGTGGCCTGCGCCGCCGCCGGGGTCATCGGGGTGGGCCTGGTGTTCTGCCGCCTCTGGGGCGCGGCGGTGTTCCAGCTTCTGCCGGTCGGCGCGACGGTCGCGCTGATGACGGTCTGAGGAGAGGTCCCTGCGAATCGCAGGCCGTTTGTCCCTTTTGATGGGAGATGCGCTCGATGGGACGCGCATCACATACGAAGGTGCTTAGTGGGCGCCGGGTCCTCCCGGGCTCATCCGGCGGCCCGAAACGGGCTCCCGCAAGGCGGTGATCCACTATCCGGCTTAGCGAGGAGCCCGTTGTCAGGGGTGCCCGGAGCACTTAAGAATCTGCGCAACCCGCCGCCTTCGGAGCGCTCTGTGGCTCCCTTCCGCGCGGCACTCCCCACGCGAAGGGTCCCCCCGGTATGTCCGCTCACCGCATTTTCCGGCGCCGTCCGGCGTCCGCCCGCAGGATCTCCGCCGCGGGGCTCGCCGTCACCGGGGCCCTCGCCGCCGCTCTCGCGTTCACCCCCACCGCGGCCTCCGCCGCTCCGGCGGCGCCCGCCACCCAGATCGTCTATCCGAACAACCTGGACGGATGGATCCTGGAGGCGCTGGACGTCATGGCCGTCCACGGCATCCCCGGTACGTTCGAGGGTCTGCACCGCAACATCCTGCGGGAGTCCAGCGGCAACCCCCTGGCCGTCAACAACTGGGACATCAACGCGGCCAACGGCACCCCCTCCAAGGGGCTGCTCCAGGTGATCGACCCGACCTTCGCCGCGTACTGGGTGCCCGGCACGCCCAACGACCCGTTCCACCCGGTCGCCAACATCGTCGCCGCGGCGAACTACGCGGCCGACCGGTACGGCTCCATCGACAACGTGTTCGGACCCTACTGATCCGCCCGCCCGGGCGCCCCGGTCACCCGGGCGCGACTCGTCCGAGCCGGTGGTTCGTCACCGTTCGCGACGACGTTCAGTACGCGTCTCCCTGGTGGTGAAAGGACTGGCCGTGTAGCGTCTGGGATCAGCTGTCGTGGTTCCGAAGTACGGGGCGCCCGTGATGCGATGTCGCGGGCGTCTTCTGCTGTTCAGATTCTCTGAGGGCCAGGGCGATCACCTCCGGTTCCGCACCGTGCGGACCGACTTCGAGTCCCCTTGGAGGACAAAATGGCTACGGGAACCGTCAAGTGGTTCAACTCGGAAAAGGGTTTCGGCTTCATTGAGCAGGACGGTGGAGGCCCGGACGTCTTCGCCCACTACTCGAACATCGCCGCCCAGGGCTTCCGTGAGCTCCAGGAGGGCCAGAAGGTCTCCTTCGACGTCACCCAGGGCCAGAAGGGCCCGCAGGCCGAGAACATCACCCCTGCCTGACCCGTTTGTGCCATGGCCGTGCCCCCGGATCCGTCCGCGGGGCGCGGCCATCGCGCGGTCCGTCACCGGCCGGCCGGGTGTCCGCCCGGAATCGCGCCCGCCCCCGGAACTCCGCCTCCGCGCAGGGCCGGTGGGGCATGGGAGTGACGGAGAGACCGCTCCGCCGGCCGGCGACGACGCACGGGACACCGCCGTGCGGCGCCCGTGCGAGGCGTACGCCGGGGGCCGCATCCCGCACAGGGATCCGGACGGGCACCTCCACCGCGTGCGCACCGCCCTGACCCGGGGCGCGCCCGGCTCCGTGCCCGCCCCGCTCCCCGCGGAGACCCCGGGCACCGCTTCCGCGATCGCCGTCGCCGCGGCGCATGGCGGGTGCCCCGGACCCCTCCGGGTCGAGTCCGCGTTCGGAAAGCCGCGGCTGAGCCTCTCCCGGGCGATCATGGAGCATCCGCCGGCCGGCATCGAACCGCAACTCCGCACCGGCGGCGCCGGGATCACGGTGCCGCGCGACGCGATGGTCGAGCCGCAGGGTCTGGTCACCGGCTGGTGAGGACGCCGTCCACCGGCCCTCGCGGCCGGGCCGGCGATCCATGTCCATGGGATGCGGACGGCCTGGAATCCGCCACGCTCCGCCGGCCTTCCCCCGGCTCGCCCCTTTCGCCCGCCACTGCCCCCTGACGACGGCCCGAACGCGCCCCGCACCGGCCGGCCGGACCCGCCCCGGAACACGATCGGGTCACGGTTCGCTCCGGGCCGCCGGCCGTGACCCCAGGGGGCCGGAGCGGGCCCGGCGGGTCTTCCGCCCGGCCGCGGCACACGGTGCGAGGGGCCTTCCGCCCGCCCCCCGGCCGTGGTCGATTTTAGGTTAGGCTACCCTTCCCGCCGTGACTGTAGTTGAAGAGACCACCGAGGTGACGGGTCCGCGCGGCCATGAGCTGTCGGCCACGGGAGTGACCGTGGCGTACGACGGCGTCGATGTCGTGCACGACGCCTCCGTGTCCCTGCGGCCGGGCGAGGTGACCGCCCTGGTGGGCCCGAACGGCAGCGGCAAGTCGACCCTCATGCGCACCATGGCCCGCCTCCAGCGGGCCAGAAGCGCGGCGCTCACCATCGACGCCGACACGGACGGTCTCGCGCTGACAGCCCGCGAGTTCTCCCGGCACGTGGCGCTGCTGACCCAGGGGCGCCCCACCCCCAGCGGGCTCACCGTGCGGGACGTCGTCGAATTCGGCCGGTACCCCTACCGGGGCCGCTGGGGCAGGGCGGACCCGGGCGGCCGGGCCGCGGTGGACCGCGCGCTCGGGATGACGGGCGTCACGGAACTGGCCGGGAGAGGCGCCGAACACCTCTCCGGCGGACAGCTCCAGCGGGTCTGGCTCGCCGGCTGCCTCGCCCAGGAGACGGGCGTACTGCTCCTGGACGAGCCCACGACCTATCTCGACCTGCGGTACCAGATCGAACTTCTCGACCTCATCCGCGATCTCGCCGACGACCACGGGATCGCCGTCGGAGTCGTCCTGCACGACCTCGACCAGGCCGCGGCCGTCGCCGACCGGATCGTCCTGCTCCGGGCGGGACGGATCATCGCCGACGGCGGCCCCGAGGACGTACTGACCCCGGACCGGCTGACCGACACCTACGGCATCCGGATCGAGGTCTCCACCGACCCGTCGACAGGCCGGCTGCGCACCCGCGCGATCGGCCGGCACCACACACGCAGTGAAAGGCTCAGCACCACCTCATGAAGCGCCTCACCCTCGTCGCCGCGGTCTCCGCCGCGGCGCTCACCCTGACCGCCTGCGGGACCACCGAGCCCGCCGCCGGCGGCGGCGACTCCAAGAAGACCGCCGACCGCATCACCCTCACCGACGCCTCGGGCAAGAAGGTGTCCCTCGACGGACCCGCCGAGAAGGTCGTCGCGACCGAGTGGAACATCGTCGAGAACCTCATCTCGCTGGGCGTCGAGCCCGCCGGTGTCTCCGACGTCAAGGGCTACAAGGCGTGGGCCGCCGCCGTGCCGCTGAAGAACGAGCCGAAGGACATCGGCACGCGGGGCGAGCCGAGCATGGACTCCATCGCCGCGCTGGCGCCGGACCTGATCATCACCACCACCGACATGCCCGACCCCGCGGTGAAGCAGCTCAGCAAGGTCGCCAAGGTCCTGGAGATCCGGCCCGCCGACGCCGCCGCCCCGGTCGAGCGGATGATGGGGAACCTCGACCTCATCGCGCAGGCCACCGGCACCGCGGAGAAGTCCGCGAAGCTCCGCGAGGGCTTCGAGGCGAAGGTCGCCGAGGGCCGCAAGGCGCTCGCCGACGCGGGACTGGCCGGCGCGCGGTTCGCCTTCGCCGACGGCTATGTCACCTCCAACCAGGTCTCGATCAGGCCCTACACCAGCGGCTCCCTCATCGGAGCGGTCAATGAGCAGATCGGCCTGAAGAACGCCTGGACGCTCAAGGGCGACAAGGAGTACGGCCTCGCCTCCACCGATGTCGAGGGCCTGACCAAGCTCGGTGACACGCACTTCGCGTACATCGGCGTCGAAGCGGACGCGAACAGCATCCCCTTCTCCGGCCCCCTGGCGAAGAACGCCGTGTGGAAGTCGCTGCCCTTCGTGAAGAAGGGCAATGTGCACCGGCTCGCCGACGGCATCTGGATGTTCGGCGGTCCCGGGTCGATGGAGGCGTACATCGACGCCGTCGTCGGCGCGCTGACGAAGTAGCACCATGGTCGTCACGGCAACGAAGCCGGCCGCCCGCCCGCCGGCCGCCGTTTCCGGGCCGGGCGCCGCGGCCGTGACCATCGCGCTGGCCCTGGTGGTCGCCGCCCTCGCGATCGCCGACATCGCGCAGGGCACGGCCGCGGTCGGTGCGGACGAGGTCTGGAAGGCGCTCACCGGCCGGGCCGACCCCGACGACGCGTCGGTGGTGATCGCCTCGCGACTGCCGAGGATGGCCGCCGGACTGCTCGTCGGAGCCGCGCTCGGCGCGGCGGGCGCCGCGCTCCAGGCGGTGAGCCGCAATGTGCTCGCCGCGCCCGACACCCTCGCGGTGAACGCGGGCTCCTATCTGGCACTCGGCGTGGTCGCCGTCACCGGCACCACGCTGCCGCTGCTCGCCTCCTCCGGTGTCGCCTTCGCCGGCGGTCTCGCGGCCGCCGCGATCGTGCTCGGGCTCTCCGGACTCGGCACCGGCACCATCCGGCTCGTGCTCGCCGGCAGCGCCCTCGCCCTCGGGCTGGGCTCCGTCACGGAGGGACTGCTGCTGCTCTTCCCCGAGCAGACGGAGGGCCTCTACCGCTGGAACCAGGGCAGCATCGCCCAGAACGGTTTCGACGGCGTGGCGCAGATGGCGCCCGTGCTGCTGGCCGCCCTCGCCGGGCTGCTGCTGGTCGCCCGCCGGGTCGACGCCCTGGCCCTCGGCGACGACGCCGCCCGCGGCCTCGGCGTCCCGGTGCGTCCCACCCGTATCACGGTGGTCGTGCTCGCGGCGCTGCTCTCCGCGGCGGCCGTCACCCTGGCCGGACCGATCGGCTTCGTCGGCCTGTGCGCCCCCGCACTGGTGCGCCCGCTCGCCGGCCGGTTCCGCGCCTTCACCAGGTCACGCGCCACCATCCCGCTCGCGGGACTGGTCGGCGCGGGGCTGGTGCTCGGCTCGGACGTACTGCTGCGCTCCCTGGTGACCGCCGATCTCGCGGTGACCGTCCCGACGGGCATCGTCACCAGCCTGGTGGGCGCCGTCTTCCTGATCGTGATGGCGACCCGGGGGCGCGAGAGCGGGCAGACCGCGCCGCCGGACCGGCTGCGCATCAGGAGCCGGACCGTCTTCGTGGTCACGGCCGCCGTGCTGGCCGTCGCGGCCGTCGCGGCCGTGATCGCCGGTGTGCTGCTCGGGGACAGCAAACTGCTGCTGGGCGATGTCGTGAACTGGGCACAGGGCAGGGCGGGCCAGAGCGTCACCTTCGTCCTCGACACCAGGGTTCCCCGGGTGCTCGCGGCGCTGCTGGCGGGCGGGGCGCTCGCCCTCGCGGGAACGATCGTCCAGGCCGTGACCCGTAATCCGCTGGCGGAGCCCGGCGTGATGGGCGTCTCCGGCGGAGCCGCGCTGGGCGCCGTGGCCCTGGTGACCGCAGTGCCCATGGCGGGATCCTGGGGTGTCGCCGGCGCGGCCTTCACGGGCGCCGCCGTCGCCGCTGTCCTCGTCTTCGGGCTGGCGGCGCGGGGCGGATTCCAGCAGAACCGGCTCGTCCTGGTCGGTATCGGTGTCGCGACCGCGGCGACCGCCCTGATCAGCCTGCTGATCGTCCTCACTGACCCGTTCAACGCGACCAAGGCGCTCACCTGGCTGTCGGGCTCCACCTACGGGCGGACCATGCCCGATCTGGTGCCCCTCGCGGCGGTACTCGCGGTGGGCCTGGCGGTGGCGGTGATCCGGCGCACGGAGCTGGATCTGGTCTCGCTCGACGAGGACACCCCCCGGCTCCTGGGATTCGGACTGGCCCGGGGACGCCTCGGCTTCCTCGTGCTGAGCGTCCTGCTCAGCGCCACCGCCGTCGCCGCCACGGGCACGATCGGCTTCGTGGGACTCGTGGCGCCGCATGCGGCCCGCGCCCTCGTGGGCCGTCGGCACGTGCGGGTGGTACCCGTCGCGGTGCTCCTCGGCGCCGTCCTCGTCTGCACCGCGGATCTGCTGGGCCGTACGGTGATCGCCCCCGCCCAGCTCGGCGCCGGACTGATGACCGCGGTGATCGGGACGCCGTACTTCCTCTGGCTGCTCCTGCGCGCCCGCCGGTAGTCCACCCCGCGTCCCGCACCCCCGCCCCGGAACCCCGGGGCGGGGGTGCGGTCTTTCCCCGTACGGGGACGACGCGCCGTGGCCGGGTTCCGGCCCGGGCCGCCGCGGTGCGGTCCCGGGCAGGAGGCCGTCCGTCGGTCACCGTGCTGATTCAATACCCCCATGACGCCAGGGGAGTTCGCCGGCACGGCGGCGCGACCGGTTCCGGAACAGCCGCCGCTTCTTCTGCTGGACGTCGACGGGGTGCTGAATCCCTTCGCGGCCGCCGGCTGCCCGGACGGCTACCGTGAACACGCCTTCTTTCCCGGGGAGGAGCCGGCGGTCCGCCTGTGCGACGCCCACGGCCCCTGGCTCGCCGAGCTCGGCCGGGAGTTCGAGCTGGTCTGGGCAACCGCCTGGGAGGACGAGGCGAACACCTTCATCACACCCGTTCTGGGGCTGCCGGTCCTGCCGGTCGTCCGGTTCCCGCCCGTGCCCTTCGATCCCGCCCGGAAGGTGCCCGCCGTCGATGCCTTCGCCGGCGACCGTCCGGCCGCCTGGGTGGACGACGCCCACACCCCCGAAGGGGTGGCCTGGGCCCGCTCCCGGACCGCCCCGACACTGCTGGTACCCACGGATCCCGCACGCGGCCTGACCAGGAAGGCGGTCGATGACCTCCTGCTCTGGCGGGCCTCCGTGTGAGCGGTGCCGAGCCGGCCGCGGCCGGCTCGGGCGGCGTCAGCCGCGGCGGTGGGGATCCGTGGGGGTGTCCGGGGTCTGCCAGGAGTCGGACCGGGGCTGAGGGCCGCGGGGCGGCTCCGGCCGGCGGACGGCGCGGCGGCTGCCGTACCAGAAGGCCGCGATCAGCCCGCCGGCGATGACCACACCGATGATCAGCAGCAGCGAAGCGGAACCTCCGGCGGCAAGGACCTGAGACGGTACGTTTTCGTTCATACGACGCGTCTACCTCGGGAGCGGCGAAATACTCCCCGGGGCGGGCGGCCGGTCTCCGGGGTGTCCCCGATCCGCCCCGGACGATCGCGGCACACTGAGCGCCAGCACGGCGGTGTCGTCGTCCACGCCGGTCCCGAAGGTCTCCAGCAGATCCCGGATCGCGGCCACGGCGCCGTGCGCGGTGGTGGGGGCCAGCTCCCGCGCGAACTCCCGCAGGGCGTCGTCCCCGTAGCGCTCGCCGGCACCGGCGGAGCGCGCCTCGGTGAGGCCGTCGGTGTACAGGAGCAGGGTGTCCCCGGGGCCGAGCCGGAGAGTGGTGGTGGCGATACGGGCGTCGGGCAGTACGCCGATCAGCTGTCCCCCCGGGGTGGGCAGCTCATCGGCGCGGCCGTCGGCGCGCAGCAGCAGGGCCGGCGGATGGCCGCCGCTCGCCAGGGTGACGCGGAAACCGCCCTCCTCGCCCCCGGGGGTGAGCAGACCGCAGACGACGGTGCAGAACCGCGCCTCGGTGCCGTGGTACTCGTGGTTCAGCACGGTGTTGAGATGGGCGAGCACGGCCGCCGGTTCGGGGTGGTGGACGGCGGCGGCGCGCAGGGTGTAGCGGGCCAGGGAGGTGACGGCCGCCGCGGCGGCCCCCTTGCCGCAGACATCGCCCAGGAAGAAGCCCCAGCTGCCGGCGGTGAGGGGGAAGAGATCGTAGAAGTCGCCGCCGACCTCGTCCTCGGAGGCGATGTGGTAGTCCGCCGCGACATCCAGGCCCGGCACACTCGCCAGGGCCGGGGGCAGCAGGGTCTTCTGGAGTGTGGCGTTCAGGCGCTTCAGCCGCTCCCGCTCGCGCTCCGATTCGCGGCGGGCGCGCAGCAGCTCGGTCTCGTAGGCGCGGCGGTCGCGGGCGTCGAAGACGGTCGTGCGGATCAGCAGCGGTTCGCCGTCGTCGTTCATGCGGACGGTGGAGGTCACCAGGACCGGCAGCCGGCCGCCGTCGGCGGTCCTCAGCTCCAGGGCGATCCCGCTGATCTCCCCCTGCATCCGCAGCAGCGGCGCGAAGTGGGTCTCGTGGTAGAGCCGGCCCCCGACGGTGAGCAGGTCGGAGAACATCCTGTGCCCCACGAGATCGGCCCGCTCATGGCCGAGCCACGTCAGCAGAGTCGTATTGATCTTCGCGATGGTGCCGTCCAGCAGGGTGGAGAGATAGCCGCACGGCGCGTGCTCGTACAGATCCTCCGCGCTGTCCTCCAGCAGCGCCGCGAACGCCGCCTGCGCGTTGGCCGGCTCTCTCCCGCAGGCGGGATCCCCGCCGGGCTCGTCGCCGCCGGCTGGCCGGGTCATCGCGGTGCTCCGGCGAAGCCCGCTATGGCGAGGGCCGTCTCCTCCGGGGCCGACAGCTGGGGGCAGTGGCCGGTGGCGTTGAGGGTGACGAGCCGGCTGCCGGGAATCCGCGACCGCACGAAGGCGCCCACCTCGGGCGGTGCGATCGCGTCGCTGGAACACTGGGCCACCAGCACGGGAACGGACACCCGGGCCAGATCCTCACGGTTGTCGGAGAGGAAGGTCACGCGCGCGAAGACCCGTGCGATCCGCGGGTCGGTGCGACAGAAGCTGTTGGTCAGCTCCTCGCTCAGTTCCGGACGCCCGGGATTGCCCATGATCACCGGGGCCATGGCGCCCGACCAGCCCAGATAATTCGCGTCCAGGGAGTCCAGCAGTTCATCGATGTCCTCGGCGCTGAAACCGCCCCGGTAACCGGAGGCCGGATCGTCGATGAAGCACGGCGAGGGGGCGAGCAGGACCAGCCCGGCGAACACCGCGGGCTCCCGGGCGGCGGCCAGCACCCCCATCATCGCGCTCACGGAGTGCCCCACGAAGATCACCGGGCCGAGACCGAGCTCACGGCAGACCTCCAGCACATCCTCGGCGTAGCCGCTCATCGTGGAGTGGTGCTCGCTGTCCCATGCCGAGAGATCGGACCGGCCCGCTCCCACGTGGTCGAAGAGCACCACGGTGAAATCCCGCTCCAGAATCGGCGCCACCAGGCGCCACATGTTCTGGTCGCACCCGAAACCGTGTGCCAGTACCACCACCGGGCCGCCGGGCCGGCCGCTCACTGTCACATTGTTCCTGCTGTGCACATCCATGCGGCATATCCTCGCAGACGGGACCGGTGCGCACGGGACACCTCCGGCTGTCCGCCCGCCCGCCGGGCACTCGGGGCGCGGCGGCCGGCTCCGCCCTGCCCGCAGCGCATGCCCGGGACGTGCATGGTCCGGTCCGGCTGCCCGGCGGGCGGGCTCAGGAGGTCTCGGGCAGCATGTTGCCGTCCTCGTCGAGGTCCGGATGGATCCGCTCCGGGGGATGGCCGTTCACATCGCTCGGACGCGGTCCCTCGGGACCGTCCGGGCCCCAGCGCACCAGCCGGCGGGTGCGGGCGATCTGGTGGAGGGTGCCCTGGAACTCCAGCTGATTGACCCGGCCCGCCCGGAGCCTGTCGGCGGCCTCGGCGTACTCCGCCAGCTCCGGGGCCGCCGCGCCGCCCTCGGCGGTCACCGTGCGGGCGTCGGAATCGGTGTGGTGATCGATCGGGATCAGCCCCCGCATGCGCGGCCACGCCCAGGTGAGGGCGAACTCCAGTGATCTGCGCGCGTCGTGCGCACTCGGATGCGGCCCGCTGACCGACTCCCAGCCGCCGTCGGTCCGCTCCACGACGGTGAACGCGGTGGGCAGCAGCAGGACATCCGGATGGGTCCTCAGGGCCCGGCGCGAGTCACCGCGGACATGCGCCGGGAACCGGGCCCCGGTGTAGCACATGTCACGCAGCGCGAGCTGCTCCAGGGCCTCCGTGGGAGTGACCGGCGCGGCGGGGTCCAGGACCAGCCCGTCGTCGATCCGCGGCCCCTCACGGCCGCCGTGGCCCCAGTCCGGGACGAGCGGCTCCGGGTCGGTCGCGCGCGGGAGCTCCATGCCGTCGGGGTCCGTGACGGCGTACTCCTCCGCGCGCACGATCCGGTACCGGACCCCGGCCACCGTGAGATCGTCGACCCGCTCGCTCTCCAGCCGGGCCACCGCCGCCAGCAGGGCCCGCCGCTCCGCCCTGTCCCGGGCCCCGTCCTTCGCACGGAACCACAGCAGGGAGTTGAGACTGTCCCGGGCCTGCTGCGGGCAGCCGGACGTCACCGCCGTGACCACCCGCCACCGCGGCCGGTCCCCGCCGTCCGGCGAGGCCGTGCCGGGGGAGTCCGCGTCCAGGGAGGCCACGCCGAACAGCGGCCCGCGCAGGGCCAGACCGCCGGCGCGCGCGGCGGCGTCGGCGGCGTCCGCCTCGACGACCGCCTCCACCGGCTCGACCGGCACCCGCACCACCATCGGCCGCGCCGCGCGCGGACCCAGATCCTCGTGTTCCATTCCCCCATCCTGCCGACCGGGGCACCCGCCCGCCGGGGGTTCCCCGATTCCCGCCCGCCCCGCGCGGGGGGAACCGTTGTGCGAACGGAAGGCCGGGCGCGCGCGGCGGGCACCGGCGTGCGCGGCCGTCGCCCGCCGTCCGGATCGGGGAGAACACCCAGGGAGTGTTCTCCGGCGCCCTCGTACGGTCGCTGCCGGGCGGCTGGATGTTCAGCCTCGCCAACGAGAAGTACGCCAACCGCGCGGGGCAGACCTTCGAGGGCCCGGGGACAGCCCCCCGTCTGCGCACCCCCGTCCTCACCGAGGAGGAGTTCGCGGCGGGCCGCGACTCGGCGTTCGACCGCGCCGGAGCACTGCTCACCACCCGGCGCTGACCCGGGGCCCGTGAGCCGGCCGCGCCGGGGAGGGTCCCGGCGCGGCCGGCTCACGGCTCACGGCGGGTGTGGCTCACGGCTCACGGCGGGTGTGGCGCCGTGCCTGCTCCCTCAGGGCCTCGACCAGTGTCGCGAGCTCCGGATGATCGCGGCGGCGGCCGATCGTGGCGACACCGATGTGCCGGGCCGGGCCCGGCGCCCTGACCGGTACGGTGCGCACACCCGGCAGCTCCGACGCGGGCGCGATGGAGGGGATCAGCGAGATCCCCACCCGCGCGGCCACGAGCGAACAGGCGAAGAAGTAGTCGGTGGTGGTGCCGCGCACATCCGGTTCGAAGCCGGCCCGCTCGGCGTACCGCCGCAGATACGCCTCCGTCTTCAGACAGCCGAGCACCCAGGGCTCGGCCGCCAGTTCGCCGATGTCGAGCGCGGCCCGGCCGGCCAGCCGGTGCCCCTCGGGCAGGACGACGCGCAGGGGGTCGTCCATGAGCGCTGTCCACTCCACGGAGCGATGGCCCGGCCCGCCCGGCAGCGGGCCGTCGAAGTGATAGGCGAGCGCGAGGTCGACGGCGCCCTGGCGCACCAGCGGAACGGCCTCCTCGGGCTCGGCCTCCCGCACATGCAGCACGGTGTGGGGATGAGCGGCCGTCAGCGCGGCGAGGGCGCCGGGGAGCAGCAGCCTGCCGCCGCTGGTGAAGGTGGCGACGGCGAGTCTGGTGCGCCCCGTCCCGAGCCGGTCGACCTGCTCCCGGGCGGAGGCGAGTTCGGCGGCGACCGACTCGGCGGCCTCGACCATGATCCGTCCGGCCCGGGTGAGGGTCACCCCCCGGGTGCTGCGGACCACGACACGGGCGCCGAGACTGCGTTCCAGGGCGGCCACGTGCTGGGAGACGGCGGAGGGAGTGAGACGGAGGGCAGCCGCCGCCTGATTGAAGCTGCCGCGCTCCGCCACAGCCCGCAGGACACGGAGCCGCTGCACATCGATCAACAGTTTTCCTTAATACACCTTCAGCGGGGCATCACTTCTGCTGCCGACAGTAGACACCCAGGATGGGGGCATGAAAAGAATCTGTGTCATCGGCGGCAGCCGGTACATCGGCAAAGTCCTGGTCGCACGCCTGCTGGCCGCCGGACACCGGGTCACCGTGATCAACCGCGGCTCCACCGCACCGCCCCCCGGTGCCGAACACCTCATCGCCGACCGCGATGACGAGGCGGCCCTCACCACCGCCCTCGGCTCCCGCACCTTCGACGCCGTCATCGACCAGTTCTGCTACTCCCCGGTGCAGGCCGCGGCGGCGGCCCGGGTCTTCCGGGGCCGCACCCCGCGGTATGTCATGACCTCCACGATCGAGGTGTACAACCCGGCCACCGCCGCGCTGCCCCCGGTCCCGCACGACCTGCCCGTGCCGGAGGAGAACGTCGACCCGGCCGCCTGGCCGATCCGGATGGATCTGCCCTGGCACGACGCGGAGTATCTGGACGCGCACTACTCCGAGGGCAAGCGGCAGGCCGAGGCCGCCCTCACCCGGGACGCGGACTTCGAACTCGTCCCGGTGCGCGCCGCGCACGTACTGGGCGGCGGGACACAGGAGTGGACCGGCCGCCTCGCGCACTACACCGAACACATCACCCGGGGCACGGAGATCGCCGTGCACGAGCGCGCGCTGCCCTCGGTCTTCATCCACTACGAGGAACTGGCGGATCTGCTGCTGTGGGCGGCCGTCACCACCGGCTTCACCGGCCCGGTGAACGCCTGCTCCGACGACCTGCTCGATGTGCACGGCCTGACCGCCGTGATCGCCGCACGGACCGGCAGCCGCCCCCGGTACCGGACGGTCGCCGCCGGCGACGAGGCGTCACCGTTCTCCTTCGACCGCCACTACGCCATGAGCAACGCCCGGGCGAAGGAGCTGGGCTTCGCCTTCTCGCGCACCGGCGCCTGGCTGCCGGATGTCGTCGCCGAGACCCTGGAGGCGGCCGACGCGGCTGTCCGCCGGCGGGACAGCCGTGCGCCGCGCCCGCTACGGGCCGGGGCAGGACCGGCCGGACCCCGGGCCGGGGTCGCGGGAGGGCTCGGCATCACCCCGGTGGTTCCGCCACCGCGCGCGCAGTTCCGCGACGCTGCCGTCGAACCGCCGGTCCAGGAATGAGATCGGGGCCCGCAGGGTGATGCGCCGCCCGTCCCGCAGGGAGAGCAGCACGGTGCGGATGCCCGCGCGCCGGCGCACACCGATGCCGATGACCTCGCCCCACTCGGCCCGGCCCCGGCCGCCCTTCCCGAAGACGATGCCCCGAGGGGAGGCCGTGACCGCTCGCGGGCGCGGCAGCAGAAGGCACCCGAGGGCCGCCGCGGCGAATATCCCGAGCGAGTCCCGGAAGCCGGCCGCCGACACCGGTTCCCCCGTCACCAGCAGGACTGCCCGGAGGAGGAGAGCGGCCGGCAGCACGCTCAGGACGAACGGGGCGGAGAACTGCGGAGTGCTCAGCCCATAGCGCTGTGTCCGGCCAGCGGAGGCGCCGGAAACACCGGAAGTGCCGGATCCGCTCTGCTGTCCGGGGCCGCCCGGTGAGCCCGGCGGCTCGATCTCCTCCATGGTGCCCGCCCCGTCCCCTGTGCCCGCCGCCGGCGCGTCCCGGGAGCGGGGGCACCGCCCGTACGTTACGGGCCCGGCGACCGCAGCGCTGCCGCTTTCCGCACCCCGGCGTCCGCGCCCGATTCCCCACTGGCGTCGGCGGAGGAGGCGTCCCGGGTGAGGATCCAGCGTCCGTCCCGCCGGCTGAAGTGGAAGATGTGGGACGAGACTGACGTCAAGTCATGATCCGAACCCTCCACTCCGGCCTTCTCCCATTGGTGGTCGGTCGTCTGGGAGAACTCGACACGGGCGCTGTCGTCGTCGAACAGCTCCACATCGACCGAGTGGAGCCGCACCTCGGCCCGGCGCGATCCCAGCCCCTCGGCTGCCTTCCGCCGCCCCTCCCGGGCCAGCTGGGCGTAGTGGGGCCGCAGCACCGCCGCGACGCCGGCGGCGGTGCCGCGCGGCTCCGGGGCGGTGATGTCACGGGCCACGGCGGTACCGAGATCCGCGCGCTCCTGGATCACGGCATGCGCCGCGCGCTCGACCGCCTCCTCGTCGTCGGACAGCCACCGTCCGGCCTGGGGCAGGACCATGGGGGTCACCAGGGCGCCCATCAGCACCGCCGCTCCGGTCCACAAGACGATCCGGGCTCTTCCGTTCTCCACGGTCTTTCTTCCCCTCCCACGGCAGCTCTCGCCTCAGAATAGAGAAGTCGCAGGTCAGGCGTTATGGAGGGGGCAGCGGCCGGCCCGGGGACGAGCTCTTCGGGACTCAGCCCACCGGCCTGCACCCGATCGTCCAGGGGCCCTCCGCGTACTCGAACCAGACCAGCAGAGGTCCCGGCGGGAGGGGGAGAGTCACCCGGCGGGCGCCTATCTCATTCACCAGGTTCTCGGAGTCCTCGGGGAGTTCGCTCACGCCGGCCACCTCGTAATAGTGGACGATGAGGTTCTCGCTGCCCCGGTAGTCCACCGTGAGATCCATCGGGCCGCCCAGGTGGAGAAAACACTCCGCGCCGGCTCCGTGAAGGGTGCCTTCGAGCCGGCGGGCGGCGGCGAGCGGCTTGACCGTGACCGTCCAGCTCTCCCCGGTCTCGACCTTCAGCCGGAGTGAGCGCTCCCGGGGAGCCTGAAGCGGGGCGCTTCCCCGGTAGTCGTCCATACCGAAGATCAGGGAGTCCTCGGCCTTGTTGTCCCGCCCCAGCGGGCTGACCGAGTTGAAGCTGTCGCCCCGGAACTCCGCCTCCACGAGGACCGGTCCGGGCGGCACCGCGCCTCCGGTGTCGGCGACCCCCGTCCCCCGGCCCCGCGAGACAAAGGGCCGGAACACCGGGCCGAAGGACCAGACCGCGGGGGGTCCGGGCGCGACCGCGGGGTGCGGGGGCGCCATGGGCGGAACACCCGTCACCGGGCCGGGGGGCGGGCCGAGCGCCCCGGCCGGCGGAGGTATGCGAAAGGCCGGCGGGGGCGGCGGGCCACCCGGCGGGCCTCCGGCGGGGGAGGGCGGCGGTGCGAAGGGGGGCGGGCCGGCGGGAGCGGCGGGTGGTGCGAAGGGGGGCGGGACCGGGGGCCCGGACGCGGGCGGGGACCCGGCCGGGATGCCGTAGTCGGCGGTGAGGCCGGCGGTCCCGGAGGCGTACCCCTGGCCCACCGCACGGAACTTCCAGCCGCCCGCCCGCCGGTAGAACTCTCCGAAGACGAACGCGGTCTCCTCCCCGGCGCCGGTCACCTCATAGCGGGCCACACTCGCGCCGTCCGGGGCGAACACCTCCACCACCGGATCCGTCAGACCCGCGAGGACACCGCCCAGCGTCGTGCCCGCCAGCACGACCGTGCCCACGAGATGCTCGGCCGCCGCCGGGTCGAACTCGATCCAGTGGGCGCCGCCGCCTCCGCCGCCGTGCCGGACGGCGCCGGAAGGATGCGCGGGCTGGCCGGAGGTGACCAGATCGTGCGGACCGCGCATCCGGCCGCTGACCGCGTCGAGCAGCAGTGTCATCACTTCCAGCGCGGGCGCCCCGGCGCCGCTGTCGTGGCGCACCACGACCCGGAGGGGAACCGAGGGAACGGAACAGTTCCCGCCTTTGACCATCTGACCCATGCGGCCCATGATGCGCGGCCGGGCCCGGACCTGACCAGTCCGGCAACACCCGCCCGTGGGACGGACCCACCGACCGGGCACGGTCCCCGACGGCTCTGCCCGGCGACCGTGAGACGGCGGTCCACAGCCGCCACCACCTCGGGCGGGAGGAGCTCCCCGGGGCGGCCCGGGCGCGGATGCCGTGACCGGTACGGGGCCCGGACCGCGCGACCCCGCGGCGCACGGGCGGGGCCCCGGCTCCCGTACGCCCCGGCTCCCGTACGCCCCGGTCCGTGCGCCCCGGTCCGTACGCCCCGGCTCCCTTACCCTCCGGTCGGCGTGTCCCGGCTCCCTTCCCCCCGGTCCGCGTGTCCCGGCCGCCGTGCCGGGGAGCCCCGCCCGTGCGCGGCGCCGGATCAGTACGGGCCGATGAACCCCTCCATGACGTTCCGCATCCTCGGCACATCGCCGCCGGCCAGGCCCAGCGTCTCCAGGCAGGCCCGGGTGATGGTCTCCGCTCCCGGGTTGAAGGCGTTCTCCAGCGGCCAGGACACGGGCGAGGGGCAGTCCGGCGGTGTGATCCGGCGCACCGGCGCCCGCAGCGCGCCGGGTATGGTCTCCGCCACGACCGCGGCGACCTCGGCGGAGAAGCCGTACCGCGCCCAGCTGGTGTCCGCGACGACCAGATGCCCGGTCTTCACGACGGAGGCGCAGATCAGGGCGTCGTCCAGCGGCCGGATGCTGCGGACGTCCACGACCTCGGCACTGACACCCCGGCCGGCCAGGGCCTCGGCGGCGCGCCCGGCCTCGTGCACCATGAGCGACGCCGCCACGATCGTCACATCGTCACCCGCGCGCACGATCCTGCCCTTGCCGAACGGCACGGCGACCGCTTCCGCCGGCACCTCGCCCGCCAGCTCGTACAGCCCGCGGTTCTCCAGGAGAACGACCGGGGTGTCGCCCCGCAGGGCCGACACCAGCAGCCCCTTGGCGTCCGCCGGGTCGGCCGGGGTGGCGACGTACAGGCCGGGGAAGTGCCCGAAGAGGGAGTGCAGACTCTGGGAGTGAGTGGCGCCCTGTCCCCAGCCCCGGCCCACCACCCCCCGGGTGACGACGGGTACACCGCACTTGTTGCCGTACATGTAGCGCCACTTGGCGGCCAGATTGACGATGCCGTCCATGGCCAGGAACATGAAGTCGGCGCGGGTGTGGACGATCAGCGGGCGCAGGCCCCGGGTCGCCGCGCCCACGGCGATGCCCGCGAAGGCGTTCTCGCCGTTGGGCAGGTCGATCACCCTCGCCCCGCCGAAGCGGGCGAAGGCGTCACCGGTGGTGCCGTACACCCCCTTGTAGTCGTCCACGCTCTGGCCGGCCACGATGATGTCCGGGTCGGCCTCCATGCACTGCACCGTGGCCTCGCTGATGGCCTGACAGTAGGTCAGTGTCCTCATGTGCCGCGATTCCCCCTCCGGGACGCCGCCCGTCACTTCATGTCTCCGTAGGTGCCCGCGAGAAGGTCCCCGACCTTCGGCCAGGCGGCGCTCTTGGCGTGCGCGACGGCGGTGCGCGCCTCCGCCCGGAACTCCTCCTCCCAGGCCGTGACCAGCTTCTCCACGGACGGCTCGCCGCCGCGCAGGGCGGCGGTGGCCCGGGCGATGGGGCAGCGCCTCATCCAGGACCGCACCTCGGCCCGCGACCGGCCGCCGTGTTCGTGGTCCCAGTTGGGGCCGACATGCTCGCGCCAGCGGTAGGTGTCCAGCTCCAGGAAGCGGGGCCCCCTGCCCGCGCGGCAGTGCTCGACGGCCGCCGCCGCCGCGGACCGCACCGCGGTGACATCGTTGCCGTCGACGCGGGAGACCGGGATGCCGTAGCCGCCGGCCCGCTCGCCGATGCCGGTGCCGGCGGGCTGGCGCGCGGGGAGGGGTGAGGTGAGCGAGTACTGGTTGTTCTCGCAGACGTAGAGCACGGGCAGCCGCCGCAGCGCCGCGAAGTTCAGCGACTCGTGGAAGACGCCCTCCTCCGAGGCGCCGTCACCGAAGAAGGTGACCGCCACCCTCGGCGCCCGCTCGCGGGCGAAGGCCCAGGCCGTGCCGGTCGCCACGGCTATCATCTCGCCGAGGATCGCGGAGGAGGCACCGAATCCGGCCGCCTCGTCGACCAGATGCACCGAACCGCCGCGCCCGGCGGCACAGCCGGACTCCCTGCCGTACAACTCGGCCACCATCGCCCGGAGATCGCCGCCCTTGGCCAGGTAGTGGGCGTGACAGCGGTGGCCGCTGTAGACGATGTCCTCGGTACGGAGTGCGGCGCAGACGCCGACGGCCGTCGCCTCCTGGCCGATGGAGAAGTGGACCGGGGTGCGCATCTCCTGTTCGTCGCGGTAGACATCGGCGAGCACTTCCTCTACGCATCGGACGCGCACCATGGCGCGGAGCAGCTGAAGGTCGTTCACGTGGGTGTCCTCACTGTCGATCCGTGGGTGGACGGACGCCTCCGCCGCGCGCGTGACGGTCATCCGGGCGGCATCGGGACAGGGCCGGCCAGGGGGGTGTCCGGGTGGGCGGGAACGGCGCCCGCACCGTCCGCGTGGCGGGCACCGGCGCGCGCACCGTCCGCGCCGGGGCGCCGGCGGAGGTGTCCCGATGACCGGGCCGGCGCTCACCGCGGAGCCGGTGACCTGTCGCCGCCGCCCGGTCCGGGGTGCGGACCGGGGGCATCGGGCGGGGTTCGCGCGGGGCCTGGGGGCTGGGACGTGTGGATCGGTGCCGGGGGTCTTCCCCGAGGGCCGGGCCGGAGCCCCGGCGGGGTCGGGGAGAGGGGCCCGGGTGTGGCTGAACCGTCTCCGTGCCTTCGCGGTCGCCGGTGCGGCGCGCACCGTGGCCGTGGCGGTCGGTCCCCGGGCCGGAGCGGTGTACGGCCGGGGTGCCGATGGGCGAACGCAGTGTAGGACAGCCCGCGACCCGGGGGGAAGGGCGGTGCGGCACGGCGGGAACGCCGGCGGATCCCGGTCCCGGGCCCGCATACGGCGGACGGGGAGGGGAGGTTTCGGCGCGGGGCCGGCGGGGCCGGGGCCACGGGCTCCGCGCTCCGGGGAAGGCCGCTCGCACGGCGGGCGCGGAAGGCGCCATGACACGGCCGTCCGCATCGGCGCGCGCGGACACGGGGGAGGCGGCGCCCGGGCCGGCGGAGCCGCGCGGTGCGGATGTGCGCGGGCACCGGCCCGGAGGCCGATGGTCCGTCAGGCGGGAGTGATGTGGAAGACACCGCACTGGAGGGACGGCGAGAGCGACACCGAGCCGGCGTTACACCCCGTCACGACATCGGGGCTCTGCTCGACCGTCACGGTGAGATCGCCGAATTCGAGGGCGGACGCGGCGGGGGCGGTGCCGAAGAGGCCCGCGGTGGCGAGGGCGAGGGCCGGAAGTACCGTACGGACGCGCATGGATGTTCCTTTCGGAGGCTGATCCTTCGAGCGGACCGTATGACCGCCGCGGGTGCCGGTGGACCCGCCGCGCGGACCCGCACCCCGATCGGACCAGCGGGGTCACCGGACCGGCCGCCGCCCCCCCCGGCCCCGCGCCGCCCGGCCGCTCAGCGGGGCCAGACCAGCAGGACCGGGCCGGGCGCGTGGTCCACGACGAAGCGGGTCGCCGGGCTCAGACTGCGGGGTCCCGGGCGGCTGATGTCGCCGTCCCGCGCGCAGATCAGCAGTTCGGCGCCGACGGCGGCGCGGACGACCTCGTGTTCGACGCGGCCGTGGGCCCTCACCCGCTCCGCGGGCCCGCCGAGCCGGGCCGCAGCCGCCTCCAGCAGCTCCTCGGCGGCGTCTTCGGCCAGGGCCTCCACCCGGTCGCCGGGGTCGGGTCCGGGCCTGCCCCGGCCGAGCAGGCCGGCGAAGGCGCCGTGGGCGGCCTCGGCGACGTCGCCGCCGGTGACATGCATCAGGGTGACCCGGGCTCCGGCGCCGGCGTGGGGCCGGGCGGCGTCCACCGCCGCCCGCCAGGTGTTCTCGGTGATCCAGACGAGTACGGTCAAGGTCGGCCTCCGATCGCCCCCAGCATCGCCCACAGTGCCACAGTCGCCGCCACCACGGTGACGGGCACGGTCAGCAGGCCGAGGCGGGTGTAGTCGCCCAGCTCCACATCGGTCTTGTGCGCATGCAGGACACGCCGCCACAGCAGGGTGGCGAGCGAGCCGACATAGGTGAGGTTGGGGCCCAGATTCACCCCGATCAGCGCGGCGAGCACCGGGCCGGGGCCACTCGTGGCGAGGAGCGGCAGCAGTACCAGGGTCGCCGGCAGGTTGTTGATCACATTGGCGAGCACGGCGGCGATGCCCGCGACCGCCAGCAGCGCGGGCAGGCTCGAACCCCCGGGCAGCAGCCGGTCGGCGGCGGTGTTCAGCCCGTTGTCGACGACCGCCTTGACCACGATCCCGAGGGCGAGGACGAACAGACAGAACAGCGGTCCGGCGGCACCGAACAGAGCGGGCACGGTCGTGCGCCGCTGCCGCAGCGCCCGGACGGCCAGGGCGGCCGCGCCCGCCAGCGCGGCCCACGCCGGGCTGACCCCGGCGAAGGACGTCACGGCGAAACCGGCCAGGGTCAGCGCGAGGACGACCAGGCTGAACACCGGCGGCGAGGGCGCCGCGGCGGCCTCCGGGGCACGGACCGCGCTGGTGAGCTCGGCCCGGAAGTAGTAGCGGAAGACGGCGTACTCGATGGCGATGACGATCAGCCAGGCCGGGGCCATGAGCACGGCGAAGCGGGTGAAGGAGAGGCCGCTGGCGGCGAACGCCAGCAGATTGGTGAGGTTGGAGACCGGCAGCAGCAGCGAGGCGGTGTTCGCCAGATGCGCGGTCGCGTAGACGTGCGGGCGCGGGCGGGCGCCGACCCGGGTGGCGGTCGCGAACACCACCGGGGTGAGGAGCACCACCGTGGCGTCCAGACTGAGCACCGCCGTGATCAGTGACGCGACCCCGAAGACACCGGCGAGGAGCCGCACCGGACTGCCCCGGCAGACCCGGGCCATCAGATCCCCCGCGTAGGTGAACAGCCCCTCGTCCGCGCACAGCCGGGAGAGCACGAGCACCGCGGCGAGGAAACCGACCACCGGAAGCAGATCGGCGGTCTGTGCCCACGCGTCCGACGGGGAGACCGCGCCCAGCGCGACCACCAGGGCCGCGGCGGGAACCGCCGCGGCGGCCTCCGGCAGCCCCCGGGGCCGGACGACGGCGAACGCCAGCACCCCCAGCAACAGCAGGACGGACACGGTCTCGGCGACAACCGTACTCAGCACACACCTCCGGACTCACCGCTGCCACGGCACCTCCGGCCGGCGCATCCGCCCAGCATCGCATCAGCGGGTCCGCGGCCGGTGACCCCCCGCCCGCCCCGGGCCGGGAGCGGCCCGGACGCGCACGGGAGCCACACCGATGCCGGCCGCGGACACCGGGCACCTCGCCCCCTCTTGGCCGGGCCCGGCCGTGATCAGCCGGCGATCGGCACACCGCGGCCGGTCACCCGCACCCGGGCGTCGTGCGGATCCACTTCGATGGTCAGGTCGCTGGGCCGTCCCATGTCCTCGCCCTGCCGGATGGCGATGACACCCGCCGCGGCCGGGTCGAGCGTACGCAGATAGCCCCCGAAGGCTGCCGCCGCCGCTCCGGTCGCCGGGTCCTCCACGACACCGCCGACCGGGAACGGGTCCCGCGCGTGGAAGAGATCGCCGCGCTCGCGCCAGACCAGATGCACTGTCGTCCAGTCATGGGCCCGCATCACGGCGGCGAGGGCGTCGAAGTCGTAGTCGAGCTCCGCCAGCCGGGCCCGGGTGCCGGCGGCGAGCACCAGATGGTCATTGCCGGCGAAGGCGATGTGCGGCGGCAGCGCCGGATCGAGGTCGGCCCGCGCCCACCTCAGGGCCGACAGCGCGGCGTCCACCCCGGCGGCCGGCGCCGGCCGGGACCGGGTGGGCACGCTGGTGAGGGTCGCCCGTACGGCGCCGGTGCCGTCGGCCCGGGTCTCGACCGCGATCTCCCCGGCGGGGGTGTCGAAGACCAGCGCACCGGGGCCGATGCGTTCGGCGAGCGCCACCGACACGGCGATGGTGGCGTGCCCGCAGAAGGCGACCTCGGCGAGCGGACTGAAGTAGCGGAGCGCGAACCGGCGCCGCCGGTCGTCCCGCGCGGTGACGAACACGGTCTCGGAGTACCCGACCTCGGCGGCGACGGCGAGCATCCGCCGCTCGTCGAGCAGTGCGGCATCGAGGACGACACCGGCCGGATTGCCCCCGTCGGGACGGGAAGTGAACGCGGCGTAGCGCAGGACCTCGGAAGCTGGTGAGCTGGACATGGCCTCACCCTCCCGTCCGCACCTCATTGACGCAAACGATGAAATCGATGGTGTCGATCGACTTTCGCGATGGCCGGGGTGGGGCCCTGGACACCCGGCTGCCGCGGACCTTCCTCACCCTCGCGAGGACGGCCGGCTTCACCGTCTCCGTACAGGACAAGGCCCTGGACAAGGCCCTGGGCACCCGGCTCTTCGACCGGCTGCCCACCGGCGCGCGGCTCTCCGCGGCGGAGGATGTCCCGGAGGCCGGGACCCGGCTGTTCGCGGCGGGGCGCCGGGGACGGTCCGGTCGCCGAACCGCGCGTCCCCCATCCCGAGGTGGACGTCCACCCGCGGTCCTGCACCACCACCACGACCGTCGCCGTCGGCGAACCGCGGGCGGGCGCGCTCGACCGCGCTCTCCTGCCGGAGGAGCGGATCGACCACCCGGACCTCGAGACCGAACACATCGCCGCCCGGGCCCTGGTGCCGCTGTGCGCGCCTGGCCATCCCCTCGCCGGCCGCTCCCGGCCGGTGACCTGGCGGCGGCCGGCCCAGGAGAGTTTCTTCCTCCACGAGGAGGGGTGTTCCTCCGGCGGCCGGTTCGCCCGGCGGCTGCGGACGGTCCCGGCGCCCGGACCCGGCTGACGCGATTCGGCGGCGTCGAAACCACGCGATCCCGGGCGGCGGCCTGACTCGGCCCGATCATCCCGCCGCGCGCCCGTGGGGCCGGGTCACCGCGCGACGGCCGTCTCGACCGGCGAGCTGATCGGGGTGGTGGACGAGCTGTCCGGCTCCCGACCGGAGCGGCGGGGGCGGGGGAGCGGGTACCGGGCCGGCGAAGTGCCCGGGAGCGTACGCCGGTGCCGTGCCCCGCCCTGTACCGCCGTCAGACCGTCGCCGTCATCACGGCGAGCCCGGGACCGTCGAGCTCGTCCGGGGCCGGCTTCCGTCCGGAGACGGCGAGCAGCAGGGCGAGCGCGGTTCCGCGGACCTCCGGACCGGATCCGATCGACAGGGCCGGGCCGGCGTCCGTCGCCGTCAGCCGGACCCGGGCCGTCAGCTCCTTGGCCCCGCCGAAGGACGCCGGGGTACGAGCCTGGAGGCGCAGCGATCTGGCCACGGCCTCCGGCGGATAGGCGCGGGTGAGCCCCAGCGGCCGCCGGATGTCCTCGCCGTGGACGATCTCCTCGACGAGCCGGCTGTCGAGGGGCGCCGGAGGGGTCGACCGCCGTGACGCCACCCGGCGGAGCCGGCCGAGGGTCTCCTGCGGGGAGGCACCGCGCTCCCGCTCCACCCCGCGGGCGTTCTGGAGGTCGAAGTCGAAGCGCGCCCGGACGAGACCGGCCACGAAACCGAGACGCGTCGTCCGGGCCGTGTCGACCAGATGGGCGGCCACGTCGTGCACGGTCCACCCCGCGCAGAGCGACGGTCTGTCCCACTGCTCGTCGTCGAGGCGGGACAGGTCGTCGATCAGCGCCGCCCGCTCCGTGTGCACCATCTGCCAGACATCATTCCTCACGGCGTCTCCCTCGCTCACTCGCGGCGCCCGTACGGATGGGACCGGTGGCGGGGCGGAAAGTCATCGGCCGGGGAGCGGAGCCGGCGGGCCGGCCACCCCTCACCTCGGGAGCCCGCTCCGTCCGGTCGATCCGAATGTACGCCGACGGCGGCCGGGATCACGGTTCCGGCCGGGCCGCCGCCGCCCGGGCGGCGGTCAGCAGGCCGGACCGTGGGCGCGGAAGGGACTCGTCGGCGCCGGCTCGTCGTGGACCTCTCCGTCCGCCGGGCGCCGGAGCACCAGCGGACACGGCATGCCGAACTCCCCGCCCGGGAAGGTCCGGGGCCGGGTGGCGCGCACAGGGACCGACCGGGCGGGGTGCCGCGAGGGCGAACGGCTGGGGGACGGTTCCCGCTGACGGACCGAGTCCCGGGCTTCCGGGAAGCCGGCCGCCCGCGCACGGAGGAACCGCGTTTCGGCCTGCCCGGCCTGTGGTTGGCGCCCGCCCGTGGTCACACCGCCGTGCGATACGACTCCGGGCCCCCTGCCCGCGCGCGATCGGGCGCGGGCAGGCCCCGGCGGGGTTTTCCGCCCGCCGGGCGGGAGCGGCGCCCCTGCCCGGCGGGCCGCCGGGTCACGGCCGCTTCGCCGTTCCGCCGGCGGTTTCGGCGGACGAGAGCTCCGGCCTGACGGGATCGGTGCGCTGCTCCACCGGGGGCGGTGCCGGCGCCGGCTGCGCGTCCCACCGCCGGGTGGTCCGTACATAGAGGTGGATCACCGAGACCATCGCCAGAATGAGCAGGGGCCCGGACACCCATGGATGGCCGGCCATCTCCATCGACAGATAGCGGTAGGACACCAGGAACGCCGTGAAGACCACCGCTCCGTGAAGGACCAGCAGCACACCCGCGCGTTCCCAGCCGCGGTCGTGCGCGCGCAGCGCCGCCTCGATCGTGAGCGTGAACACCACACCCGCGACGAGGTCGACGCCGTAGTGGTAGCCGAAGCCGAGGGTCGCGGCGAGGGTGGCGATCAGCCAGAGCGTGCCCGCGAGCCGCAGCGGGCGCGGACCCTTGCGGGAATGAATGAAGATCACGACAGCCCACGCCGTGTGCAGACTCGGCATGCAATTGCGCGGGGTGATCTCGTCGAAGGGCATGTGCACCGGGTCGGTGATCCGCGGCAGTGTCTCCGGCCACAGATTGGCCACCGCCCACTGCCCGCCGTCGGGTCCATAGGCGAAGACCGGTCCGACCACGGGGAAGATCATGTAGATACCGGGGCCGAGCAGACCGATGAGCAGGAAGGTGCGCACCAGATGGTGGCGCGGGAACCGGCCCTCGGCTGCCACATGGCGCAGCTGCCAGACCGCGACGACGACCGCGGCCACCGCCAGCTTGACGTAGACCCAGTCGAGAAAACCGGCGCCGGCCGGTCCGGTGGCCGCGACCAGCCGGCCCACCAGCCAGGACGGACTGCCGAGTGCGTTGTCGGCGGCGGCCACATACTGGTCCAGCACCTCGGGGCGGGTCTTCGAGGTGATCAGCAGCCAGGTGTCACCGGTCTTCCGGCCCGCCACCAGCAGCAGACCCAGCCCGACGCCCTTCAGCAGCAGCACCCGCTCCGGGCCGGAGCGACGCGTCACGGCGAGGACCGCACAGCCCAGAATCACCCACAACGCGCCATTGCCATAACCCTGGTCGGCGTCGACCGCCCACCGGACGAGTGCGAAGGCGATATCGATCGCGGCCGCGGCGCCGATCGCGATGAACCGCCGGCGCCAGGTGAGCACCACCAGCATCAGCGCCATACTGGCGTACAACAGGGGCCCCGAGGCGGGGGCGAATATCGCCTCGCGCGCCTGATGCGCGATCGGCCCCGGCAGCCCGTACCGGCGTGCGGCGATTTCGAGAGCGGCCATGAATCCGAGGGCCACCGCGCCCCCCGCTGCCCACACGATGACTCGCGCCCGGCGCCGGGCATCGGACGCGGTCCCGCTGCCTGTTCGCGAGAAGAACCGCGATGTCATGCGTATCAATTGTTCAGCCGATTTGTTTTTGAAATTGAGTGAAATGATATTCGTCGCATCGGATGGCGGGTTCCAGGTGAGAGGCCGGCGATCGGGGTGAACGCCGTTGATCGGATCATGTTATCGAAGCGGGTTTCGGCGCTCCGGCCGGTCATCCGGCGGCCGGCCGGCGGGTCATCCGGCCCGTCATCCAGTGGGTCGTCGCGCGGGTCATCCGGCCCGTCATCCAGTGGGTCGTCGCGCGGGTCATCCGGCGGCCGGAGGGCCATCCGTCCTCGCGTGATCTTCCGCCCAACGGCCCTGTTCCCAGGGCCTGTCGGGCACCATGGTCGGGTGCCGATACGCAGATCCACACCACCGGAGCCCCCGGCCGGGGCCGACGAGCCCGTGCTGCAACACGCCCTCGCCGAATTGGCCTGGTTCGCGCGCACCCGGGACCGTGCCCGCCGCTGGCACTGGGTCACCGAGCTGAGCGCGCTGCTCGCCGGTGCCGCCACGGTGGTCGCCGCGGGCATCCAGGCCCCCGCGGCCGTCACCGCCTGTCTGGCCGGGACCACGGTCTTCATCGGCGGATTCCGGCAGGTCTTCAACCACACGGAACGCTATGTCCTCGCCTCGGAGGCCTGGTCCCGGCTGCGGATCGCCGTGCAGCGCTACCGCCTCACCCCCGAGGCCGACCGCGACGACGCCACCCGTCTGCGGCTCCTCGAAGAGGTCGAGGCCGTCGAGTCCACCGAACTCCAGAACTGGGCCGCCGTCCGGCGCGGTCTGGCCCCCGGCCCGATCCCCGGGGGCGAGATACCCCGCTGAGCCCCGCCCCGGCGGGGCCGGCCGTGCCCCGCTGCTCCTCCCCGGCCGGGCCGGGACGGCTGAGCTTCCCCGGCCACCAGGCGGTGCGCCCGATGTCCCGCACCAGCGCGGGCACCAGCAGCGACCGCACGACCAGGGTGTCGAGGAGCACCCCGAAGGCGACGATGAAGGCGATCTGCACGAGGAACGCCAGCGGGATGACACCGAGCGCGGCGAAGGTCGCCGCCAGCACCACCCCCGCTGAGGTGATCACCCCGCCGGTGGCCACGAGCCCGCGCAGGACCCCCTGCCGCACCCCGTGGCGCAGCGACTCCTCCCGGACCCGGGACATGAGGAAGATGTTGTAGTCCACCCCGAGGGCCACCAGGAACACGAAGCCGTACAGCGGCACGGAGGCGTCGGTGCCGCTGAAGCCGAGCAGATGCTCGAAGACCAGGGCCGAGACACCCAGGGTGGCGGCGAAGTTGAGACCCACGGTGGCCACCAGGAGCACCGGCATGAGCAGCGAGCGCAGCAACCCGATCAGGATCACCAGAATGATCGCGAGGACGACCGGCACGATGACCGCACGGTCCCGCTCCGCGGTGACCTGGGTGTCGTACTGCTGAGCCGCCGGACCGCCGACGATCGCGTTCGCCCCCGGCACGGCGTGCAGCGCCTCGCGCAGCCGGACCACCGTGTCCTGCGCGGCATCGCTGTCCGCCGCGTCCCGCAGTGTGACATCGACGCGGACCCGCCCCTCCACCACACGCGGCTCGCCGCCGCCGGGCCGTCCGGACTCCGTCAGAACGGCCGCGCCCGCCACCCCTTCGGTGGCCCGCGCCGCCGCCGTCACCCGCTCCGCCCGGCCGGCGTCGGCGATGACCACCGCGGGATCGCCCGACCCGCCGGGGAAGTGCTCGCCCAGCGTCCGCTGAGCCGAGACCGACGGCACGTCCTTGACGAAGATCTCCTCCAGCGGCACGCCCTTCGAGGTGAGCGCGGGCGCGAACGCGGCACAGACCAGCAGCCCGGCGAGTGTGCCGGCCCAGACCCTGCGGGGCGCGCGGTCCACCAGACCGGCCACGCGATGCCACACCCGGTGGCTCCCCGAGCCCCCGGCGCTCCGGGGCTTGGCGGGCCAGTACGCGGCCGGGCCGAGCAGCACCAGAACGGCCGGGAGGAAGGTCAGCGTGCTGAGCACGGCGCACACGATGCCGATCGCGCCGACCGGACCCAGCGCGCGGTTGTTGGTCAGATCGCTGATCAGCAGGGCCAGCAGACCCAGTGCCACGGTCGCCCCGCTGGCGGCGATGGCCCCGGTGGACCGGCGCAGCGCGGCGGTCACGGCGGCGAACCGGTCCAAGCCGCCGCTCCCCAGCTCCTCCCGGTAGCGGGCGGTCAGCAGCAGCGCGTAGTCCGTGGCCGCGCCGATGACGAGAATCGACAGGATGCCCTGCACCTGGCCGTCCACCCGCACCACACCGCGGTCGGCGAGCGCGTAGACGACCGCGCAGGCGAGACCGAGCGCGAGGACCGCGCCGGCGATGATGACCAGCGGCAGCAGCACGCTCCGGTAGACGAGCAGCAGAATCACCAGCACCGTGGCGAGGGCCACGCCGAGCAGCAGGCCGTCGATCCCCGCGAACGCCGACGACAGATCCGCCTGGCCGGCGGCGGGCCCCGCGAGCTGGACCACCGTGCCGGGTACGCGTTCGGCGGCTGTCCGGATCCGGTCGAGCGTGGCGTCGAGATCCTCGCCGAGGTCCGGCTGGAGCGGCACGATCGCCTGGAGGGCCGCCCCGTCCTCCGAGGCCAGAGCGGGCGACGGCCGGCCGCTCACGCCGGGCCCGGCGGCCAGTGACGCCAGCGCCCGGTCCGCCTCGCCCCGCTGGTCCGGGGTGACCCGACCGTCTCCGCCGGCCGTCCAGACGACGATCACGGGCAGCTTCTCGCCCTCCCGGAAGGCCCGCTGCGCCTCGATGACCTCGGTGGACTCCGCGCTCCGCGGCAGAAAGGCGGCCTGGTCATTGGTGGCGACCTCGCCGAGCTTTCCCGCGTACGGGCCGAGCGCGCCGCCTATGCCCAGCCAGACGAGGAGCAGGACGACGGGAATGAGCCGGCGGGCCCGTCGTGAGGTGGTGATCATCGCTCTCCCAGCGCGTCGCGCCGCGCTCCCGGCGGCGCGCGGAACCGAAGACCCGCCGCGCCGCACCTGCGCGCGACCTGATTCGGATGGCCGAGCGCTCTCGGCCGGTGGTGTGGCACCGTCGGAAACAAGCCGTCCGGCAGCCTTCCTTCGGGTTCCGCCTTCCGAACGGATGCAAACCCGGTGAATCCGGCGACCGGGCACCGACCCGGGTACGGAGCCCTCACGCATGCGATCATCCCGCGGCCGGTGGCTCCTCCGGCCGGCGGGGCTCGCTCACGCCTCCGGCTCAGGGCGTCCGGGGCGCACTCGGGCTCCGGCCGCCCGGCTCGTCGCCTCGGGAGCGCGTACGGGCACGGCGGCCGGTCCGCTCGGGCCGGGGGTCCCGGCACGGCGGGCGGGCCGCGGCGGGTCAGGGCCTGGGCAGGGAGATGGTGAACGCGGTGGCGGCGCCGTCGTAGTAACTCACGAGCCCGCCGGTTCCTCCGACGTCCAGCAGGAGCTTTCCGGTCACCGACTGTCCCGGTGCGTAGGTCGTGTCCAGATCGGGACCGCCGACGCTGTGCGAGGTCGAGGCGCCCCGTGCCGGGGTGCCCTCGTTCTCCCACTTGATCACGCCGGCACTGGTGAAGCCGGCCGCCTTGGGGCCCACGTTCTTGATGGTGAGCGTGAGGATGACGTACTGCCCGCGTTTCGGGGGGCTCGGCGCGCCGGCCTCGGCCGCCGAGACATAGCGGGCGTCCTCCGCGGTCACCTCGAATGTGGTGTGCACCACGGGATCCCCGCCGGCGCCGTCGCTCTCCGTGTCGTCCCAGCGGCCGGTCTCCCCCATCACCAGCTCGGCCGCCCCGCGCGGGGCGGCCGGCGACGGTGCGGGCGACTCGGCGGCGGGCTTCGAGGACGATGCGGCCGGCGGCCGGGAGACGAGCGGCGCCGCGGCATCCGGCTCGGCGGTCGTCGTACACGCCGTCAGAAACACCCCCGCGACCGCCGTGAGGACAGCCCCGCGTATGCGCTTGCTCATGATCCCACCCCGTGTGGCGCCACCCCGGCCGGGTCGCGCGTGCGCTCAGCGTAGATCACCCGCGGACCCGCGACCGGCGTGTTCCGGCGGCACCCGGGAGATCCCGCCCCCACCGGCCCGAATCCGGCGGCCTCGGCATTCCGGCCGTCCGGGTGCGACGGCTCCGCGACGCACCGCTCGCCGTCCGGGAAGACGGTGCCGGCCGGCAAGGTGTCCGGCACCGTCTTCCCGGACACCATGCCGGCCGGCATGGTCTCCGGCGGCGTACCGGTCGAGGAGGACCGGGCCCCGCCGGGTGTCAGGCGCCGGCGGAGGGCCAGGGGACATCGGTTTCGACGGCGGCGCCGTAGTCGATGCCGGGGACGGAGAAGCCGTACAGACGGCGGACCTCGTCGCCGAACCAGTCCAGGTCGGCGAGTTCGGCGACGGTGCCGCTGGTGGCTCCGCTCCAGCGTTCGGCGACGGCCTTCCGCACGGCGGGGTCGAGTTCCCAGGTGTCCAGGCGGACCCGCCCCTCGTCGTCCGGGTCGAGCGGGCGGGCGCCGGTCAGCCGGTCCCAGAGCTGCGTCAGCTGACCGACCGGGGCCACCATGGCATCGCCGAGGACACCGCGCAGCAGCCCGGCGTACAGGGCGATGCCCGGGATGGCGGTGGAGGACTGGGTGACGGCGGCGGCGTTCACCGAGGTCACCGCCCGGCCGCCGAGAGTCTTCGCGAGGCGTTCGTCCAAGGTGCGGGCGGTGGCCTCCAGATGGGACTTCGCCGCCCCGATGGTGCCCTGACGGTAGATCGCCGCGGTGAGGGGTGAGCCGATGTAGGACAGCGCCGCGGTGGTGAAGCCCTCGGCGAGCAGGGACCGGCCGTCCAGGAAGGTGACCCAGCGCTCCCAGTCCGCGCCGCCCATCACCGCCACGGTCTGCTCGATGTCGTCGCCCTCGGCCGGCGCGGTGGTGATCTCCTTCACCTCCGGGGCGCCGTGCTCGTCGAAGACCAGGGTCTTGGTGGTGTGCGGCGAGCCGATCGGCCGCAGGACCGAGGAGTGCACGGTGCCGGTCTCCGGGTCGGTGCGGCGGGGCGCGGCCACCGAGTACACGAGGAAGTCGAGTTTCCCCCCGAACCGCTCGGTGAGCAGGCCGGCGACCTGCTCCTTCACCGCGTCGCCGAAGGCGTCGCCATTGAGGAAGACCATGTCCCGCCCGTGCTCCCGGGCGAGCCGGGCGGTGGCGGCGGTGCGGTACCAGCCGGCCGTGCCGGTGCGCCGCCCGGGCGCCTTCTCGAAGCAGACTCCGATGCCGCGGATGCCGACCCGGGCCAGCCCCGCGATCGTGGCGGCCAGGCCGTATCCGGCGGACGAGCCGATGACCAGGGCCACCGGCCCCTCGCCCCCGGCGGGGGCCGGGTCCGGGACGGCCCGCCACATCTCCTCCACCAGCCGCCGGCAGCCGCCGGGATGGGAGTCGAGGAACAGGAAGCCCCGGCTCTTGGGGGCGATGACGCGTTGGCTCACGGTGTGATGTCCCGGGTGTCGTCACGGACAAGGACGCGGCGGCACTCTCGGCCACCCCGTGCCGCAAGTCTGCGGCCGGGCGGCGGCACCCGCCGGTCCCGGCGGGCACAACGATGCCCGGCAGGACTTGGAGGGTTCCGACCGGCCCGGGGCGGGACCCTCACACTCCTCGCGCACCGGCCGGGGGCGCGGCGCGGGGCAGCGTACGTATCGCCCGGACCGCGAACAGCGCCGCGCAGCCCGCCAGGCAGGCGCCCGCCGACACCAGCAGCAGCCGCTCCGGGGCGGCCAGGGAGATGGCCGGTCCGGCGAGTATCTGGCCGAGCGCGATACCGGATACCGAGCCGGCCAGCTCGTACGCGGAGACCCGGTTGAGCACCCCGGGCGGGGTGTGGGTCTGCACACTGGTCGCCCACATCACCGACCAGAACGCCAGGGCGCCGCCGCCGAGTACATGCCCCGCCAGCAGCACCGGCAGGCCGGCCCCGAGGGCCACACAGAGTGGCAGTACGGTGTACAGCGCCATCGCCGCCGTGCCGGCGGCCAGCGGCCTGGCCGGGCGCAGCCGCAGTGCCAGCAGGCCGCCGAGCACCGCTCCCGCGCCGAGGAAGGACACCGCCAGGCCATAGGCGTTGGGCCCGAGCCGGGCTCCGATCAGCGCCGAGCTCAGCGGCACCAGCGGGCCGAAGAGCAGCACTCCGAAGACCATCCAGATCAGGATCACCGCCCACATCCAGGTGCGTGCGCGGAACTCCCGCCAGCCCTGGCGCAGATCGTGCCGGAGCGTACCGCCGCCGGCCTTCTCCCCACCGGGCGCCTGCGTGCCGGCATCGTGCGGGCGGACGTCCTGCGGGCCGCCATCGCGCGATCCGGCGTTCGGCGATCCGGCGTCGTGCGTGCGGGCCTCCCGCGGGCGGCCGTCGCCCGGGCCGGGCTCCCGCCGGCCGGCCCTGTCCGGGCCGAGCCGGATGAGCGCCAGGCACACGGCGCTGAGCAGAAAGGTTCCGGCATCGATCGTGTACACGATGCCCGCGCTGGTCAGCCCGATCAGCAGTCCCGCGAAGGCCGGGCCGAGCAGATGGGCGAGCGCGTCGGCCACCTTGAGCGTGGCGTTGGCCCGCTGCGGCTCGCGGGCGACCAGCGGAACCATCCCGTTCGCTCCCGGCAGGAACATCGCGACGGCCGCACCCGCGAACGCCGCCATGGTCACCAGCAGCCAGAACGGCGGCCGCCCGGCGAAGAACGCGATGGCCAGGACCCCCTGGGTGAGCACCCGGAGCAGGTCCGCGCCGACCATCATCCGGCGTGCTCCGAACCGGTCGGCGAAGACCCCGCCGAACAGCACCAGCAGGACGAACGTCCCGGTCCAGGTGCCGAGTACGTAGCCGACCCCGGAGATTCCGTACAGCGCGCCGACGGCCAGCGCGGCGGCCACCGGCATCATCGCGTCGCCGAACAGGGAGACGGTGCGGGCGGTGAAGAAGAGGGCGAAGCGCCGGTCCCACAGCGGGGGAGGGCCGGGCGGCGGATCGGTTCGGGCGGCGGAGGCGTGTGTCTGTGTCTGCGAGATGGTCACACCACGCATACTGGTTTGGACCAATCGGCCACCCCAGTGTCCTGAACGACATGATGGGGTACTTTCGCGCCATGACGCCTCGTTCGCTGCCGAAGCCCCGCGCGCCGCACCGGGTGGTGGCCCTGCTCCGGGCCCCGCAGCCGGCCTTCCCGCTGGCCTGCGCCGCCGAGGTGTTCGGTGACCACAGCCCGGCGATCCCCGTCCGCTACGCGTTCGAGGTGTGCACCGGGGATCCCGGCCCGGTACGCACGACGGCCGGCCACGACCTGCTGGTCACGGCCGGTCCGGAGGCGCTGGAGCGGGCGGACACCGTACTGGTCCCCGGCTGGGAGCAGGAGCCCGGCACCGAGGTCCCGCCGGCGATGGTCGCGGCGGTCCGCCGGGCGCACGAGCGCGGTGCGCGCATCGTCGGCACCTGCTCGGGCACCTTCGTGCTCGCCGCCGCCGGTCTGCTGGACGGCCGGCGGGCCGCCACCCACTGGGCCAGGGCGGCCGAGCTGGCCGCCCGTTTCCCCCGGGTGCGGGTCGACCCCGCGGTGCTGTACGTGGACCACGGCGATGTCGCCACCAGCGCCGGATCGGCGGCCGGTGTGGATCTCTGTCTGCATCTGGTGAGCCGCGACCAGGGTGCCGCGTACGCCCTGCGGGTGGCCCGGCAGATGGTGATGCCGCCGCACCGCGAGGGCTGCCAGCTCCAGTACTCCGAGCTCCCGGCCCCCGGGCAGGTCACCGACTCGCTGGCCCCGCTGCTGGAGTGGCTGGCCGGACGGCTCGATCAGCCGGTGAGCGTCGCCGACATGGCGGCCCGCTCCCGGGTCTCGTCCCGCACCCTGACCCGGCGCTTCACCGAGCAGCTGGGCATCAGCCCCGGACGCTGGCTGCTGGACCGGCGGATCGCCGCCACCAGGGCGCTGCTGGAGGAGACCGACCTCCCGGTGGAGACCATCGCGCGCCGGGTCGGTCTCTCCTCGGCCGTCAATCTGCGGCGGCGCTTCCACGAGGCCCTGCGCACCACACCCGCCGCCTACCGGCGCGCCTTCCGTGTGGAGCGGGCCGGGTAGTCACTGCGGCGGGCCGGGGCGCCGGTCACACGGGCCGGGGGAGTGTCGGCGCCGGCTGATGGCTTGCGCCGACCCATCCGGCGGAACGTGAAGGAGTGCGCACAGTGACGCCCGAGACGGACCCGGCGACCGGCCCCGGAGAGTGGGACGCCGCGCCGGCACGTGCTTTCGAGATACTCCTCGCCGGGGAGCCGGCCGCCGACCCGGCCGCCGGGTACGGCGTGTACCACGCGTCGGACTCCTTGGACGAGTTCCTGTTCCCGAACTCCTGGACCACCCCTGACGCACTGTCGAACCGGGCGCCGAGGCATCTTCCGGATCCGGACGGTGAGTACCCTTTCTCCCCTTGGACGTGGCGGTTCGACCTGAGCGAGTCGCTGTTCCGTTTCGACGCCTGCCTGCTGACGGGAACGGGACCGTGGGGCGACGGCGGGCACAAGGGCCCCGGCCGTTCGGCGACACCTTCGTCACCGCGCTGCGGAGCGTCGCCCGGCTCACCGGGGACGGTGACGCGCTGGTGCGCGGCGCGGCACTGGCACCGCTCCTGGGCCGCCATGGGGTTGACCTGACGGGCGGCGCGGCGGCGGAACTGAACTGCTGGCTCACCGTGCTGCTGCGCGTCGCCACCGATGGCACGCTCCACGACGCGATGCGGGCCGCCACCTTCACCGAGCGCGGCCCCGGACATCTGGTGTCCGTTCACGACATGAACCGCGTCCGCGCCGCCGCCCGGCCCTGGGAGGAGAGGCTGGGCGCGGTCGCCCATCCCGCGCTCCGCGACCATCTGCGCATGCTCTGCCTCACCGAGGAGGACGCGCGGAGCGAGGGCGGCTTCCGCTGCGAATCCGGCGACTGGCCGTGGGCCGATGTGCCGGCGGCGGCGGGCTGTTCGGTCGTCGCCGGCTGGGGGTTCGGCGAGTCGCAGGCCGGTACCGCGGTCGTACGGCTGCCGGCAGCGCGCTGAGCACACGAGCGCATCGGGTCCCGCCCGGTGTTACCGGAAGGGCGCCCGAGCCTGTCGTGTCCGGCGCCGGCGGGCGGCGTACCCGCCGCGTCGGCCCGCTCCCGCGCGCCGTGCCGTGCGACTGCCGGCCGGTGCCGGGCGCGGGTAGACCTGGACCTCCGCCAACCGCGGGGCCGAGCAGGCCCGTACGCCGAGGAGAATGTCATGCGCCTGACCAATTTGTCCCGCTGCGCCGCGGCCCTCACCGCCACCGTCCTGACCGCGCTGGGCGCCGCCGCTCCGGCCGCCGCCCTGCCGCGGCCGGCCGGGACGGTCGATGTGCAGTGGGCGAGCGCGGACCCCGGCCATTACCCCTTCATCTCCGGAACACTCACCATCGGCGGGATCTACACCTGTACGGAACCGGCCGGCACCACCGTGCCGATCAGCTTCACCGCGATACAGCTCATGCCCGTGTCCATGCCGTCGGGCGCCGGTGATCTGCCGTGCGGCCCCGGAGTGGTGGACGCGCCCTGGAGCCTGACCAGTTACCCCACCGCCGATGTGCACTACGGATATGTCTCCGTGCTGGTCGCCTTCGACGGAGTGGCGCTCCCGGCCGAGGAGTTCTCCGCCTGACCGCACACCCGCCCGCGATCGCGGCGGCGGCCCGGCCCGTACCGCCGGACCGCCGCCGGGATCGGCGCGCGCGGTGACGGTGCCGCGGCGGGCGCGCGCGGTGAACCGCGTATGAGCTGTCGCCCCGGCTTCTACGAGGAGCGCGGCTTGGCGTAGTCGCCGTATCCGGTCCAGTCCACCGCCACGCAGGGTTCGTCCCCCACCACCCAGGCGTCATGACCGGGCGGGATCCGGATGAAATCGCCCGGGCCGGCCTCGGAGCTCTCGCCGTCGTCCATGACGATGTTGATACGGCCGCTCACCACGTACCCGGTGTGGGCCTCCTGGCAGCTGGGAGTGCCGGCCAGCGGTTTGATGTGCTCCGACCAGCGCCAGCCGGGCTCGAAGACCGCCCTGCCGACCTGTCCGCCGGCCGTCTCCAGAAGATCCAGCCGGCCCTTGCCGTCCACGAACGGTCTCGTCTCATCAGCGGAGTCGAAACTCCGGATCACCATTCCAGCCATGATCAACCGCCTCCCGGCGGGGCGCGACCCCGAGTCCAGTTCCAGCCTAAACCCGCCGGCGGCGGAGCCGGCTGTTCGCCGGTGCGGCCGGCGAGCGGGCGCTCCGGGAGACGGGGCGGGCCCGGGACGGCGCGCATGTGCCGGAGTGCGCTCACACGTTGAGATGAACTCTGGTGTGACGGGCGCGCATTCGCGGCATGAGTCGGGTGATGGGAAGGCCCGCCCGCCACATGCGGCCGGCACGGCGTTCCGCTGTCCTCGTTCCGCTGTCCTCGTTCCGCTGTACTCGTGATCGCAGAAAGCGAGATCTGATCCATGCCCAGACGTGTGCTCCCCCTGCTGGGAGCCCTGGCCTCGGCCTTCCTCCTGTCGGCAGCGGTCCCCGCCTCCGCGGCGGAGGGCTATCTCATCGTCAATGGAAGCGTTGTCCAGGATCCGGCCGGCTGTCTGAGGGCCGGCGACGCTCCGGCCGTCCTGAGAATCACCAACGCGACCACGGCCACCGCGGTGGTCTTCGCCACCGGTGACTGCACCGACCGGGAGACCGCCTTTCTCGTACCCGGCACCAGCGGGATCTTCTGGGGAGCCAGTGTCCTCATCGACGAGGGCTGACGGGGACTCCCGCACCGGATGACCCGGTGTTCCGTACGCCGCCGCGGACGGGACACCGGTCCGGGAACCCGCCGGTGCCCGCCCGTCACCCGACGTGATCGGGCTGCCCGGTCATCGGGCGGACGGGATCGGGGCTCCGGCCGCCCGCCGTGCCGGCGGCCTTCCCGCCGCCGGACACCCCGCGCGCCCACAGCAGGGCCGCCGCGAACACCACGGCCGCCGCCGGCAGCCAGGGCAGCGGTCCGGCCGGCAGCGCGGCTGCCGTCAGGCCCGCGGCCACACCCGCCAGTTGCAGCGTCAGCGACTGCACGGACAGCGCCGTCGCCCGCCCGGCACCGGTCACCCTGCGGTGCAGCAGATCGTTCTCATTGGGCCCCGCCGCGCCCAGACCGAGGTAGAGCAGACCGTAGCCGGTGGCCGCGAGCGACAGCGGAACACCGCCCGTGACCGCGCCGGTCACCCCGAGCAGCAGCAGACCGGTGCCGCAGACGCTCAGGGAGGCCAGTACCGCACGCTCCCCGCCGCCCGTCAGCCGTGCCACCAGCGGCGCGAACCGGCTGCCGATCGCCGAGCAGACGAACCCGGCGCAGGCGAGCCCGGCGAAGAGCACCGCCCCCGACTCCGCGGCGCCCGTCAGGGCCGCGGCCCGCCCCGGGACCAGCAGTTCCGCCGTGGCGAGTCCGCCGCCCGCCGCCGCCGCGCCGATCAGCACCCGGCGGACCACCGCGTCCCGCCCCCCGAGCCGCAGCCCCCCGGCGACCGTCGCCGGCACACCCCGGAGCACACCCGCCGGCGTCACGGACGGCCGCTCCGGTTCGCGGAGCGCGACCAGCGCATACGCCGCGAACACCAGGGCGACGGCCGCGCCGGCCAGCGGCGGCACGGAGAGCGGGAGCACCGCCCCGGAGGTCGCCTCGCGCAGCCACTCGCCCGGCTCCGGGCCGAGACCGAGCAGCCAGGGCGCCGCGCCGCCCAGCAGGGTGCCCACCGCCAGCGCGCCCGAGACCGCCGTGTCACCCCGCGCGAGCCCGGTCCGCAGCTCGGCTCCGGGCCCGTGCGCGGCCTGCACGGTGTCCACGTACCACGCCTCCGCCGGGCCGCTGGAGAGCGCCCGCGCCGCTCCCGTCAGCCCCATGCCGAGGGCGAGCACCCATCCGGTGGTGCCCAGGGCCTGGAGGGTGAAGGCGACGGCGTTCAGCAGACCGGCGGCGGCGAGGACGGCCCGGCGGCCGATGACATCCGCGAGCCCGCCGGTGGGCAGTTCGAGCAGCGCCGCGGTGAGGGAGTGCGCGGCGAAGAACCCCGCGACGGCCGTCAGCGCCATCCCCCGCTCGCCGAAGAGCAGCACCAGCGGCGCGATGGTCAGCCCCATGGGCAGCCAGAGGAGAGCGCACACGGTGGCGTAGCGGCGGTCCGCCCTCCGTACGATCGCGTCCGCCGCGGCGCCGGGCGGCGGGGGTAAGGGGCTGCTCATCAGGCGTTTCCGGCGGATTCGGCGGATTCGGCGGGGCCGGGCCGCTCGCCGTCCCCACCGCTCGCCCGCCCGGAATCCGGGCCGCCCGCCCCTGCCGCCCCGGCGCCGGGGGCGACGTCCGCCCGCTCCGGCGCCAGGGGCAGGGCCGCGGTGAGCACCACGACGTGCCGGGCGCGGGGGTCTCCGGCGTCCCGGGCGGTCAGCTCGGCGAGACATTCCCCGAAGACCCGCCACAGTTCGCCGACCGACTCGGGGGTGAGCCGGGGCAGCAGGTCGGCGATGCCGGACGGCTCCCGCCACTCCCGGCCCAGCCGCCCGGCCTCGACATCCGCCTCGTGCCGGTCGAGCGATGACATCAGATGCTCGATCTGCCGCCGCCGCAGTGCCCCGATCGCGGCCCGGCCCTCGGAGGACGAGCCCATGGCCTCATTGCTCCATGAGGTGACCAGGTGCTCCGCCCGCCAGCGCCGCTCCCGGCCGTCCCGGTGCACGGCCTCGGCGACGAAGGCGTACTTCGCCAGCACCCGCAGGTGATAGCTGGTGGACGCGGACGACTCACCGGTCCGCGCGGCCAGCTCGCTGGCGGTGGCCGGACCGTGCCGGCGCAGCAGGCCGAGCAGCCGGATCCGCAGCGGGTGGGTGAGCGCCTTGAGCGCTGCCGCGTCGCGCTCGGGATCCAGGACGCGATGGGTCTCCTCGCCGGTCATCCCCCGAGCGTAGAAGGAAGGCGAGACTTTCCCCAAGTATTTTTGCAGAATTTCTTTGGGAAAGGCGCGACCGGGGCCCGCCCGGAACGGAGGGCGGTCAGCCCCGGTCCGGGTGTGCCGGCCGGCCGGGGCGGGCGCCGCTCCCGCCGGCCGGCGCCGGCCGCAACCTCCCCCGGGCGACCAGTGCCGCCGCGGCGAGCACCACCACATTGGCGAGGCCGGCCGGGTACTCGGACCTGGCGAAGTGCACGGCCGTCCCGCCGGCCATGACGACGGCGAGACCGGCGGCGGCGAGCGGGGTCAGTACCGGGGCGATCGAGGTCGCGGCGGGGAGGATGAGCCCGGCCGCGCCGAGCACTTCGACCGCGCCGATGGCCTGCACCGCCCCGGGGGAGAAGTCGACCACCCACGGCATCAGCGGAATGAGCGACTCCGGCGACATGGCGATTTTCATGCCGCCCGCTCCGGTGAACAGTACGGCGAGGAGGATCTGAACGGCCCACAGAACGATGTTCACGGCACACTCTCCAGAAGTGAAGGGAACCCTGCGCTTGGTTGGCGGCGTCAACCTACCAGAACCGCAGTGCATCCTTCACTTGTAGGATGGGTGCATGACACCTGCTGAGGGCCGGGGACTTCGCAAGGACGCCGAGTCCAACCGGATGCGCATCACATCGGCGGCGCGCACCGTGTTCGCCGAGCGCGGGCTCCGGGCACCGCTGGAGGAGATCGCGCGGCAGGCGGAGGTGAACATCGCCACGCTCTACCGCAGGTTCCCGGAACGCGAGGCGCTCATCGAGGCCGTGCTCACCGACCGGATGAACGAACTGGCCCGGCTCGCCGAGGAGGCGTCGCTGGCCGCCGACCCCTGGGAGGGCTTCCGGGGTTTCGTCGAGGACGTCTGCGCCATGCAGGCCGCCGACCGAGGGGTGACCGAGGGCTTCACCGCCTGCTTCCCCGACTCACCGGGCATGGAGGAACCCCGCTCCCGCGCCCTGGCCGCCGTGGACGCCCTGATCCGCCGCGCGCAGGAGCGGGGCAGTCTGCGGCCCGAGCTGACAAGCGGTGACGTCATGCTGTTCCTGATGGCCAACGCCGGTGTGCTGGCGTCGACCCGCCAGGCCGCGCCGGGTGCCTGGCAGCGTCTGGTGGCGCTGCTGCTGGACTCCTGCCGCCCGGACCGCGCCGCGTCGGCCCTGCCCCCCGTGCCCAGCCCCGGGGAACTGCACGACGCGATGGTCGCCGCCCACCCCAGCCGCTGAACGGGACTTTGATCCGGCGCCGGCATGGGGTCGTTGGGCGGGCAGACGCCCCAGCGCATCGTCTCGGGCGCGGTGGCGGGCGCCGTCCCCGGGCGTCCCCGCCGCCGGCGGCCCGCGCCATGGAGGCGGTGCCCGCCGTGACGAAGCTCGACCTCGCCGCGCTCCGGCGGGCCCACGCGGGCGGACAGCGCGGCCCCGCGACGGCTCCCGCGCACCCCCGGCCGTCCGCGGCGCCTCGCGCCGGTCCCGGGTGATCGAGGACGGCGCCACCGGAAGCCGGCCCGGCGGCGCGCACCGGACGGCCGGTCGCCGACTCCCCGGCGACGGCCTTCACCCGCCCGGAAACGGGTGCGCCGGATGACCGCCGGACGTGGGTCCGGCCGGGGCCGGCTCGGCGTCGAGCCCGCGACCGGGCCGGGATTACGCCCCCATCATCTGGCCGTCAAGGCGTCATCACACCGGGCCGACACAGTGACGCCCATGAACACGAGCAACCCGATCACATGTGTGAGCAGGAAACCGGGCGGGACACCGAGCCCGGCCCGGGGGACGGGCAGCCGCGTCCTGTCCGTACTCGTCGCACTCTCGGCCTCCGCCGCGCTGGCCGCGCCCGCCGCTGTCGCCACCCCCGGCGCCGGGGACGCCCGGAGGACGGCGCCCGCCACCGCGCCCGAGACGATGCGCTGGGGCGTCTGCCCGCCCAACGACCCCATGCCGGCGCCCGGCCCGGCGGTGCAGTGCGCGACGATCAAGGTCCCGGTGGACTGGTCGAAGCCGCAGGGCCCCCGGACGAGCGTCTTCGTCGCCCGCCATCGCGCCGCCGACCCCGCCCGGCGCATCGGCGTCCTGATGACGAACCCCGGCGGACCGGGCAACCCCGGTGCCGACACCGCGATGTACGCGGACCGGGAGTTCTCCCCCGAGCTGCTGAAGCGCTTCGACGTGGTCTCCTTCGACCCGCGCGGCATCGGCCGAAGCGAGGGGATCCGCTGTGACGAGACCCTCGCCGCCAAGATCCCCGACCGCCCCCGCGACGCCGCGGAGTTCGAACAGCTCCGCACCCTGAACGGCAAGCTGGCGAAGAGCTGTCTGCGGCAGATGGGCCCGCTCGCCGACCACATGGACACCGAGAGCGTCGCCCGCGACACGGACGCGATCCGCGCCTCCCTCGGAGAACGCCGGATCAGTTTCCTGGGGACCTCCTACGGCACCTCCATCGGTGAGCGGTACGCACGCCTCTTCCCCGACCGGCTCCGCGCGCTGGCACTCGACAGCGCCGTGGACCCGGCCGGGGCGGGCGCCGAGCGGTTCCTCACCGACGGCAGTGTCGCCGTCAACGACATCTTCAAACGGCTCCTGGCCGACTGCGAGACGGACACGTCCTGTGTTCTGAAGGGCCGGAAGCTGATCTCCGTCACCCAGGAGCTGTTCGCCCGGGCCGACGCCGGCACACTCATGGAGCCGGGCCCCGGCGGGCCCACCCGGCGGAGCGTCGACGGCGACCGGCTGGTGGCCGGCCTCTACGCCAACCTCCGTGCCTACCTGCCGGGACCCGCGACGGAGTTCCTCGGCAAGCTGCACAGCGGCAAGGGCGAGGTCCATCTGGGCGAACTCGGATCCGACCTCGCCTGGCAGCTGGTGCTGTGCCGCGACGGCGATCTGCGGATCCGCGACTTCGCCGAGTACCGGGCGATCCGGGAGCGGGTCGCGAAGGCCGCCCCGTACATCCGCTACAGCTCCCAGTCCCTGGACATGATCCTCGGCTGCCAGGGATGGCTGCCGCCCAAGCCCGCGTCCGGGCGGGCGCCGGGCGCCCTGCCGCCGGTCCTCGTGGTCAACGCCCTGCACGACGCGGCGACCCCGCTGGCGGGCGCCCGGCGCATGGCCGCGGCCTTCCCCCGGGCGTCCCTGCTCACCGTGGACACCGTGGGCCACGGGATGTACGACCTCCCGGAGCCGAGGCGGGCGATCGACACCTATCTGAGCACCCGCCGGAACTGAGCCGGACCGCCGGTGCACGGGCAAGGGGCCGGTCCGGACCGGCGGTTCGCCCGCCGGTCCGGACCGGCCCCGCGCCGGCCGGCCGCCGGGTGAATCCCGGAACACCGCGGCGGGGGACTCACTCCCACACGTCGATCTCCCGCAGGCACGGAGTGATCGCCTTCTTCCTGTCGTCGCTCGTCCATGCCCGCGCCGTGCCGCCGGCGCAGTTCTCCGCGCCGACCGAGGCCACCTTGTACGCCTTGTCCCAGGGGACGGGGTGAGCGCACGGCCGGACACGGGAACTCCCCTCCCCGCCGTCCTCGACACGGACGCGGTCGCCCGCCCCCGCCGTGAGGATGTCCTCCGAGCGGACCGTCGAGCAGAGCGCGACCCGATGATCAGGACGATGCCGATCCAGCCGGGACACCCCGCCCCGTCGTCGTCGTCCTCCGGACGGACGGACGGACGGACGGTGCGGGAGCGGGCGCGGGCGCGTCCTTCGCGGCGGGCCGGGGAGCGGGCTTCGCACCCGCCCCCGGCCGGGACTTCGCGGGCCCCTTCGCCGTTCCCTCGGCGGAGCCCTTCGCCGCCCGCGAAGGGCGTGGCTTCGGCTCTGTCCCGGCCCCCGGCTTCGGACTCCCGGCCGGTACGCGCGGCCCCGGTACCTTCTTCACGGAATTGACGCGGAGGAGCACCCGCCCCGGAACAGATGTGAGATTCCCCGGGGGCAGACGATTTGACGGAGCGAAAGGCAACCCGGCGGCCGGATTCGCCATGTATTCCGGTGTCGGCGCGAACACACCGCTCACCTCGTTCGGGCGGTGGTGCCCGGCCGACGGACAGCACGGTGCGCGACGCGGCGCACACTCCGACCACTCCGTTCACTCCGAGGTTCCTGTGCACACCCACTCGCCCGGAACGCCCCGGCAGGGCTTCCCGGACCCCGCCGCTCCCGACACCGTCCGGGGGTGCCCGTGACCACCCGGCCCCGGCGCGCGGCCCGTTCGACCCGGCCCTTCCCCCGCCCGGCCGGAAGTTCCTCCCCGTCCTCACCGGCGCCGCGGCGGCCGCGGCCGTGTTCGCCGGGCTGCCGGACCGGACGAGCCGCCGCACTCCGGCCCGGGAGGCGGGCATGACCGGCCGGGACTTCACCGAGCTCATCCGCGCCCGCGCCGCGTACCGCGGCCGGGTCCGTGCCCTGACGGCCTTTCTCGCCGACCCGGCCGTCCCCGCCCTGGTGGACCACGCCCTGGCCGGCGCGGGAGAGGCCGCGGGGGCGGGGTGCCGCGCACCGGCGGTCACCCTCAGCCCCGACCGGCGGCGCGTCGCGGTCCTGATCGCCGGGCACGGCCCCCGCGCGGCCGTGTTCCCCTGGCGCGAGGCCGGCCGCGAGATGAACGACTGGACCTGGACGGCGGACGCGGCGGCGCTCACACCCGCCGCGCCCGACCGCCCGTCCCTGCCGCTCGTCGTCGGTGCCGACCGGCTGACGGGCGGCACCGTGGTCGCCGACTGGACCGCCGGCCCGCCCGCCGTGAGCCTGGAGGGCGACACCCGGGTGGCCCGCAGTGTCCTCCAGGCGCTGGCGGCGCAGCTCGACCTGTTCCCCGGCGGACCGGCGGTGGAGGTCGCGCGAGGTGTGCATCCGCACTACCCGGGGCGGGAACTCGACGTGATCCTCGACGACCTGAGGGCCGCCGCGGCGTACGGCCCCGGCGGCGGTACGGCCGCGTACGGATCCGGCGGCGAAGCGGCCGGCCCGCCGGTGGTCCTGGTCTGCTGGGCGCCCACCGGCGACCAGCGGCGGCGGCTGGCGGATCTGTGTGCCGGGGGCCGGGTCCGCGCCCTCATCGGCGGCGAGCCGGCCGGGAAGTGCTGGCGCCTGCACGCGGAACCGTCCGGGCGGCTGCTCGGCCCGGACCCCGGTATCGATGTCGAGGCCGCCGCGCTCAGCACGGCCGTCAGCACCGCGATCAAGGGCTTCCACCGGGGCGCCACCGGCTGGTGGGTCCCCCGCGCGGAACCGGCCGTCCCGAGCGGTGGCGGTGCCGTCGCCGACGGCCGGTACGAGACGGGCCGGACCCGGCCCGTACCACCCGTTCTGCCCCGGCGCGCGACACGGCTCGAACCGCGTGCGGAGCCCGAGCGGACCACCGGGCCGCGCCGCCCGTCGGAGCCCGCCGCGGGGCCGGACGCCGGGGAGTTCGACGCGTTCGCCCCCCGGACACCGGCGCGGTGAGACGGCGGCCCGGCCCCGTACCGCCCTCGGGGGCCGGGCCGCCCAGCCGGGGCGGCCGGCCCGCCCGGGCCGCGCCGACGCGTCGTGCAATGCCCCCCGTTCACCTCCGGGCCCGCGTACGCTGCCTGGGGGCCCGGCACCGCGGGCCGACCCACCCGCCGTGGCCGTGGCGGCCGAAGGAGGTCCGGGGACGTGTCCGAACACCGTCTGGTCACACTGCCCTTCACCGACGCCGAGCGCTGCCGGGCGGCATTCACCGACGCCGAGAACCTGCCCGGACTGCACCAGTCCGCGATCATCGAACGCGCCGCCGACGGCACCCTCGACATCCCCGAGAACCATGTCGTCGGCACCGGGACGGCCACGGTCGGTGCGAGTGCGGGCGGCGGCCTCATCGGGCTGCTGGGCGGCCCCATCGGCGTCTTCGTCGGTGTGACCGCCGGAGCCCTGCTGGGCGAGGCGGCCGAGGCGCGGCGCGAGACGGAGGGCACCGCCGGGCTCATCGTCCTCAGCGCCGGCGTCCCCGACGGCACCTCCACGCTCGTCCTCGACATCAGGGAGGCCTCGGACCGGCCCGTCGACGAACTGGCCGCACGCCATGGAACCACCGCACACCGCGAGTCCGCCGCGGCTTTCACCGCCCGGGTCCGCAAGGCATGGAAATCCGCCGACTCCTGACGATCCGCCGGCCTCCGCCGAACCCCGGCCTCCGCGTCCCCTTGGCGGCGACGGGGTGCCCGGCGGTGAAATGCGAGGATGCCGTCATGAGTACGAATCATCTGACGCACATTCCCCGGCCCGGCGGGATGCCCGCCGGCGGGGGATACACCCATGTGGTCACCGGGACCGGCCGGTGGGTCGCCGTCTCGGGCCAGCTCGCGCTGGACCTGGAGGGCCGGCTCGTGGGACCGGACGATCCGCTGGCGCAGGCCCGGCAGGTCTTCGCGAACCTGGGCCGCTGCCTGGAGGCGGCGGGTGCGACCTTCGACGACGTGATCAGACTGACCTACTACATGGCCGATGTCTCCCATCTCCAGCAGGTGGCCGTGGCCCGCAACGAGGTCATGGACCCGGCCAGGCCCCCGGCGTCGTCCGCCTTCCAGGTCGTCTCGCTGGTCTCGCCGGAGTTCCTCATGGAGATCGAGGCGGACGCGATCGTCCCGGCCGGCCGGGACATCCCGGACCCCGTGAGCTGACCCGCCGGCTCCGGTCGCGGCGGGCCCCGCGCGTACGGCCCGTGTCAGCGGCTGTGCACGGCCCACATGAGGAATCCGGAGCCGATCGCGGTGGTGACCGCCGTCGCCGGCCGGGTGGGGAAGCGGTCGGCGGTCACCCGGAAGCCGCCGGCACGCAGCTCGAAGCGGGGGCGGGCGGAATCGGGCATGAAGGTACTCGTCCGTCTCATCCGCGGAAGCGAGGGGGAGGGTGCCCGGATTCCGTCCCCCCGGTCACCGGCCCCCGCGACATGGCGGAAGCGGGGCGAGTCGGTGAGGGGCGAACGGCTCGTCCTCGCCTTCCGATCCGGCCGGCCGCACGGAACCGGAGGAACCTCGCCCACCACCGTGCCCTTGACCGGATGACCTCCCGGCGTCCCGGGCCGTCTCGCACGGATCTCGCCGGCCTCGCGTGCCTCCGCCGGGGGTACCCCGGGCCCGGCGGCCCGGGTGGTGCCCCCACACCGAGTGGACTCCGTCCTCCGCCTCGCGACCGCTCGCACCGGACCCTCCCCCCGCGCCCGAAGGGCGTGGGAGGTGCCCCCACTCACTGATTCAGCCCGATCCGTGGGAGACGACCCGGCCGGCCCGCCGGGAGAGATGCAGGGCAACCCGCTCCACCAGCCGCCTGGTCCGCGCCTTGTCGCTCCCCGCGCTGACCCCGAGGACATGGCGGCCGGACACCACCGTCGCGTGTGCGACGGGGATTTGTTCCAGGCCGGTCCGGTAGGTGTACAGATGGACACCGCGCCCCGGCTCGGTCAACTCGGCCGTCACGCACGCGCCCAGCCAGGGATTGCAGCCCCAGGGAAGAACACTCGCCGCGTAGGTCCGGGCCGCTTCCGGATCGGGTGCCACCCATCGCACGGTGACGGAGAAGACGTCGTCGTCGGAGCCGGATTCCGCGGCGAAGCGGCATACGCTCGGCCGGGGCAGTTCGGTGCCCAGCACCTTGCGGCTCGCCGCCACCGGCAGCTCGACATGGTCCCGCCCGAGCTGCGCGAGAAAACCGGCACCGACCAGCGCACAGGCGTCGGGCCAATCCGTCCGCGGGACTCCGCCCAGCGCGGCGGGCCGCTCCGCGCTCACGGCGCGCTGGACGGGCCGCAGGGCGGTGTAGCGGGTGCCGTCCCGCTCCTCACTGCGGACGATCAGCAGTTCTCCGCTCACTCCGGCGAGTGTTCCGGCCACCGGCCAGGGCACGCGGGGGGTGCGCCTGCCCGCGAGGTCCGTCAGGCTGCTCGCCCCGGGACCCTGAAGCCGCGCGTCCCCCACCGACCAGCGGAGGTCTCCGGAGTAGGCGCCCGCGGCGTCCGCCGTGCCGGCGAAGGCTTCACCGGCCGGGTACTGACTGCTGTCCAGACGGCCCCGAGTACGTGTCCACAGGGTCTTCCCGGTGTCCGCCCGTACGGCGTGCAGGCTGTGCGACCGGAGCGATCCCGGGTCCGACTCCGTGCCGTAGTGGGCCGCCGAGAGATACACCACCCCGCCGGCCTCCTCCGCGAGCCACTGTGCGGACTTCCGGGCCGCCTTCCGCCGCAGGATCTCCTCGCCCGAATCCGTCAGGACCCGGAGTTCTCCGTCGAGACTCACACCGATCGCGTGGCGGACCGTGCCGAGGGCGGCCGATTCGCGCCACCGACCCAGCTTCTTCCTCCGGATGACGGTGCCGTCCCTCGCGTCCACGATCTCCAGCACCGCGCTCCGGCCCGGACAGCTCTTCAGCAGGACGATACGACCGGCCGTCGTGCCCATGCTGTACGGGGAGGAGGACGAGCCCGCATCGCCGGAGCCGAGCGGCTCGCACGGTGCGAGGCCGGCCACCCGCTCGCTCCAGCGGACCGCGCCGGTCCGCGGCGCGAGGCCCGAGAGCCGGCCGTCGGTGGCCACGATGACAGGTCCCGGATTCGGCAGGAGCGGCCTGTCGATCAGCCACTCGCCGTACCTTCCCTGCTCCGCGAGCGGGCTCTCGGCCCTGTCCCACAGCTCTCGGCCGGTCGCGGGATCGTACGCGTTCAGGGAGCGTCCGCCGTCGGATCCCCGCTCCAGGGCGAACATCGCGCCACCCGAGAAACCGATGGGCGCGAACTCCTCGGCGGGGCTGTCCGGTGTGGAGAGGAGGCGGCCGTCGCGTGTGTCCACGACGCTCACCGTGCCGTCCTGCGGAATCGCCAGCAGTCGGTCACCCACCGCCGCGGGCAGATCCGAAACGTCCAGTGCCCTTCCCTGAGTCCGGAAGGTCCACACCGCCTCCAGCGCGTTGGCGCGCCGGAGCCGCTCTCCCGGCGTGCCGCCGTCACCGGCCGTCAGCACCAGGAGACTCATCACGAGCAGGACCGCCGGCCCGGTCCTCCGGATGCCGTGAGCGCGCCGTGAAACCATGTCACCTCCCGTTCCTCGCGTGCGGTCGGCAACCCGCTGCCGAGGGCAGCCAGGGGCAGGGCCGCGGATCCTCGGCCAGGCGGTACACACCGCCGGGAGACCCCGCGTAAACAGCCCCGTACCGCGCGGCGTATCCGGTGACCGCGTAGCGTCCCGCGCGCGGAGCGGGGACCGGGACGGTGCCTTCCTTTCCGCTCCGTACATAGCGGATGGAGAGCCCGAACGCGCGGGAGCCCTTCGCGGCCAGGAATGTGGCCGAGAGATTCACCTGCTCTCCCGGCTCGAGCGTGATGACCTTCTCCCTGAAGTATTTTTGGGCGGAGCTCTTCCCCGTGAGGAAGACGGGGACGGCGCTGTCCATGTCCGCGAACAACTGGATCTTCGGCTCTCCGCCGGCGCTCGGTTCACACAACAGCGTGCCGGCGAGCGGCGGGGCCGGCCGGGGCGACGCCGGGTGGATGTCGACCGAGGTGATGGTCAGCGGAGTCGGACCCCCCTCAAGAGTGAGACCGACGATCAGCTCGCCCACCCGGGCACCGTCGTTGCGCCGGATGACGGCGTCCACATCGCCCCCGGCCACGAGCTCCGCACGGTCCCGGGGCGCGGACACCCGAAGTGGCAGGGCCGTGCAGCCCGCTTCGTTCTCCTGCCGGGCGGTGACCGCGAACGGCGCCGCCGGAACCGCCGGGCCACCCGCCCCGCCGGCTCCGGGACCCGGCTCCGGCTCACCGCTCAGGCTGAGCAATTCGAGGGCGATGGCCGCCAGCACCGCACCGATCAGAGGGATGCCCGCGCCGAGCCAGAGCAGTCGGCCGTGCCTCTTCCACCATGGTTCCGCGGTGTCCCGCGCCGGCTGCCGGCGCGTCCTGCCGCGCACGCGCAGCGTGGTCCGATTCCTCAACTCTCCCCCAAGAGTGATGAGTCCGTATCGGTTGTCGTGAGTCAACAGGGGACGGGAGGAGAATGACAGGGGCGGACGGTGCGGAAATCGCGCGGCATCTCGGTCCTCCGTGATCGGGCCCCAACCGTCCCACCCACATGGATCGCCGGGCCCTGCTTCCCGGCACGGTCACCACGAACGGGTGAACGCGATCGGCACCTCCGTCACTTCGCCCTCAGGGGCAACGGCGGGCCCGCTGCGGCCCGCCGGCTCACCCGCCTGAGCGGTCCTCCAGGGACCATCGGACCGGCAGCCGCCAGACCGCCTCGCCGGGCGCGGTGGAGACCAGCCCGGCATCGGCCCGGCCGCCGAACAGCGCGGCCCGTCCGTCCGGGGCGCGGAAGGCGCCGCGGCGGCCGTTCCCGCGATCGTCCCGCCGGCCCTCGCGCGGAACGATCGGAAGGAGTACCGGACTTGCTCGGCCGTGGCTCCGGGCATTCGCCGGTCCCTCGCGAATGACCGGGTACGCCTCGCGCGAGACCGGCCCGGGGACGCCGCGGGAATCGTCCTCCCCCTCACTCACCCACCACCTCAACCCCGCACGCTGACCGGATCCGCCGGCCGTCACCTGCCCGCGTCCGCGATGACGGGCCGGTGCCGTGGAGTGTCCGAGGCGTTTGGTTCGGTCACGGCAGCTCTCGCCGGTGGACCGCCGTCCCCGACGCCAGGTACCGGCCCGCGGCCTCCACGAAGTCGTCGTCGGCGACCACCGCGGCGGCGCGGGCGGCGTCCGCCGCCTCCACCGTCCATTCCGTTTCCCGGATCGCGAAGGTCACTTCCACCATCCGGTCCACCGCCGCCCGCACATCGGCGTCGACCACCAGGACCCGGAGCACGGTGAGCGGGCGGGTGACCGCGGCCCGGGTGATGAAACACTCCGCCCCCAGCTCCGCCAGCCGTTCCGCCGACACGCCCTCCGCACGCGCCCGCTGGCGGATCCACAAGGTCCGCCGATGGTCCGAGACCGCGGCGGCCAGATCGGCGATGGCCGCCAACTGGTCCCGGCGCACATCCTGGGCGGTCGCCGCGACGGCCGCCGCGGCGGCGGCGCGCTGCTGTGCGCGGCCCGCGACGATCGCGCCGAGGAGAGTGCCCGCGACGGCGATGACAGCGGTGGCTATGGCGATGTCCATGAACACATTCTCCCGGGACGGTCAGTGGCCGGGAGGGCGGTCCGGCGCCGGAGGCCGGCCCTCGATGTCAGACCCCGATGCCAGACTTCAGCCCATGGATACCGCAGAGCCGTTCGCGTTGGCCGCCGACGACCCCGCCGAGATCGCGTTCCGGCGCGGATGCGGGATTCTGACCCCGATGGAGGCCGAACGCGCCCGCGGCCTGTTCGAGGAGGCGGTTCGCGGTGCGGGCCCTCGGATGCTGTGGCGCGTGGCCGAGGTCTGCCTGGAGACCAATGAGAGCGCCTACTGGATGCGGCGGGCCGTGGTCTCGGAGAGCGAGCCGGGCGGCATCACGGTGGATCCGGGTGTGCTGCCCATCCTGGGGAGCCTTGAGGACCGTCTCGTTCAGGACTGGGAGATCGCGGTGCGGTCGGACGACCGCGCCCGTGCGGTCGCGGCACTCGGCGCCGCGGAACACCGCGTGACACTCGTGCTGGAGGACGGCCGCGAACTCCTGCGGGAGGAGGCCGAGGACGTCCTCTGCGAAACCGAGCTCTACAACCCCAACTATGTCGCTGTCAGGGAAGACGTCCCCTGTCTGGTGATGGACTGCAAGGGCGGGATGTATCCGTATCTGGCACGCACCGCACTGCGCATCGTCGCGGACGAACTGCGCGGAGCGGGGGTACGGAGAGCACACCTGTACACCCGTTCCACCTTCACCTCCGCCGACGGGGCGGCCCCCTGATCATGTGTCACCGCGGACACGGAGCCACGGGGTACGGCCGGAACCACCGAGCCCCCCCCCGGACAACCGCGGGGACCAGGAGCGCCATCGCCCGCGACGGGCCGGAACCCGGGGACCCGGCACGGTCCCGCCCCGGCGCGGAGCCGCTGCTCGCCGCGCGGACCGTCCTCGACAGCTGCCGGGGCCTGCCCGCACTGGTCGCCCCCGGCCATCGCCCCTTCCCGGAGGCCATGATCTCGGTGCAGGAACCGCGGCTCGCCGCCGTGCGCCGCGCGGGTACCGCCGTACTCGACCGCGAGCCGAAACCCGCCGCTCCGGCACTCCTGAGGCCGCTCCACCACCAGTACCGACGGGCCGCCGGACTACGCCGGCGGGACCGCGGGCGCACCGCCCTTTCCCCACGCGCCCGACCCGGCCCGGCGCGGCCCCGCGAGTGGCACACGTCCCCGGCCGGTCCCGCCTCGTTCACACGGCGGTCGCCCCCGCGCACGGAGGGAGCGGCCCGACCACATCGGGGAAGAGCGCCGGCCGGCTCACAACCCCCTCGCTTCCGCCCGCAGCACGGCGTCCGGGCCGGGATGTCAGGGAGAGCCCGCCCCGGGGTCACGGTCGGCGCCGGGCGGGGCCGGGCTGTCCGCGCGCGCCACGGCGGCCCGGATCTCGGCGGAGAGCCGGGGCGCGTCCTCGGTGTAGCCGGTCAGCAGCAGCCGTCCGCCGTCCCGGAGCCGTATGACCAGATGGACGTCCCAGCCCATCAGCCGGCTCAGGCCGTGGCCCTGCCCCCGCTCGGTCACACCGCGGATCGCGGTCCAGGGCACCACCCGGGTCTCCCCGAGCCGCCGGTGGACCAGCCCTCCCTCGCGCAGTACGAAAGCCTCGCCGTGCTGCCTCAGGGTCCGCACGATGCCGGTGCCGCCGCCGTAGAGCCCGACCAGCGCACCGCCCCAGAGGAGTCCGGCGATGTGCCCGCCGGTGCCGCCCCCGGAGAACACGTTCACGGTCACCGGGACGGCGATACCCGCGAGGACCATCCCGGCCAGCAGCGAGCCGATCGCGACGCGCCAGCGGCGGTCGTTGTCCGTCGGATGATTGCGGATGAAACCGCCCAGCGCGCGCTCGGATTCCGTGGCCATGGATCCCTCCACCGGGGTCTCTTCCGCAGTACCGCAAGTCTCCGGGAGGGCCGGGCGGGGGACAAGGGGGCCGGCCGGGCGGACTCCGGCGCCCCGGTCCGGGAAGCGCGGGCGCCGCGGGCGCATGGCGGGCCGGCCGGGCCGCGTCCCGCGAATGTCCCGCGAATGCCCGAAAAAATCCGGCGCCGATGTCGAGAACCCGCGTCCTGCTCCGTCCCCGGGGTGAGCGCGGCCACAATGGGCCGCACGAGCACGAGGAGAGACACCATGGCCAAGTACCTGCTGCTGAAGCACTACCGCGGCGCTCCGGCCGCGGTCAACGACGTACCGATGGACCAGTGGAGCCCGGAGGAGATCTCGGCCCATGTGCAGTATATGAACGACTTCGCGGCCCGGCTGGAGAAGACGGGTGAGTTCGTCGACGGCCAGGCGCTCGCACCCGAGGGCGCGTGGGTCCGCTACGGCGGTGAAGGGCGCCCGCCGGTCACCGACGGCCCGTTCGCCGAGACCAAGGACCTCATCGCCGGATGGATGGTGATCGACGTCGACCGTTACGAGCGCGCGGTCGAACTGGCGGGCGAGCTGTCCGCCGCCCCCGGGGCGGGCGGGAGGCCGATCCACGAGTGGCTGGAGGTGCGCCCGTTCCTGGGCGCGCATCCCACCGCCACGGAGTGACGTCACCCATGGACGAGGCGCTGCTCAGGAGCCTCACGCCCGGCGTGATCGGGATTCTCGTCCGCCGCGGAGCCGACTTCGCGGCGGCCGAGGACGCCGTCCAGGACGCGCTGGTCGAGGCGGTCCGGGTCTGGCCCTCCGACCCGCCCCGGGACGCCAAGGGCTGGCTGGTCACCACCGCCTGGCGCAAATTCCTGGACGCGACGCGCGCCGACGCCGCCCGCCGCCGGCGCGAGGACCGCGCCGGGGAGGAGCCGCGGGCGCCGGCGCCCGCGCCCGCGGTGGACGACACACTTCAGCTCTACTTCCTCTGCGCCCACCCGTCGCTGACCCCGGCGTCGGCGGTCGCGCTCACCCTGCGCGCCGTCGGCGGGCTGACCACCCGCCAGATCGCCCGGGCCCATCTGGTGCCCGAGGCGACCATGGCGCAGCGCATCAGCCGGGCCAAGCGCACCGTCTCCGGTGTGCGCCTCGACCGGCCCGGCGATGTCGGCACCGTGCTGCGCGTTCTCTATCTCGTCTTCAACGAGGGCTACTCCGGTGATGTCGATCTCGCCGCTGAGGCCATCCGGCTCACCCGCCGGCTCAGCGCCGCCGTCGACCACCCCGAGGCGTCCGGGCTGCTCGCGCTCATACTGCTCCACCACGCCCGGCGGGCCGCCCGGACGGCGTCCGACGGCAGCCTCGTCCCACTCGCCGAGCAGGACCGCGGCCGGTGGGACACCGCGCTGATCGCCGAGGGTGTCGGGATCCTCCAGGCGGCCCTGGCCCGCGACCGGCTGGGCGAGTTCCAGGCCCAGGCCGCCATCGCGGCACTCCACGCCGACGCGCCCACCGCCGAGGAGACCGACTGGCCGCAGATCGTCGAGTGGTACGACGAGCTCGCACGGCTGACCGACAGCCCGGTCGTCCGGCTCAACCGCGCGGTCGCCGTGGGAGAGGCCGACGGACCGCGCGCCGGCCTCGCGGCCCTCGCCGAGCTGGACGGCTCACTGCCCCGTCACACTGCGGTGGAGGCGTACCTCCATGAGCGCGACGGTGACCCGGAGACGGCGGCCCGGCTCTACGCGGAGGCGGCCCACAAGGCCCCCAACCTCGCCGAACGCGACCATCTGACGCGCCGGGCCGCCCGCCTCAACAGCCGCCGCCCGCGCTGACCGGTCACGCACGGACACTCCCGATTCTCCACCCGCCGCCGAAGGCGACCGGGCGCCGCGAGTCGAACGCGGCGACCCTCGCTGTCCTACTGTTGGCCGATGCGAGCACCCCGAATCCACCGCCCGGCCGACCTCGATGCGGTCCGCCACTCCTACGACCAAGTGGCAGACAACTACGCCCATATGGTGGCCACCACGGGAATCGGCGACATCCGCCGCCACCCGTGGCTCAAGGCGTCCATCGACGCCTTCGCCGACACGGTGAGCGGGCTCGGGCCGGTCCTCGACGTCGGCTGCGGACCCGGAACGGTCACCGCCTACCTCGCCGAACGCGGACTCGACGTCTCCGGGGTCGATCTCTCCCCGCGCATGATCGAGAACGCCCGCCGGCTCCATCCGCAGTGCCGGTTCGGCGTCGCCTCCGCCACCGACCTCGATCTCGCGGAAGCCTCCCTGGGCGGCGTACTGGGATGGTGGTCGCTGTTCAACCTCCCCCGCGAGGTCCTTCCCGAGGTCCTCACCCTCTTCGCGCGCGCCCTGAAGCCCGGCGGACACCTCATCACCGCGACTCATGTGGGCGACGAGGACCTGCTGCGCACCGAGGCGTACGGGGGAGTGCCGGTCCGCTGGACAACCCACCAATGGCGGCCGGAACAGCTCGTGGACCTCATCGAGCGGGCCGGACTGCGCCCGGTCGCCGACCTCCGGCTCCCCGCGGACGAGCACACCGGGCCGGGGGTGGTCATCATGGCCGGGCGCCCCGCCTGACGGCCGCAGGGGCCCGCGCTTCGCGTCCGGTGACAGGGATCCGGTGCCGCCTCATCGCCGCTCAGTGAGTCCGAGCCGGCGGGCGATCCGCCAACTCCGCGCATGCGTAAGCCTGTTCGACCAGCTGATCGTCGCGGTGTATCTTCGACTCTTCGCGACGGGGGGAGCGGCACATGGCGATGCCGGGCGGTTGGGTACGGAAGCGGATCACGGTGGCGCTGCTCGCGCTGGCACTGCTGTTCGCCGCCGCGGTGGCGGTCAAGGGACGGATTCTGCAGTTCGTCGACGGAGCGTTCCTCAATGTCGTGGACGACTGCGCGGGGACCGGACCGCTGGAGCGGGAGATCGACGCCCTGCCCGTCTTCGGCATTCCTCCGGCCGGCACCGTGCCCGCGAAGGGCTCGGAGGCCCCCGGCGGCTCCGCGGGCTGTCTGGACGACAGCGGGGACGAACTGGTCGAGGCGTACCGGACCTTTCGGCTCACCGACGACAAGTGGTCCGTCGCCGACCGTATGCGGACCGCGGCCGAGCGGGACGGCTGGACTCTCGGTGCGGTCGAGAGCAGCGAGGAGGAGCCCGCCGACCCCGCCGACCTCTGTTTCGGGAAGCGGCTGAAGCACGGGCCGGTGGTGGTCCGGGTGTCCTTCCAGCCCGCGGAGAAGCAGGTCGAGGTGGACGCGCACTCCCTGCTCGACGGCACGGCGACGTCCTGCTGACACGACCGCGGCCACTCGGTGGAATCACCGGGCGGCCCGCGGCTGGGACGGACCGGGCGTCCCGGCTTCCCGCCCGAGGTCATCCGCGTGAGCTCGCGGGACGCGGCTCTTCGCGGGGGCCGGTGCGCACCCGTCCGCCGCTTCTCACGAGGACGGCGGGGCCGGCTCCCGGACCGGGCGGGCCGCACCCGGCGGGGCGGACATCTGGCGAACGGGCCGTCAGCCGTCCGGGACAGCGGGACCGGGCCCGGCCGTCCCGGACGGATCACCCGCCCGGCGCCGCCAGAAGGGATGGTCCGGCCAGCGGCACTCCTCCGCGTAGGCGCGGGCGTGATGGTGCCGGTAGGCGCGGCCGATTTTGTCCACGAACGCGGCGTACTCCTCAAGGGCGTCCAGATCACCGGAGAGTGCCCGCGCGACGGCCCGGCCGGCATGCGCACCGGTGTGCAGGGCCGTCAGGATGCCCTGCGAGGACAGCGGATCGAAGGAGAGCACCGCGTCCCCGGCGGCGATCCAGCCCCGGCCGGCGGGCGGGGACAGCCGCAGCCCGTGGGCGGCGGTCCAGCGGGGTGCGGGACAGCCGGCCGGTTCGTAGCCGCGCAGCCGGTCGCGGACGTGCCGGGTGTGTGCCGCCGCGTGCCGGAACCCGGCGGCGGTGCGCAGCCGGGCATCGGCGAGATCGGCGTCGGTGAGGTGGGCGACCACCCGCCCGGCGGGAACCCGGGCGGTGTACCACCAGCCCTCGGGCACCGCCTCGACCAGGGTGCGCAGCTCCTCGTCCCCGGGCCCGTCCCGCGCGCTGCGCCGCGTGAGCAGCGCGAAGGCCGCCACCAGCCGGTCCTGGCGGTGGCGCACGGCCCGGCGTCGGCCGATCAGGGCGCGCCGGCCGGTGGCGTCGACCACCCAGCGGCAGCGCAATTCCCGCACCCGGCCGTCCGGTTCCCTTACCGTCACCTGCTGTTCGGCACCGGCGCCGTGGTGGCCGAGGACGGTGGCACGCAGGAGTCGGGCGCCCGCGGCGGCAGCCGTCGCGCGCAGGAAGGCGTCGAACCGGCCCCGGTCCAGGTGCCAGCCGGGGCCGTTCGGGTCGTGCAGATGACCGCGTCCGTACAGCTCCGGCGAGCCCCAGGACGCGTAGGTGCCGGGGCAGCGCAGATGCCCGCCCGCGGTGAAGCCGGACCACAGGCCCAGGTCGTGCAGGAGGGGCCGGGCGGCGGGCGGCAGGGTTTCCCCCACGGTGAAGGCGCCGGCGGCGGGGGCGGGCGGGCCGGCGTCCACGAGCAGGACGCTGCGGCCGGCCCGCGCCAGTACCAGGGCGGCGGCCGACCCGGCCGGCCCGCCTCCGGCCACCACGGTCTCGAACCGCTCGGCGGGTGCCCCCTGCGCCCGTGGGCTCATCGGGTCTCCGGGAAGCGGGCGACCTTCTCGAAGTACCCCGCCAGCACCTCCTCGGCGGGCCGGCCGGCCTCGGCGAGCGCGGCGGCCACGATCTCCTGCCGCAGCGCGGGATCGGCCGCCTCGGGCACATGCAGGCACACCAGGTTCCGCAGCGCGGGCGGGGGCTGCTCGGAGTGGAAGCTCACCTCCGACTCCACCAGCATGGCCCCGGGCAGATCGGGCCCGGGCAGGTTGGCCCCGGATCCCGGCTCGGCTCCGGATCCCGGCTCGGTCCCGGTGCCGGTCCCGGCCGCGGTGCCGGTCCCGGCCGCGGATCCGGCGGTCGCATCCGGGCCGTCGCGACGCTCGATGAGGCCGAGCTTGCCGAAGTCCTTGACCATGGCATTCATCTGGGCGATGCGGTCGGACGGCAGCCATCTGTCCCACACGGCCCGCCGTTCGAAGGCGGCCAGGCGCTCCTCCGCGCCGGCGGAGGGGTTGACGGCGATGCGGTAGTCCTCGTCCGTCAGTACGTGATTGGGCACCCGCGCCGGCCAGAACGTCGGCAGATACGGGTCGTAGCGCGGCCCGAAACCGAGGTAGTAGCCGGAGCGGCAGCGGGCGGTGTCGGTCTGCCAGGGCACCGCCATCCAGCGGGTGAGCCCGCCCGGCCCCTGGGCGTACAGCGGTCCGTCGACGGCCGACGCGGTCCGCGGGGTGAGTGTGGAACCGTACGCGGGCTCCGGTCCGGCGGGGTCGCGGTGCCGCACCCGGAAGGGCGCGGAGTACAAGGTGGCATGGCGCATCGGCCAGGACAGCTCGCAGCCCGGATGGAAGGCGTCGGCCACACAGTGCGACAGGGCGGCCCGGTCGAGGGCCGCCGGGCGCCGGGCGAGCGGCAGTTCGTCGAGCGCGGCGGGCGGCTCGGCCCGCGGGTCGTGGTCGGCGTCGAAGTCCCCGGCGGCCCAGCGGGCGAGCAGGCCGTACTGGAGAGGGGACAGGGACAGATGCTGGCGTACGGACACCGGCCGCACACTCATGGCGTCCCCGTAGACCGGCGGCCAGGGCACGGGGGAGAGCCCGTCGCGGTCGGGGTCGCGCATCATGGCCCAGATCTGCTGCCGCAGTTCGGCGTGGCGGGGGCCGGGGTCGGACAGTGCCGCCAGCCGCTCGGGTGTCAGGAAATGCTCACGGCCGCCGTGCCCGAACAGCGCCGCGATACCCCGGTTGACCCATTGCAGATCGCACAGGCGCCGCAGCAGGGGCAGCACATCGCGCGTCCAGGAGACCCGGGCCGGGGGCTCCAGCATGCCCGCGGCCACGAAGGTGTCGCACATCAGGTCGTACATGGTGCGCACCGACTTCAGCTCCGGCGCGTAATTCGGCGGGGCCACCACCACCCAGCCCGGGTCGACCGGAATGCTCCGGCCGTCGACGCGGACTTGGGCGGTGACCGGCCCGTCGGAGGTGTCGTCGTGCCAGCCGTCATTGTTGGCGAAGTGTCCGGCCTGGCTGTTGTCGTGCGAGGCGGACACCCCGCGCCCGCCGAGGAAGACCAGCCGGCCCAGGGCATCGGTGCGCAGCTCGCCCAGGTGGACGGGGCGCCCCAGGAACGTCCCGGTGTCGCATGCGTACTCCGGGCCGCCCGACCGGTCGCGTCCGCGCACGGACCGGGGGCCGGGGTCGATGATCAGGCGGTCGCGCTCCCCGGCGGGCACGGTGGTGGCGTTGCGCAGGGTGCTCGCGGGCGCGTCGGCCGCCTCGGGGATGTCCAGCGCGAGCTGGAACTGGTACCAGGCGGCCTTCTTGTTGGCCACGTGCACGGTCCAGCGCAGATCGGCGTTGTCGGCCGTGAGCTCGGCCACCGCCTCGCCGGCGGCGTTGTAGCCGTAGACCCGGAACCGGACTGCCTGCCGCTTGAGCGCGCCCGTCGCGTCCTTGTAGGTGCCGGTGGGCCGGGGCGGGGCGTCCTCCAGCTCGGGTGCGAGGAAGAACTCCCCGGCGCTGTCCCCGACCCGGGCCACGCCGATCGCCGGGTGCACCGCGGCCCGTACGATCCGGGTGTCCCGCGCGGGCGCCTCGGCGACCGCCGGGCGGGCCGGCCCCGGCTCCGCGGCCGGGATCCCGTTGGCGTCGCGCCGCCGGGCCGCCGACGCCCGGTAGACGACCCTGCGGGCCTCGGCGACACTGCCGGCGGGTGTGTGTTCGGCGAGACAGTGCCAGGGGTTGAAGGCGAGGCTGTCGCCGTACTCCTCCTGCCCCCGGGCGGTGATGTCCTGCTGGTCCAGTGTCAGCCGTGCCACCTTGACGGGCGCGCTCTCGGACTCCTCCCAGCGCACGGTGGCCCGGTCCAGCGGCATGCGGTCCCCGTCCGTGCGGAACTGCACCAGCAGATCGAAGGCGGCCGGGCCGGCGGCCAGGCGGTGGCGCAGGTCTCCGCGGAGGAAGGAGGGATCCTCGTCCTGCGGCGTGGCCCGAGGGTCACCGGAGGCGCAGCCGGCGGGGACGAGCTTGTACTTCACGTACCTGTCCGGCCCGAAGGAGTACGGCAGCACACCCCAGTAGGAGGACGTGAGCGCGCTCGCCACGGGCTTGCGCATGTCCGCGAGGATCTGCCGGGTGAGCGGATGGCCCGCCTGATACGCCACCGGGTCCAGCTGGAACTCGCACATGTCCCGGGCCGTGTCGACGAAGAAGACATCGTGATTCTGGAGTACGAGATCGTGGGTGTCGGCGCGGGTGTCGTCCGCAGCCGCCTTCGGCCCCGGCACCCCGAACAGCTTGATCCCCATGCCGGCGGTCCGGCGCAGATCCGGCCGCTCCGGCAGGGTGTCGCTGGAGAACCGCACCCAGGCGGTCAGGCCGCCCGCCCGGCCGGCCGCCGCCTTCAGAAAGCCGATGCGCAGCTCGGGTGCCAGCTCGGGATCGACGGTGAGCGCGCCTCGGGCCGCTCCGTGGAACTTCACGAAGACCGGCCGCAGAACCGGGGCCTGCCCCTGGCCGATCCGGTCCCCCATCCGCTCGCCCACGAACTCGGCCAGGATTCCGCCGATCGGGTCGTTCACACAGTCGCGCTCGGGCGGCGGCGAGGGATCCTGCGGGGACACGGGGTCCGGCGCCGGGTTCTCCACCATGACTCTGCTCCTGCTGCCGGTCGGATACCGGGCTCCAGAATGCCCTATGAAATACCTCATATGTAATAATCCGGGCATTTGTCTGGCGTGTCCGGCGGCCCGGGGATGCCGCCGGGTGTGTCGGGCAGGGAGGGAACCCGTTCGCCGGGCCCGTTGAACGGGGACGGATCCCCGGACCGCCGGTGAGCTACGCGATCGGGCCGGCGCCGCGCATCCCGGGCAGGGTGTACCCCTCGGCGTCGTTCCACGGCACGTCGAGATCGTCCATGTGCACGCGCCACTCGGCATCCGGTACGGCCCGCCGCAACTCCGACACGGAATCGAGCAGATGGGCGATCACCGGTATCACGCGCTCGGGATCGAACGGCATCTTGGTGGATCCGGCGATGACCTCCCGCGGCTCGTCACCGCGCTGCTCGTACACATACAGGCTTTCCTCGTCGTCGTACGGGAACGACGCCGTGCGCGCGGCGGCGATGCGCGTGACGGCGGCCGACTCCGCCTCGGTCAGAGGTGCCGTGCGGTGCGCGCTGTAATAGAGAGAGACGCTCATGTGAGGAAGCGTAGGACGAGGGTCTGACAATCCGGCGCCGGAGCCGGTCCGGGGACGTTCTCACGGCCGGCCCCGGAGCCGGTCCGGGCCTCCGGCGCACCCGGCAGCCGCTCCGCCGTGCCGCTGCCCGGCTCTCCCGGTGCACCGGCACTCCGGCGGTGGCGGTGGGCATGGCGGGCCGTTCCCACCGCGAAGGGGCCACGGGGCTCCGAACCCGGGCGCGGGCGGCCCGGACCCTACCGCCCCGGGACGGCCACCGGCCGGGGCGGCGGTGTCGCCCGATGCCGCCCCGGAGCCCGCGAAGAGGAAACATGACACCGGCAGCCGGGAGCACGGTCGGTGTGAGTCCGGAGCACCAGCCGCCGGCGGATCTCGACCGCGGACTCAACCCGGCCGCGGCGGAGATCAGGCGGCCGGGATGCTCACCAGAAGATCCCCGACGGTGCCGTCGGCGTCGGGACGGTAGTACTCGCGGATGGCCTCGTCCCAGGCACCGGAGGCGACACGGTCCTCCTCGTCGGGGCCGAGCGCGTCGAAGAGTGCCTGGATGTTGGGCGGGGCGAAGCCGATCGCGATCATCAGCGCGACGAACTCCGTACGCCCCACCCGCCCGTCTCCCCGCAGGTCGCCAACGGTGGACAGGGCGCTCGCGAACTCCGCGGCGGCCCCGTCGAACCGCTCGGGCGCCAGCACGCAGGCCGTGTACTCCTCGAAGTCGACTCTGCCGTCGTCGTCCGTGTCCAGCTCGCCGACGAGAGTGTCCCAGTACCGCCGGAACGCCGCTGTCATCGCCTCCCGCGCCGCCGGCTCCGCACCCGGGACCGCGTCCCTCACCCGGTCCGCCATCAGCTCGAAGTCATCCGCCTCCAGAACTCCGTTGTTGTTGGCGTCGAAGAGCGTGAAGACGAGCCTGACCCGGTTGAGCGCTTCCGTCTGCATCGAAGCTGCCGCCTTTCGTGAGGTCGACATGCCAGGTGATGGCATGTGCTGGAGCCGTGTGCCTCCACTGTGGTGGCGCGGCCCATACGTTCCCGCTGCCTTCTCGCCAATCCACCGGATCGGGTGAACACGCGGCACACGGCCACCGAATGGCGGTGGAGCGCGTTCATCACCTCGTGGGTCTCCGCCCGCGCGGCCCGGCCACGGGTACTGGCTCGGGGACCTGTGTCCACTTGCGGAAGGGACGGGCATGCCCCGGAACCGGGCGCGGGCGCCGCTCCACCGCGCAGGCCGACGGTCAGCCGGAGCGGGCCGGGAGCCGTCCCGGTCCGGACTTGAGCGTGGCGGCGGAGCCCCGGCGGCGGAACACCTCGTCCGCCCCGTACGTGTGACCAACCCGCCCAAGCCCCGTCGCACAAGCGCTGTGTGGCGGAGTACGCCGGACGGAGCCCGGCCCGGCAACGGTCCGGCGGCTGCGTGACTTTGCGCCTCGGCCACGCGGCGTCCTGTCGGGCGCCGGGGGGTGGCCAGGCACCTTCCGAACGGAGCAGCGCGGGATGCCCTCACGGCCAGGTGTGGTCTGCGCGCCGAGTCACACGAGAGGCCGGCGTTGGCCGGACTGGTGCGGCCCGCTCAAGGCCACATGATCATTGGACACCATGACCTGGGCCAGACGAGCCGCCGCGGTGACCACGGCAGGCCAAGCCGGTGAGTCCAGATAGACCTCGTCGCGGGCGTCCGCGCCCACTGAGTCCTGCACCACTCCGTAAGCGGCGCCAAGGCGGGCCATCAGCCCGACTTCTTCCTCGGTGCGGAGACAGCGGCCCAGCCAGGAGGACGGATTGTCCGCGTCGCAGAAATCGTCGAAGAGTACGTGCACGGTGTAGTCGAGATTCTCGAACTGCCCAGGATCCAGCCACACCTCGCGCTGTCATGTCGGGCTGGCCAGTGCCACGACGGCGGGAACAACATGGAGACGGTAGTAGGGCAGAGCAACACCATGATCAATCACGGTCCAACGGTACTCACTCCCTGACGGCCCCACAGCACGCAGCCGACCGCTGAGGCCGGGGTCTCCGCCGGATACCGCACCGGACCGTGCTCTCGGGGCGCTGTGCGGCAAACCGCGTCGAGCCGCGCCGCTCGCCGGCCTGGTGGGCGTACCTCGCGGACCGCGTCTCCTCGAAGGTGCCGGAGCCGCTGGAGGAGGAAGGCCGCGTAATCCTGCTCCTCGGCCTCCAGTCCGTCGAGAAGGCCCTGCCGTCAGCCGATGACGAGAGCGGTGCGATCCGCACCCGGTCCGGTCGTCTGCGGCCTCGCCGGCTGAGTGACGCACGGCCCCTCGCACACGGCCGTACTGCCGAGGCCGCCTACGAATCCGAGCGCAGGCCCAGGACACTGTGCTGCACCAGCCCAGCGGGAACCTCCGCACCCCCGGCCCGCCGGGTGAATTCCGCGAGCCGCGAGCGGAGCGCCCGCGCCGGCTCGCCGAGCACGATCGAGCTGATCACCAGCTCCAGCAGCAGACAGTCGTACTCGTCGTCTTCACTCCGGTAGCGTCCCTGGTCACGTTCAACCACCGCCTCGGTGATCTGCCGGCCGCCTTCGTCGCCGGCCGTGGTGAACGCGGCCTCGAAGATCCCGCGCCCCGTCCAGCTCCGGTGCAGGAAGACAACGGTCCCCTCGGCGAAGACATCCCACTTCTCGTCCATGTCCCCGGAGCCGTGACCGAGTTGGATGCGCTCCCATTCCTCCGCCGACCAGATTCGAGCCGGGAGGACGGAAAGCGGCCGCGGAAGGGAGATCCGCTGGAGGCGGTCGGCGAAGGAGTAACGAGTCACACGCTCGGCGGCAGACATACGGCGATCGTACGGTCGATCCGCGCGATGCCACAGCCCGCAGTACCCGCCGGGGGACAGGGAACGGGGCCGGGTCGGCGCCCACCTCGCCGTACACCGGGGTGGAAACCCGGTGACCTCGCGCCGGCTGCCGGTACCCGTCGAGATCCGTGTGGCATGTGGCGGCCGGATCACGATGGCCGGCCTCGGCGTGTTCCCGTCGCGGAGTGACACATCACGAGCCGGCCGGTTCCAGCGCCGACGGCCGGGCCGGCCGCGACGAGCCCTCCGACGTGACGCCGGTCCCGGGACGGTGTAAACCCGTGTGGGCCAGGGGATTTCATCCCGTACCCATGGCCTGGCACGGCTCCTCGTGTCAGGCCGGAGAAAACGGAGGTGTGGATGAGACGTGTGATGGGTGCCGTGTACGCGGTGTCGGCTCTTGGACTGCTGAGCGGATGCAGCCCGGCGAAACTGCCCCTGGCCGCTGTGTGGATGGGCGAGGACGGGAAGCCCGCCGGGGAGATCCGGCCGTGCGACGGCGACCGCGCCGCGCATGTGGCGTTGCGCGGTTGGGGGACGGACGAGAGCGCCGTTCATCCTTCCGCAAGAGGTGAATCCGATCCGGACTCCTCGACCACGCCGGCCGAAGGGGCCGAGGACAGCGGCTGGAAAACGAGCGGAGTCCACCGAGGCGCGTCGTTCGCGCTCTTCGCCCCACCGCCTTCCTGGCGCGTGGAGACAACAGGGGTGCAGGCGCCGGCCCCGGGACACACCTATGTCCTGGGGTTCAAAGGTCCGCATGACGGATGGAATCCGTACGACGGCGAAGTCCACTTCACCGCGGACGACCTCGCTTCTCTGGATCCCGGCCAGGTCTGGGCGGACGGCCGCGTGATGAGCCGGGACGCGTTCGCCGAGCTCGTCGATGAGAAGTGCTGACCATGCCGATCCGGGCCCCGGTCCGGGATGCCCGCGCCGCCCGCCGGACAGTGCGCCCGGTTCTCATCCGGCAAGGCCGGCTCAGGTGCGGTGGCGGGCACTCCAGCGCGCGTCGGGCCGAGGCGGTACACCTGCTGCGCCGGAGGCGCGGTACCGGTGGTCAGGCGAGGCGAGGCGGGCCAGGACGGCACGGCAGGTGTGCCACAACTCCTCGTCGTTGGCGACGCTGCCGATGCGCCCGCTGCGGCGGGGCAGCGCGGCCTCGGCCCGGATGCGGGGGAGGGCCGAGACCCCGGCCGGTGTGCTCGACGGTCTGGCAGTCGGGGTCCGACGCGGGCCGGAAGGACGGAAGGCCGGACGGGTCCTCCCCGAGGGGAGGTGATGGGAATGCCCTTGGGGCGCGCGCCGGGTACCTCACCCTCCCGGAACGGCAGGGTGCAGAGCTCGGCGGCGGAGAGTGCCTGCCGGGGCTTCACCGCTGTCGCCGAGGGGCCGGGGGCCTCGCGATTCGTGGCATCCGTGCCGTCCGCTGCTGTACACCCCCAGCCGCTGCGGCCGGAGCCCGTACGGCTCTGTGGACCGTGGGCGGCGCAACTGGCCGCCTCAGGAGCACCCGTTGAGGATCGTGTGGTTGAGGAGGTGAGCGCATGCGGGCCCGCCCCTGATCGCCACGGCCATCGCCGGCGACGAGTTGGAGTTCGGCGTTCCGCGCTGCTGTTGGTGTGGCAGGCATGAGACGTACGGACGCTTCAGTCCTCGCCCGGAGCGCGGGAGTTGCCATGCCGGCGCTGCTGACCTGCGGCTTCGATCGGGCGAATTGCACTGGTGGCCGTCGGCTTCGGCGCGGGCGGTCCCTTCCGGGTGAGTGATGGCCTCCGACCGGCGATGATGGCGAGCTGCGGTTCACCATCATCCGCATGTCTCGCACCGGGAGGAACCATGGCCGAGGGCCACAGTGACCAAGGCACCGACAGAGCGGCGGCCTCTGACGATGTCACGGAAGAGCGGGCCGTGGTCGAACTGGCGTACCGACCCCGTTCTCCGGACACCTTGGCCGGCCTGCGGGTCCGTGAGCGGGTCAAGTGGACCGGTCTGCTGCTGCGGAGTGGGTTCCTCCTGCTGTGGGTGGGGCAATGGCTGGTCCTCACCGTGGGCCGCGGTGCGATCGACCTCGTCTCGACGGTTCTGGTCGTCTTCGTCGTCCTGGTGGTGTGGGGGTACCCGCGTGCGCAGGCCGCCCATGTGCAGCGGCTCGTCGGATGGCAGGGCGAGTACCGCGTCACCGTGTCTCCCGACGGGGTCACATGCCGTACCGACCACAGCACCCTGATCCAGGAGTGGCCCGTCTTTCGGGGATACCGGGAAACGGCCGGTCACTTCGTTCTGCTCAGCCGTGATCCCGGCATCATGTACCTCAGCGTCCTGCCCAAACGGGGCGTACGTGAGACCGGGGATTCCGAGCGCCTGCGGGCGCTCCTGGACCTGCACATTCCTCGCGTGTGAATGGATGTCCACGGCGGTGGTGCGGATCGGGACGAGTCCGCCTTCCCGTGGGAGGCCTCTTCGAGGCGATGGAAGGGTCCGGTGCCACCGGGGCCTCACCGAGACATCGGCGGAACCGCCGGGCGGCCCCGGCCACGGGCTCCGGGTACCGCTGATATCGGAGTGCGCCCGGGTCGGGGAGAGTGTCACAGTCGCTGTCGTGACCTTGATGAACGTGCTCGTCGACTTCGGCAGAACCGGCCGGGTCGGTCCGCTTCACTGCGGAATGTCCCTGGCCGGTGCTGAGGACCTCATCGGCCCTGGGCGGCCGCACCCCGCCATCCTCATGAAGGGGCCCGACACCGACGGCTACCCGTACATGGGGCGGACTCGAGCTGGACGTCACCCAGCGGTCGGTGAGCGGCATCCGGATCCGCCTCTGGCCCGGTTCGGCAGTGAGGCTTCCCGCTCTCGTCCTGCCCGGATCGGAGTCGTTCGAGGCCACCGTGGTGCGCGAGGAGCTGGTCACCGCCCTGGACGCCGCGGCCTGTGAGCATCACGTCAACGACACCCTCACCTTCGGCCGGCAGTCCGGCATTCTCACCTCGCCGGCCGATGTCCACGCGGTCTTCAGCCTCCCGGGCCCGGACAACTCCGTGCCTCACCGGGATCGACACCATCTCGACGTGATGTACAAGCGCGCGCCCTGACAACGACGGTTTCGCGGAAAGGCACCCGGCGGCCTCCCTCCTCGCGGATACCGTCCGCCGGGCGCGTACGAGCGCTCGGGGTACGGGCCGGGCGGTGTGGTGCGGGTGGCATGATCGGGGACATGAATGACCGCATTGTCGGCGCTGCCGACGGTTCGTCGAAAGGCAACCCCGGCCGAGCCGGGTGGGCGTGGGTGGTTGCCGATGCGCAGGGTTCCCCGCAGCGCTGGGAGTCCGGCCCGCTCGGCACCGCCACGAACAACGTCGCGGAGCTCACCGCGCTGCAGCGCCTCCTGGAGTCCACCCCTGCCGACACCCCGCTGGAAGTGCGGATGGACTCGCAGTACGCCATGAAGGCGGTGACACAGTGGCTGCCCGGCTGGAAACGCAACGGGTGGAAGACGGCCGGCGGCAGCCCGGTCGCCAACCGCGCCCTGGTCGAGCGCATCGACGCCCTGCTGACGGATCGTGAGGTGAACCTCGTCCACGTCCCCGCGCACCAGGAAGGCGGGGACCTGCTGAACGCGATCGCCGACCAGGCCGCCAGCGACGCGGCCGCCACTCAGGAACCCGCCGGCACCGCCCTCGGCCACCATGAGCTGCCCGTCCCCGCGCCGGAACGGGCCGGACCGGCGCGCGGTGCGCGCCGTGTGGGTACTCAGCGGAAGACGGGCGGCGCTTCAAGCGGCAGCGCCCGGACGATCACGGCGAAGTTCGCCGGCCGGTGTTCCTGTGGAACCGCCTATGCGGCCGGTAGCAAGATCACCAAAGTTGGCGCGGGGTGGGGGCACCCGGGCTGCCGGACAACGGAGCAGGGGACTGCCGGTCGGTGAGTCCGCCGGGACCGGGAGCGCCGGTCTCCCGCTCTCCGGGGCACGGGCCTGCCCGAGAGGCCCGTGCCCCGGTCCGCCGGGTTGCGCGGCCCGCGCTCGCGCTCTCGGCCGCATTGATCTTGGCGGGTGGAGGGGCGACAGTGCCGTCATGGTGTGGGCGAGGCATCGGTGAGTGACATCCAGTCGCGGACTGTCTCCTGGTGTGAGCCGGTGGCCGTGCCGGCGGACACGGCCGCCGCCTCCTGGACGGAGCACGGCGTTCCCGCGCGGGTGAGCAGGCGCAGGGGCCATTCGGGGCCCGTGCCGGGCGGTTCTCCGTCGAAGGCGGACCAGTCCCAGGGGCCGTCGAATCGCCAAGCGCGGCCGGCGGCATCGGCGACCTCGTCACCGGGCCGGAGCGACGCGTACGGCCGCATCAGCAATTCAAAGGTGAAGGGGATCCCGTCGCCGGGGTGAAGGGTGTACCCGGCACCGTCGAGATCGCGTTCATCCGGAAACTCGCAGGAGGACAGGCCGCGACGCAGGACGGTCACGGTCAGATGAGGGTGCGGCAGCCAGACCGTCTCGAGCGGCGGGTCGTGGTGATCGACGGCCGTCACATGAACCACGGTCGGCGGCACTCCGACCCGGCAGACATCGCCCGCCCTCAGCCGCTCGGGCGGCGGGTCGGTCCGGAAGAGTTCCGCCTCCACCGCGCGAGCGGCGTGCCCGCCGCTGTCCACGCCCAGGGCGACCATCCCGTTCCAGCGCTGGAAAGCATGGCTCGTGTCGATTTCCCACCACGGCCACCGCACCGAAACGCTGTCCAGCGTCATGCCCCGCTCGACTCGGGCCGGCGTGAAGGGGCAGGAAACCGACAGCACATCACCGATCCGGAAGTCACCGGGATCCGCATCCGTCATCCGGCCAGAGTAGGCGGGGCATTTGAGTGGTACGGAGAGAGGTGCCGGTGTCAGCCGGACGAGCTGAAGGTGTTCATGTGTGTGCAGAGGCCGGGCAGAGGTCCCGTCGCCATCAGTGCCCTGTACCCCTCACCCCTGAGGAGTGTTCTCGAACGGCAGTGGCGGCCGGGTGGCATGGGGCGACCGTGCGCAGTGCCCCTTGCCCTGCCGGGCGTCGCGGCCGGAATGGCCTCGCTCAGCAGCAGCCCTCGGTGTCCGCGTCCGGGCAGGTTCGGTCGGCCTCGACCGCCAGAACCGCCTCGCGCAGATCGTCCAAGGCATGGCCGAGCCGGGGGTCGGCCAGTTCGTAGCGGGTACGGCGCCCTTCGGGTACGGCGATGACCAGGCCGCAGTCCCGCAGGCAGGCCAGATGGTTCGACAGCCGGGTGCGGGAGATGCCCAGGGCATCGGCAAGGTCGGACGGGTGGGCCGGGGTCTCGCGCAGTACGAGCAGGAGGCGGCAGCGGATCGGGTCGGCCAGTGCCCGGCCGAACCGGATCAGGGCGTCGAGGTCGGGGGCTGGGCTCAGCATGGACAAGACGATACACGGATGCTTGAATCCACGAAATCCTGAACTGTTGAATCCGGACCCCTGGAGACGCCGTGCCCCGCGCCGCCATGCCCCCATCCCTGCTGGCCGTGTTCACCGCGGAGATGGCGACCGCCCGCACTCCGGGTCCCCTGCCGCAGTGCTGGCGTGCCATTGAACGCGCCCACATCCTGTCCCAGCCCTGGGCCATGCCCCACACCCGCACCCACGCGGTGATGCTCCGCCTCGCCCTGCGCGAGCGCGACACCCGAGAAGTCCTCGGCCAGCTCATCCGCCTCGCCGTCGCCGCCCCCGGCTCGGCGGCCGGGAAGTACCCGACCGGCAACACCGGCCGGACCCGTGCCGGACTCACCACCCCCATGCCGCTCCCCGGCGACCTTGCCGCACTGCTCGCCGAAGCCGGAATCGCCCTGCATCCGAATCCCGGACCCGCCGGGCGCGAGTGAGCGGCCCGGGAGCCGGCCACGACGAACCGGATGGCGGGCGTCGGCGGCACGATTACGGTTCGTTCAGGTATCGGAGACGCTCCGGCTCCCGCCCCGCCAGGGCATCTGGAGCGGCCACCCCCGGCGCCCGGCAGACTTCCCCGACCGTGCCCTTCGCGCAGAACCACTCGTCACATTCCGTCGCCGCCCGGATCGCCGGCTCCGGGTGTCCGTGGTCCAGCAGGAGTCTGCCCACCTGCCGGGCGGCATCGCTCGTACTCATGGCCCGAAGCGTGGAAGCGGCCACTGGCAGGCCGTGGAGAGGTGTTGCGCCGGGGCGTTCGACGTGCGGTGAGACGGCGCCTTCCCGCCGTTCCGCTCCGGATGCGGTCGTGACCCGGGATGGCCGGCTGTTTCGGAACGAGTTCGGAGAGGGCCGGGTTCCGTCCGGTGCGGCTGGTCAGAGGCGCCTGAACGGGCAGAGCCCAGCTCAGGCGCCTTCTCGTCGACCTCCGGGAGAACCCCGGCGAAGTCCGCGTAGCGCTTGCCGGGGGCGCGGTGTCCCGGTCTCCGATGGGCCGGCTCGCCGTGCGATGGGCTTGCCGCACCCCCCGCCCTTCGGTGGAGGGATGACTGCCCATGACCTCGGGGGTGGGCGGGTTGTCGGCGTCAGCCGCGCGGATGCCGTTCGGCTGATTCCGGTGCGGAGGACGTCGGATGGATGTCCGCGCTGTGGGCTTGGTTCATGTACTGGTCGAGTCGGTCCTGGTTCTCGACAAGGAGAAGGCACAGGTGCCGCAGCCGGGTCAGTTCGGCGGGGGTGAAACCGCGGAAGACCGTTGCCATGGCGACCTGGGTGGGGCGCCGGAAGGACTCCAGCCAGGCCAGCCCGGCGGGTGTGATCCGGGCCAGGACCGAACGCCGGTCATGCCGGTCGGGGACCCGCTCGGCCAGCCCGTCGCGTTCGAGGGTGTCGACCAGCCCCGTGACATTGCGCGAGCTCACGCCGGCCGCCTGGGCCAGTTCGCCGATGCTGATTCCGCCTTCGGGCCCGGAGCTCAGGCGAATCAGGAGGTCGAGCCCTCCTGCGCTGAGCCCGCGTCCCTCCGCTCCGCGGGCGCGCAGGCGTTCGATGGTGTGGAAGGCGCTGCGAATCGCTCCGGCGCTTTCCAGGGCGAGGGTGCTCTCTCCCGCGCTGAACTGGGCCATGGCGGATCTCACTCGGGGGTCGAAGAGGCTGCCGTCCGGGTCACGGTCGAGACCTGACTGAGAGTTATGTACGTGCTTCATAATGAAGCAGGACTCTAGTACCGACTTCACGATCTGCCCAGCCCCCTGCCCGATCCCGCGCCATCACCAGGTGATGTGCACGAAGCAGGATCGCCCGGAGGGCGGTGCCCGGGTACGAGGGCCGGGTACGAGGGCCGGACGGCGTCGGCTCACCCGGAAGGCGCGAGATGTTGCGGCTCGACACCGTGGACAGTCTGCTGAGAAGGGCCCTCGTCCGATCCGGGTGAGGTGACCGGCGGATCAGCGGCCACGCCTGTGCCTTTCGCGGCCGGAGGCTCGCACTCGCCCCTGGAGCGCCGGGCATCCCTGTGACTGTGAAGGAATCCGGCCATGACCACCGACAAACACCCCGACACCGGTACCGAGTCCGCTGCCGTCCGTGAACTGCTCGGCACCTATGAAACAGCCCTGAACACCTCGGATGCCGGCCTGGCCGTCTCCCTCTACAGCACCCGAGGCGTGTTCCTGCCCTTCCAGGGCCCCACCGCCACCGGACCGCAGCAGCTCCTTCAGGGCTACCAGGCCATCTTCGCGGCCATCCGCCTGGAGGTCGCGTTCACCATCGACGACATCACCGTCGACGGGGACACCGCCCACGCCCTGACCCGCTCGGCCGGACACGCCACCGACCTCGCCTCGGGAACCCGCTCACCCGAGCACAACCGCGAGCTCTTCGTCTTCGACCGCACCGCCGATGGCTGGCGGATCGCCCGCTACATGTTCAACAAACCCCCCACCGGGACCGCCTGACCGCACCGGGCCCGAGGGCCCGGGGCGACGCCGGCGGGCCGGTGATGATGCACAATCCTGGAATGACGGCGGACGGGGGCGGGCGCGCCTCGTTGCAACAGCGTGCGGCGACAGCCCAGTTGTCGGCCACAGCGCCCGCTCCCGGTCCTCCGTTCCTCCGCCGGGCAGTCGCGTTCCCCGGGCCCGGAGAACGCGAGCCCGGCCAGAAAGGCAGTGATCTGTGAGAACCCGGTACACGGCCGTCGGAGCCGCTTCGGCGCTGTCGCTTCTCCTGGCGGGCTGCACACCTGTCGTGTCCGGCCAGCGGTCGTCCGATCCCGTGGTGCTGGTCAGTCAGGTCTCCCACGGGGTGCGTTGGCAGCTGAACGCGTCCATCGGCGAGGACGGCCTTCTCTGCATGTCGGTGGACGGCCCCAAGGGCCCGGATACCGACACCCCATGGTCCTCCGGCGGGTGCGGTTTCGACTCCTCTCCCTCCGGCGGCCACTACATGGCGGGCCCGGGGCCGGGTGCCGGGGACGCGGACATCATGTACGGGCCACTGCCGGAAGCCGCCACGGATGTGCGGGTGACCAGCGGGAAAGTGGTTGGCTCCCACTCCTTCCCGGCCGGCAGCGGACTGCCCGCCGGCCGCTACTGGTACTCCTTCGACCCGTCCGAGGACACGGACCCGGACACGGGGAGGACCGCGGACCCGCAGCCCCTCGACGCGGCGGGCGACGAAGTCGCGTTCACCGACTTCTGAGCGGGATCAACCGGACGTCGTCGAACTGCCGGACCCGGTGGCCCGGTGACCGGGCGCCGGGGGCCTGGCAGCCGCACGGTCCGCCGCGCCGCGGGAAGGGGTCCGGCGCGTCACTCGCGGTCGGCCGCCGTCCGGGCGGCGATCCAGGCGCGGGCTTCCGCGTCGGCCCGGTCGAGAGGGGCCAGCAGGGCGGGTTCGGCCGGGACGATACCGCCGTCTCCGAGCTGCTCGGTGATTCCGGTGCGTTCCAGCAGGGCGGCGAACGACGGCTGCACTCCGGCGAGGACGAGTCGGCCGCCCTGCGCACGCAGGGAGGCGGCGTAGTGCCTCAGGCGCTTGAGGATCGCCGAGGAGGGAACGTCCGGGGCCGCGCGCACCACCAGGATCAGTACGGCGTCGCGGGCACCCTCGACCCTGGGCAGTGCGGCCTCCAGACGCGGCAGCTCGGCGAAGAGACTGCTGCCCTCGTAGTTGAGGACGGTCACCTGGCCGGGTGGCAGCACGGCGGGCGTCCCGGTGGTCGCCCAGTCACCCCGCCGGTCGCGGCTCAGGGCGACGAGACCGGTCCGCCGGGCCGCCTGAACGCAGTAGAGCAGGAGCGAGAGCACCGCGCCGATGACGATGGCCTGCTGGAGCGGGAGCTGTGTGGTGACGGCGAAGGTGACCGCCATGGCGGCGGTGGAGAGCACGGAGGTGTGCAGGACCAGGGAGATGTCCGCACGCTTGCCCCAGAGCAGCTCGCCGCCGACGATGAGGATCAGGCCGCCGATGACCGGCATGGGGATCCGCTCCGCCAGCGTCCCGAACGCCAGGACGACGACAGCGAGGAACACCCCGGAGATCACCCCGGCCCAGCGGGTCCTCGCCCCCGCACTGGCGGCCACACCGGTACGGGAGAGCGAGCCGCCGGAGGGCAGTGCCTGGAAGAGGCCACCGCCGAGGTTGGCCACCCCCTGGGAGACGAAATCGCCGTTGACGCGCGAGCGCGTGCCGTCCGGGTTGGGTACGGAGGGGGCGACACTGGCGGCCTGGGCGAGGGCGACCAGCGCGACCGCGACCGCCCCGCCCAGCAACTGCGGCATCGCGCTCCACGCCGGCGCGGAGAAGCCGGGCAGCGCCGCCGGGATCCGGGCGATGTCCCTCACCAGTTCCACATCCGTGCCCAGGATCGCGACCCCGGCACTGACCACCACCATCGCGATCAGCAGAGCCACCGCTCGCAGGCGGCGGACCAGCCGCGCGAGCGCCCAGACCCCGATGGTCACCACGGCGACGAGAGTGGGCGCGAGCTGCCAGTTCCCGATGCCGGTCAGCCAGTTCCACAACTGGAGCAGTTTGTTGTGCCCCGGCGGCCGGTAGCCGGTGGCATCGCCGAACACACCGGTGATGATCTGCAGGGCGATTCCGGTCGCGAAACCCGTCATCACCGCGTTCGACACAAAGCTGAGCGCGGCACCGAGCCGGAGTGCGCCCATGAGGAGCATCACCGCGCCGACCAGCACCGTCAGCGCGGCGACATTGCCGCCCGCGTGGGGGTCGAGACCCGCGTCCTTCAGAACACTCTGCCCGGTCAGCGCGATCGCGCTGGTGAGCGTGGTGATCATGAGGACCGTCGGTGCCGTGAGGGAGCCCAGGATCGGCGGCACCACTCCCGCGTAGAGGCCCGCGACAGGGTTGAAGCCGGCGATGGAGGCGTATGCCATGCCCTCCGGAATGCTGAACAGGCCCGTCACCGCGCCGGCGGTCGCATCGGCCTTCGTGGGCCGCCCGACCCGGGCGAGCCTCCCGCCCCACACGGCACGGGGACGCAGCCCGCCGCGTTTCACCGCGTGGCCCGCGATGGTGTGCCGCCGGATCCGTCCAGCCCCCGGGCGTACGGCTCCGGCGCACGGCCGGTCGGGCCCTCGGCCTCGTCCAGTGCCCCCAGCGCGATGGCCGGGGCGCTGACCGCCATCGAGATGTCCGCGAGCAGCCGGAGACCGTACGCGCCGTCACGGCCGGCGCTCCGGGACGGCCCGAAGCCGGTGCATGTCCCGGCACATGCTCCGGGCAGCGGCGATCGTCGCGCCGGAATCCGTACGGGCCGCCGTCCCGGCACGAGAGCCTGCGCGGGGCATGAGCGCCCGGCGGTGACGGCAGTGCGGCTCCACCGCGCACAAGGTCCCCGCCGCGTCCGGACACGACCGGACGGATCATGCGTGACTCCGTACGGCGAGGGTCGGAGTCGCGAGAATTCCGCAGGCAGAGTGCTCTCCCGGGCCGATGCTGCACAAAGACGTGCCTCCCACTCTGTGCAGTGTGCGACAGCCCTTCACGCTCCGCACTCCGGCCGTCCGGCGAGATCCCCTGAAGCGAGGAACATCCCCATCCGGCTCGCCTCCGGTGCCGACCGGGCCGAAGGGGCACGCCGCGCCGTCCTCCCCGCCCCGGCGCTCAGGCCCCGGGGACGGTGAGCGGGAGTGCGGCATTCGGGGCCCCCTCGAACCGCCCGCCTCACGCCGCGTGCAGCGCCAGCGTCGGCGACAGCCGGGACGCCCGTACCGCCGGATAGAGGCCCGCGACCGTGCCGATCACCAGCGTCGCGCCGAACCCGCCACCGACCGCCCAGAGCGGAACCACCCATGGCAGGCCGCTGCTCGTCGCGTACACGCCCGTTGTCGCAGCCCCGAGGAGGATGCCCGCCACGCCACCGAGGCCGGACAGCAGCAGGGACTCGGTCACGAACTGGCCCCGGATCTGACCCCGGGTCGCGCCGATGGAGCGGCGCAGTCCGATCTCGTACCGCCGTTCGAGCACTGAGATGATCATGGTGTTGGCCACTCCGACACCGCCGACCAGCAACGCCACTCCGCCGAGACCGAGCAGCAGACTGCTGAACGCGCCCTCGGTCGCGGCCTTCGCCCGGAGGCCGGCCGACGGGTCCGTGACGTCGACGTTGCGCGGGGTCCGCGGGTCCACGGTCCGGGCGACCAGGTTGCGTACCCTTTCGACCTCGGCGTCCGCCGAGCGTTCGTACAGCGTCGTCGGGTGGCCGTCGAAGCCGAGCCTGCTCCTGCCGATGTCCCACCCGACCAGCGCCGAGCGCGCGATCTCGGGTGAGAGCGGCAGACCGTCGAGGATGCCGAGGACGGTGAAGTAATCGCCGTCGACGTACACCCGCTGGCCCGGCCGGGAGATGCCGAGGCGGTCCGCCGCGACATCGCCCAGAACGACCGCCGGGTACGACCCGGTGGCCTTGTTGAGCCAGGTCCCGGTGCGGACCTTCCCGCGCAGGGTGGCCAGCAGGCCCTCGGTGGCGGCCTGGACCGTGATTCCGCCGGTGATGTCCTCGGAGATCTTCTCCGAACGCCGTACGGAGTGCTCCAGCAGGCCGGTGCCACCGACATGCTCGACACCGTCGATCCGGGCCACCCTGCCGACCGCGTCCTCGGCCATCGGGATGCTCTTCCCGGTCAGCAGGTCGGTGCCGGGAGTGACCTTCAGCATGTTGGTGCCGAGCTTGTCGAGCTCCTGGAGGACCCTTTCCTCGCTGGACGCCGAGATGCCGACCACCGAGATCATCGTGGCGATCCCGATGGCGATCCCCAGGGCGGACAGCACCACCCGCAGGGGCCGGCTGCGCATCCCGGCCGACCCGGTGTGCAGGATGTCACGCGGGCTCAGCCGGGCCGCCCTGAGCGTCGGCCGCTGCTGCCGCTTCCGGTGCGCGGTCATGGGGCGTCACCCAGTCCCCGCGTACGCAGGTCTCCCCGCGCCGTGCTCCGGGACGGCGCGCCGTCCCGGACGACCTGACCGTCCCGGATCCGCACCTGCCTCGGCAGCATTTCGGCGATCTCCGTGTCGTGAGTGATGACGGCGATGGTCGCGCCCTCCCGGTTCAGGTCGTGGATCAGTCGCATGACCGCCTCGCCCGACGAGGTGTCCAGCGCGCCGGTCGGTTCGTCCGCGAGCAGCAGGTCGGGTTCCCCGACGACCGCGCGGGCGATGGCGACACGCTGCTTCTGACCGCCGGAGAGCTCGTGCGGGCGGTGTCCCAGCCGGTCGCCGAGGCCGACCCGCTCCAGGGCACGGGCGGCCCGCTTGTGCCGTTCGGCACGCGGCAGCCCGGAGTAGAGGAGCCCCTCGGCCACATTGTCCCGGGCGCTGATGCCCGGGACCAGGTGGAACGCCTGGAAGACGAAGCCGATGTGCTGGGCGCGCAGCGCGGAGAGCTCGCGGTCGGAGAGCCGGCCGACATCGTGTCCGGCGATGGCCACCGAGCCGGCCGTGGGCCGGTCGAGGGTGCCGACGATGTGCAGGAGGGTGGATTTTCCGGAGCCCGAGGGACCGACGATCGCCAGCAGTTCCCCCGCGTTGATCGTCAGGTCCACCCCGCGCAGCGCGGCGACCCCGCCCGGGTACTCCTTGGTCACCCCGGCCAGCTCGACCACGGGGGCCGGGTCCTGATCCGGGACGGGGGCCGGTGCCACGGGTCCGGCGTCCGCCGCGCGCGGGTGCGGGGATGCGCCGCTCATGACGCCGGCACCCCGACCTTCATGCCCGCGCTCAGCCCGTCGCCCGTCACTTCGACCCGCCCCTGGGCGAAGAGGCCGAGCCTCACCTCGATCTCGCGTGCCCTGCCGCCCTCGACAACCTGGACGCCGAAGGAACCGTCCTCCAGTGCGAGCAGCGCGCCGACCGGGACACTGAGCACATTCTTCCGCGTCTCACCGTCGAATCTCACCGTGGCCGGGGACTTGTCGAAGCCCTTGACCTCGGCCGGATCGTCGAAAGTGACGATGATGCCGATACGCGGCGTCTTGTCGGCCGGGTCCGAGCCCGGCTTCGCCACGGAGGCGACGGAGGTGACGGTGCCCTTGGCGGTGGTGCCGTCGGGCAGCTCCACCTCGACCTTGCCACCGGGCCTGGCCGGCGACGCCTCGGAGACCTTGGCCTCCAGACGTACGACACGATCGGAACCGGTCGTGGTCAGGACCGCCTGGCCGGGTGCCGCCTGGTCGCCCACGGCCGGGCCGGCGCTCCGGACCCGTACGGGCCCGGCGGCGAAGGAGATCTGCTCCGGACCGACTTGACCCGTCTGCTTCAGGCCGTGCGCCTTCTGCCACCGCTTGACCGCGCCGGCGGTGCCGGCGGTGTACTCGTCGTCGACGGCGAGCCCGGTCCCGTGTCCGAGGCCGCGGAGGTTCTTCTCCAACTGCTGTACGTCGGTGCCCTTGGAGCCGGCTCTCAGCGTGCGGTACATCGGCTCGGCGCCGTACATCAGCCGGACGTCCTTGCCGTCGAGCGCGTACAGCCTGCCGTCGCGTCCGACCTCGGAACCGCTGGGGGCGATCCAGGTCAGCGTGCCGGCCGCGCCCGCGTTGACCTTGCGCTGCCGGGAGTAGCCGAGGGTGCCGTCGATGCCGGTGCTGTTGCTCAGGTCACCCCTGATCACGGCGGCGGTGGCGGGCGGGAGACCGGCCCGGCCCTCCCGGTCCTCCTCGGCCCTCGGTTCGCCGAGCGCGGTGACGGCGAAACCGCCGCCCGCGACAGCCGCGACCAGCACGACGGAGACCGCCATGGTGCGGCGCCTCACGCGGCGCACTCGTTCAGAGCCGTCATGAACTGGTCGGGGTCGGCGCCCTGGGGGACCCGGAAGGGCTCGGTCATGCCGCCCTTGGCGGGCTTGGGGTCCGGCATGGTGAAGCCCTTGCCGCGCAGACACTGGATGATCTTCAGCTGCTGGTCCGTCTGCTCCTGGTCCGAAGCACCGTCGCCGCCCTGCATCGAGGTCCCGCATGCCTCCAGCGCCTTCTGCCACTTCTCCGGCGGAGTGCCCTCCGGCGGGGCGAGCAACTGCGCGCGCGGGTCCGTGCCCGGCGGGAGGTCGGCGATCCTGATGCCCTTCTCCCGGAGGCATTTACGCCGTTCCTGGTCCTTGTCGGCGAGGTCCGCCGCGCTGTCGTCCCCGCCCGAGCCGCCGCCCGGGGCGGCCGACTCCCCGGACCGGGAGGAGTCCTCCCCTCCGCCGGAGGAGCCGGAGCACCCGGAGACGAACAGGGCCAGACCGGCGATGCCCGAGGCGACGGCCACGGCGAGTTTGCGATTCCTCATGGTTCCACTTTCCTCATGGACGCACCTGTGTGCGGACGGGAGGAACAGTGGCCGACGAGGCCGTGTCGCTTCTCTTACCGACCATGTCACAGCGCCGAAATGTCACCGTCGGGTAAACAGGGAACATGCGTGTACTACTGGTGGAAGACGAGGCGATCCTGGCCGAACTGATCGCCGAGGGGCTGCGCCGCGACGCGATCACGGTGGACATCGCCCACGACGGCGCCATCGGGCTGCGAAAACTCCTGACCAACGACTACGACGTGCTCATACTCGACCGCGACCTGCCCGGTATGCACGGTGACGAGGTCTGTCGGCGCGTCTTGGCGCAGCGCCTTCTCACCCGCGTACTGATGCTCACGGCATCCGGGACCGTGCGGGACCGCGTCGAGGGCCTCGGTCTGGGCGCCGACGACTACCTCACCAAGCCGTTCGCGTACGACGAACTGCTCGCCCGGGTCCTGGCACTGGGGCGCCGGGCGCAGCCCGCGCTGCCGCCGGTGCTCGAACAGGGCGGCATAGTGCTGGACATCCCGCGGCGGCAGGCCAGCCGGAACGGGCATCACCTGAATCTGACCCGCAAGGAGTTCGCCGTACTCGAAACGCTCATGCGGGCCGACGGCTCCGTCGTCAGCAGCGAGGATCTCATCGAGAAGGTGTGGGACGAACACGCGGGGTATGACACCAACCCGGTGCGGGTCGCGCTGAGCCGGCTGCGGGGGAAGCTCGGGGAACCGCCGGTGGTGGAGACGGTGCCCGGGGCGGGATACCGCATCGCGTACAGCGCGGCGCGGGGCGAGCGTTGACCGCGCGCCCATGCGCACGCCGGGCTCCGCAGCGGATTCCGCGTGTCCGGCTCGCGAGTGAGCGAGCCCGTCTCACCGCCCTCTACGGGGGCCTGCTGATAACGGCCGGATGTGTGCTGGTGACGGTCATCCATCTGCTCGTCCGGGACGAGCTCGAATCCCGCGTCGTCAATGCGGTGGATCCGGAGCTGAAGGGTGTCTGGACCGACCTGCGCACCGGCGATCCCGCCGAGTTCATCTCGTCGGCGGAGGCGGGCAGCCACGCGGTGACCCAGACCGTGCAAGTGGCCACGGCCGCCACACTCCAGCGGCTGCTCACCGTCTCCGCCATCGCCCTCGCCGTCTTCGCCGCTCTCTCGGTTGTCCTGGCCTGGTGGATGGCGGGCCGGGTGCTGCGTCCCGTCGGCCTCATCACGACCACCGCGCGGAAGCTCTCCGGTGAGAACCTCCATCAGCGCATCGACCTCAAGGCCCCGCCGGGCGAGCTCAAGCAACTCGCCGACACCTTCGACCAGATGCTGGGCCGGATCGAGCAACTGGTCACCGCACAGCAGCGGTTCGCCGCCAACGCCGCGCATGAGCTGCGCACACCACTGGCGGTCCAGCGGGCGCTCGCCGAGATCGGTCTGGCCGATCCCGACCCCGGGCCGGAACGGATCAGATGGATCCGGCGCCAACTCATCGAAGCCGCCGACAACAGCGAACAGCTCATCGAGTCGCTCCTGCTCCTCGCCGCCAGCCACGGAGGCGGCCTGGAACGCCGTGAACCCGTGGCGCTCGGCGAGACCGTCGCGAGCGTCGCAGCCGGTTTCGGCGACGAGGCACGGACGCAGGGGATCACCGTCAAGGCATCGACGGACCCGATGACCGTTGAGGGCGATCCGGTACTCCTCACCCATCTGGTGAGGAATCTGATGGGCAACGCGATCCGCTACAACCACCGCGGCGGCACGATCGGCATCAGGGCCGCGGCCGGGGACCGCAGCCTTGAGATCACCAACACGGGACCGGCCGTTCCCGACGAGGACGTGCCGCTGCTCTTCGAGCCCTTCCGCCGGCTGAAGGAACGCAGACACGCGGCGGGCGAGGGAGTGGGCCTCGGTCTCTCGATCGTCACCTCCATCGCCCGCGCCCACGGTGCCGAGGCGACGGCGGAGGCGAACCCGGGCGGCGGACTGACCGTCCGGGTGGTGTTCCCGGATTACTCGGGCGGATCACCCGGGAGCTCATGCGGTGCCGGCCGCTGGTGAAGCGCCGCGCCGGACCGCGTCGAGTGATCTCGTGGCATCGGGCCCCGTCGCCCCGGCCACCGCACGCGGATCCCGCCCGGCGGACGCCACCGGCCGATGCGCGACGATCGCGCCGTCGCCGGGGATCGGTTTCCCGCAGGCGCGCGGGAAGGTCCGTGAGGGGGCGCGCGGGGAGGTCCGTGACGGGTTCGGGACGCCGGTGGGCGGAGTGCGAGGGCGCGGTGGGAGAATCGCACATCAACCACCTTCCGCGAACTGCCCGCCACGAAGCGGCGATTCAGTCCGTACCCGCACGCGCGACCCGCCCGCACGCCGGGGACGGGGCCGCCCGCGGGCCCATCGCCGCGGAGACAATGAAGGACTTCTTCGTGCATCTCACCAAGGCACAGCGAGAGCTGTTCGTCCGTACGCTCCCGGGCGCCGTCGTCGCCCTCCGGCTCCGGGACGATGACATCAGGGCCGGCATCCTCCCCTTCGCCGGAGCCGCCGGAGCCGCCGGAGCCGTCGGAGCCGCCGGAGCTGCCGGAGCCGCCGGAGCCGCCGGCATACGCGGACTGCCGGACCCGGACATGATGTGCGGGGACCTCTCCACGGTGGGCCCGTCGGTCCATGAACGGGAGATCGAGGATCGCGTCGAGCGCAACTCTGTCCACCGTGTCTGAGGCGCCGGCCGAGTCGCCCGTACACGAGAAGAGCGTGTTGCCGCAGGGGCTCTGGTCCCGGGATTTCACCCTTCTCTTCGCCGCCCGGACGATATCCGTGCTCGGTGATCAGATGCTCATGCCGACCGCGATCACGGTGGCGGTCCTCCAGGCCGGGCACGGCATCAGCGGGGTCGGATACGCACTCGCGGCCCATGGCGCGCCGCTGGCGCTCTTCGTCGTCCTCGGCGGTGTGCTCGTCGACCGGTTCACGCCGATCAGGGTCATGATCATCGCCGACCTCGCCCGCCTTCTTCTCCAGGGCGGCTTCGCCGCCGCCTTCATCCTCGGCACCCCGGACCTCTGGCTGATCGTCACGCTCCTCGCGCTCGGCGGGACCGCCACGGCCGCCTTCCAGCCCGGCTATGTGAGTGTCATCCCGCGCACGGCCCGCGACGTCCAGAAGGCCAACGCGGCGATACGTGTCGCCGAATCGCTCATGACGGTGCTCGGGCCCGCCCTGGCCGGAGTGCTCATCGCGGTCTCGTCCGTCTCGGTGGTCCTGATCATCGACGCCGCGACCTTCGGCGTCAGCTGCGCCTGTCTGCTCGCCATGCGGCTGCGCCTCTCGCGAGCGGCGCGGAGGTCGTCCGTGCGCGGTGACCTCGTCCAGGGGTGGCGCGAGTTCACGTCCCGCACCTGGCTCTGGGGCGTCATCGTGATCTTCATGCTCTTCCAGGCGACCGTGAACGGCCCCTTCCTGGTGCTCGGCCAGAGCCTTGTCACCCTGGAGTACGGCGAGGGCACCCTCGGCTTCGTCATGGCGATGTTCGGCGCCGGGAGCGTCCTCGGCGGCCTGATCGCGGTACGTCTGCGGCCGAGGCATCCGCTGCGCGCGGGCGCTCTCGCTCAGACCGGTACCGCGGTCTGCGTGGTGGCGGTGGCATCGCAGGCGCCGGTGCCGGTGATGGCAGCCGGCTATGTCGTGTGGGGTGCCGGTGCGGCGTTCTGGCTGGTCATGTTTCACACGGCGGTGCAGACGAAGATCCCGCCCGATGCTCTGGGCCGGGTCCACGCCTATGACGTCGCGGGTTCGGTCGTCATGCGGCCGGTGGGCCAGATGGCGGCCGGTCCGGCCGTGTTGTGGATGGGGATGACACCGGTGCTGTTCTTCTCCTCGGCGATGGTCCTGGTCACGGTCGGACTGCTGCTCGCCGTCCCCGCGATCAGAAACCTGAGACGGGAGTGAGGGGCCCGCCGGCCCGCTGTCCGCACCGGGGACATCACCGGAGCCGGGACGGCGCCGGCTCCCGGGCAGAGCTCGGCCTCACGCCTCGTCGGGATCGTTGACGAGCAGCCGCGGGTCCACATCGGTCAGATCATCGACGCAGTCCAGTTCGGCCGCCGCCGACAGCAGCCGCTCGTACTCCGCCCGCCCCAGGAGGAGCCGCGAGGAGTTGACCGTGTTGACGAGGTAGTCGATGGCCGTGTCCGGCTCGCCGTTCGCCACCAGCTCCCGGACCGAGGTCAGCGCTCCCACCGAAACCCCCCGGGCCGCGGCTCTCTCCTCCAGGGCGTCCACCACCGCGTACACCGATGCCGCTGTCGTCCGCGTCATGACCGCCGTCCATTTCACTTCTCCGGGCCGCACGATGATGTACGAACCGTCCGGTGCGGGCGCCATTCTATCGCCGCCCGCACCGGACGCGGAGTCAGCGGCGGTTGATGTAGGCCGTCGTCACACCGAGCGGCTTTCCGTCAGGTGCCGCGATGTTCCGGTAGAAGACGGTGACCGTGTACGTTCTCTTCTTCCGGCACCAACAGCCCGTCTTGTACGAGTAGGTGATCTTCCAGGCGGTGTTGGTCCGGGACTCGCCGCCCCAGTCGATCGTCCAGTTGCCGTGGACCAGCGCCTTCTTCAGATCGCTGATCATCTTGGAGCTGCTCAGCCAGTTGGATTTCTTGCCCCATCCGACGTGCTTGTCCTTGATGTGACGGAGCCCGAACTTTCCGTACTTCACGCCATTTTCCCGTACGGCGGTCTTGCTGCCCTCCCGGATGGTCTTCCAGTAGCTGTTCATCGAACGCGACCACATCAGAATGCGCCACTTGTCGCACTTCTTGAAGGGGTTGCCCCAAGCTCCGCAGCGGCCGTCCAGGTCGGTTCCATTGACCGGATCCGCGCAGACGTAGTCGTACGTATTGCAGTTCCCGCCGAAGATCGGGTCCATCTGGAGGAAGCGCGCCGACTCGGGGTCGTAGAGCCGCACACCCATGAGAGAGAGGCCGGTGAGGGTCTCACCGGATCGCTGCTTGCCGCCGAGCCAGCCGTAGCGCTGACCGGCCTGGCCGGCCCGGGGCGCTCCGTTCTCATCGCTGTCGAGCGCGGTCGGAGCCTTGCTCACATCCAGTGGCAGCTGAAGGGCGATGTCACCGTGGATGTTGGAGAGCTGGAGCACCGTGTCGGCGGTCTTGCCCGTGGTGGCTGTCAGCGCCCCCGTCACCGAGGTGACATTGCGGGTCACCGCGCCCGCGGCGTTCTCGCGAATCCAGGTGGGGTTGTCGGATCCACCGCCGTAGTGATTGGTCCTGGCCGCCGACTGCGTCCATGTGCCTCCCGCGTTGGTCTCGACCGTCCAGGAGCGGAAGCGCAGCGCGGCGTCGAGCTGCCAGGTCTGGCGCTTGCTGCCCGCCGTCTGCCGGTGAACGAGATCGTTGGTGTAGTAGTCGAGGCCGGCACCGGGGAGCGAGGTGGTGCGGCCGAAACCGTCGTAGGTGTGGCTTCCGCCGGCCCGGCGGTCCGCCGTGTCATAGGTCCGTGTCTCGGTGGTTCCTCCGCCGGCGGGGCAGGCGAGTCCGGGGGCACCGGCCGCCGTGGTCACGGCGGTCCGGTTGGACCGGGCGTCGAGGGTGTAGGTCCGCAGGGTGCAGCCGTTCCCGACGGTGTCCTCCACACGCGTCAGACGGCCGGCGTTGTCGTAGCCGTACCGCTGCTCCGACCAGCCGGAATGCGAGGCGTTCCGGCCGTGGACGGTCTGTGTGACGGCGTCGGAGTACAGGATCGTGCCATCACTGTCCCGGGTGTAGGTGCGCTCGGTCACCTTGCCGACGGGGTCGTGGGTCTGCGTCAGCGAGTAACCGCCCGGGAGCTTCTCCGAGGCGACCACACCATCCGCGTTGTAGGTGGTGGAGAAGGCGCCCGCCACGGAGTCGGTGACCTTCGTGGGAAGCCCGCGCGGCTCGATGGCGGTGTCGTAGGTGTAGGTGACGCTGCTCGGAACACTGTTGCTCACCTTGACCTGGCGGTCGAGGAGGTCGTACTCCGTGGTGGTGACTCCGCCGTCCGCGTCGGTGTACGAGATCTCGCGACCCAGTCTGTCGTGGGCCCGGGATATCGTTCCCGCGGTGGTCGAGGTGGTGCCGGTCTCCTTGCCCGTCAAGGGGTCGTACTGGGTGGTGGTCGTGGGAACCGCCTGCCCGAGCCCGCCGGTGACCGCGACCGTGGTGGGACGGCCGGCCGCGTCATGGGAACGGGTGATGACCCGGCTCGATCCCGCGGCCGTCTCGGTGGTCTTGGCGGTGTTGCCCCACTGGTCGTACTCGACCGTCATGGTCGGCAGCTCGCCGGGGTTGGTGCCCCCTCCGGTGATGTTCCCCGCCGGTCCATTGCTGCACAGCAGATCGGCCCACTCCGGCCGGCCCGCGCATGCTCCCGTGCCGGTCGCCGACCAGTAGACGGCGGTCTGCGTTCCCGCGTCGGTGCCGCTGGTGCCGGGAGCACCCTGCTTGGAGACCCGGCCCTGGGAGTCGTACTCCGTGGTGGTGGTGATGGCCAGCCCGGCGGGGTCCTGCACGACCTTGGTCGCTTTGCCCTTGGCCCAGTCGTACTCGACCTTGGTCACCTGCGCGTCACCCATGACCCCCGGGTGCTCACGCACCTGAGCGCCGGTCGTGGTGGTGGTGACCTGGTTGCTCACCAGAAGAGAGTCGCCGCCGGGCCTGCCCTCGTCATACACCTTCCGGGTCCAGCTCCTGGCGATCACCGATGTGCCGGCGGAGACCAGTGTGGTGGTTCCGGACTTCAGGTCCTTGGTGAGTTCGATCCGCCCGACCGGCCCGAACTGCTCCAGCTCCCGGGCGCCGCTCTCGTCGTAGACCGACCGCGTGGAGAGCAGCTCCGCGCGCTCGGCGGCGGGCACCGACGCCAGTCCCAGACCGGCGAGCACCGCCTGGTCCGCGGTGCCGGCACCGACGGATGTCTGCCGGTTCCCCGCGGACAGGGCACGCACCACGTTGCCGAACCGGTCGTGGTCGGTGCTGTCGATCCGCCCGCCGGGCGCGGCCGTGTTGGTGCGCTGCGCCGATGCGTTGAGGTAGTGGACGGTGGCGCGGGCGTAGTCGGCCCGGGCCAGGCTCGCGCCCGAGTGGGACGAGGGCACGGCGTCCGCCGGGAAGACGGCGGCGGCGTCCACCGGGAGGTCCTGCTGACCCCATGCCCTGACGTCCGCCGCCCCCATCTCGTACGGAGCGGTGGAGCCGGTGAGCGGGACGTCGTAGACGACGCTGGTGCTCGCCACCCCCTGGGTCACATCGGCCGTGCCCTGCTGGAGTCCGGAGCGGCTCGCCTTCAGCAGCATGCCCTGGCCCGCCGAGGGGTCATTGCCCGCCTGGCCGTAGGTGAAGGTCCACGGGAGCTCACCGGCAGCGGTGTAGCCCGTGACCCGTCCGGCGCTGTCATAGGCGTACTCGGTCACCAGCGCCGGAGTGATCAGCGGCTCCCACGCCCGGCGCAGCCTGCCCGCGTCGTCGTACCGGTACTCCTGCACCGGCTTGGCCGTCCCCGCGGCGGCGCCCGGGGCGGTCGACCACAGCCGGATCTCCTTCACCCGGCCGGTGAAGTCACCGAAGGCGGAGCCGGTCGCCGTGGTGGCGGTCGCGTAGACGTACTCCAGTACGCGGCAGCCCTTGGTCGACTGGTCCGCCGCGCAGGTGGCCGCGGTGACGGCCGAGGTCGGTGCGATGATCCTCTTCGGCCTGGCGTGGATGGCCCCGCCCACCGTGACGTTCTCGGAGACCACGGTGGTCGTGGACGCGGCCAGCCCGTTCACCAGTGTGCTGCTGACCCGCCAGCTCGCGGATCCCGGCGCGGTCCGGGTGAACTCGGTGACCGTGCCCTCCCCGTCCGAGAGGGTGAAGGCCGTGGTCACACTGCCCTGGAGCCTCATCTCCTCGGCGCCCGGCTCGGGAACCCAGCCGTTCTGCGCCGCGTTCGCGGTGAAGTGCAGGGGGCTGCCGTCCGACAGCGCCACCTTCACCGCGGTGTCGGAGACCCGCTCCAGATGGGTGTACTCGGACTCCGTGAGCTCGGTGGTGAAGCCGGACACCCACTCCGGCCCGTAGATCGGGACCTGCTCCTCACGCTGGGCCCCGGCGTTGGGACTGCGCGAGGAGGCCGTACGGGACACGGTCAGGTCGAAGGCGGAGACATCCTGCTCCGAGATGGTGAAGTCACCGGTGAGCAGATTCAGCGAACCGGGGCCGATCTCCTCACCGGCTGCGTCGTCCGCGTTGCGGTCCACCACGACGCTGATCGGGTCGGAACTGCCCGCCGCCCCGAGCGGTCCGGTGAAGCCCGCCTTGATCTCGACCGATCCGTCCGGATCGACCGTCCCGGAGGCATTCCAGGTCAGCACCGGGTTCTTGCCGCCGGTCATCGCGACCGGCCAGGCGGAGAGAGCGGTTCCCCCCTGGGTGACATCGCCGGGCGGAATCTGGACCCAGGGGTCCGCCGCGGACCGCCGCCAGGAGAACGTCACCGCGTCGTACTTGACGGGATCGCTCTCCGCTTCGAGGAACAGCCGGCGGGCGGTGCGCTCACCGGCGGCCGGCCGGAGGAACCCGCCCGGGCCCGCGTTGAACGTGTACTCGACCGCGTTCGACCTGTTGTCGGCCCGGTCGACCGCGCGGACCAGCAGGGTCTGGGAGCCGTTGTCCGGCGGGGTGATCGAGATGTTCTTGGCCGCCGGAGCGCCGTCGGTGAGGACTTTGGTCCAGGTGGTGCCGTCGAGGGACCACTCGAGCCACTGGTGGTCACCCCCGGTGGGGGGTGTGGCGGTGAAGGTTCCGGGCTGTCCGGCGCCCTTGACCCACTGCCCGGTGGGGTAGTCGGCGGAGGAGACGGAGGTGGGGACGGAGGGGGCGGTGGTGTCGACGGTGAATTTCTTCCACGCCGACCAGCCGAGGTTGTAGTGCAGTCCGTCATACGGGTTGGTGCGGAAGCGGTACGTCTTCCCGTTGGTCAGCACCCCCGCCGGGACGGTGACGGACGCGACCTGTCCGGAGGGAACCGCGGGTGAGACGAGGACACTGCCCACCTGGGCGTTGGTGGCGTCGTCGAAGATCTGGAAGGTACCGGTGACCTTGTCCCCGTTGACATCCACGAACGTGTCGCGGAGAACCGGGCGCAGGGTGTTGACGGTGTGGTCACCGCCGTAGGAGAAGTACGGCGGGCCGGCCTCCTGCTTCGTCCCGGTCTTGGGGCGGTAGTTGTGGGTGACGACCAGCTTGGGCGGGTTGGCCGCGGCGTTGGAGGAGTTCACCCGCTTCCACTGCGCCACATCCGTCTCGCTGGTGGCCCGCAGGCCCATATGGCCGAGAGGGAGCTGCGCGGAGGCCCACTCCTGGACCAGGGTGGAGACGTCGGCGTTGATCCAGCCGTCGGGCGCGGCCGTGCAGGCCGGGTTGCCCTTGGTCTCGGTGGAGGTGGCCTTCTTCGCCGTCCAGCCGGGCTGGGAGGTCCAGCGGGTGGCGGTATTGGCGTATCCGGTCGACCACACCTCCCACGGCTGTGCGGTACACGCCGTGTTCGCGGAGTGGAAGTTCCACAGCGACAGGGTGGCGCTGCTGATCAGCGCGTCCCGGATCGGCTCGGTGTTCCACGAGATGAAGGAACGCGCGGTACGCGGCGTTCCGGTGCCCGGGTTGGTCGTGCCGGGGTTGCCGAGATCCAGCTCCGTGTCGGCGGACCAGTCCACCGTCTCACCCTGCTGGACATAGGTGTCGAACACACTGCCCAGCGCCGAGGTCGACGGGTCGACCGTGACCGGGTACTTGGTCCTCGGGTCCGCGAGGAACTTCGCGTCCGGGGTGACGATCAGATCCACACCTCCCTTGGTCTTGACGGCCTTCATGGCGACCTCGACCCGGCGGGTGTGCTCACCGGAGACCTTGTCGACCGTCGAATCCCACATAATGGGCGTGGGCATGACAGCTCGTAGTTTCTTCTTCCGGTCCGTGAACACCACACTGCCGTCCGCGCGCTGGCGCACCTTCAGCCCATTGGTCCTCAGCGGCAGGGTGTAGGAGTAGCCCTTCTCGGCCGGGCGCTCATTGATCTCCACGAACTGCTCGAAACCGGTCCGGGTGGCCTCGACCACCACATCCGCGCCCGGCACCGCGTTGCGGTACTCCGCCCGCGTGCCCTTCAGCGCGGGCGAGGGCAGACCGCCCTTCCACTGGAGTGTGATCCGCTGATCCCCCTCACCCAGGGTGACCAGATCCACTGCCTTCGCCGACCGCGCCGCGGACAGCGAACGCGCCGGAGCCTGAGCCGTCCCGCCTCCCAGCAGCAGACCCTCCGGATGCGCCCGCGGCGCCACCGAACCGTCCGCGCCCCGCGTCAGGCGCAGATCGACATCCCGCCACCCGCCGGTGCCGCCGGCCTCGAACCGCACCGGTCCGGCCGTCAGCTCGGTGGTCAGCGAACCGTCCTTGTTCGCCCATGTCGTCGATGTCTCCGTGCGCTCGGCGAGCGCCTCCACGCGCTTGCCGGACAGCCGAGCGGCGATCCGGGCGGAAGCGATGTCGGCCGCCTCCGCGGCAGCCGGCTTCTCCCGTTCCGCGACCGGGGCCCGGCGCGCGTCCGCCATGGCCGCACCATTGCCGTCGAGCAATGTCACAGCCATGACGAGGGCGATCCCGCCGGCGATGCTCCCGGGGCCGCTCCTGGTCCGGAACCGCCCTCGTCTTCTCGGTCCAAGGGGTCTTCCCGGGCTTCCGGGTATGGGTAAACGCATAGCCGTTTCTCCTCGAATTCCTCGGCCTGCACGGTGGGGAAGGTGGCTCACGACCGCCGGGCATCCGATCACGGCATGGCGCGGCGGTCACGGGCACACCCGGGACATCCACCCGTGAGACCGATGACTGCTGCTTCCTGCTGCGACTGGCCGCCCGACTCCGCCGTGATCACCAACATGCGAGGGTCATGAGTACCCGCACCGGTTCGCACACACGCTCCACCGGCTCACGGGGAAATCCGCCAAGGCGCCGCCGCTGTGTGCCGAGCCCCACTGACCAGCGCCGACGCGGCTACCTGCCAGTTCTCGGGAAAAGAGGATCTCGGGGATATCACGCGGTGATCGAAGTGCCCCGGACGAGCGGGAACCGAATCCCTCACCAGTGAACGGGATCGAACACCGCCCTGTGCCGTGACCGGTACACAAGTGACGGATGCGTCGAAAGGTGCGTCCCCCGTCGATGACCGGATGGCCGGCGCGACGCGGTTCGGCCGGACGGGGGACGAGGTGACCGGGTGGGGGAAGCGGCCCGCACCGGTGCGGTCGATGCCGAATTCCGTCTCCGTGTCAGCCGGCCGGGGTGGTGTCGGCCAGCGCGCCCTTCACACCGCGGGCCGGGGCCGGAGGACCCCGGCGATTCCGCGGAAGTGGATCCACCACCGGGGAGGGCCGAGCGGGCCGCTTCCCGTCACCGGCCGCGGCCGCGGTCTTCTCCTGGACCTGCCCGAAACCGGCGTACGGCGCGGCCGGACCTGACTCGTGCCGAGCCGCACCCGGGCGTGGCAGGACACCCCGTCGCCGGGGGATGCGCGCTGAGTTCCGGCGGGCGGTGCGCCTCTCCCGCACCGGCGGCGGCGTCCGGCGCGGCCGTCCGCCGTCCGCGCCCTCTCACCGAACCCGGCGGTGCCGCCGGGAGACGGGGCCCGGTACCGGAATCAGGCCGCGACGGGCTCCCGCTTGCGGTCCCGCGCCTTGACCGCGGGCTTCCTGTTCGGCAGCGAGAGCCGGAAGACCTTGTGCCACGCGGAGAACACCTGCTTGGGCAGCGGCCCGCTGACGTACTCCAGCTCGTACTTCTCGAACAGCGCGCGCACCTTCACCGCGACCTCGGCGTACCGGTTGCTCGGCAGGTCCGGGAAGAGGTGGTGCTCGATCTGGTGCGACAGATTGCCGGTCATGAAGTGCATGGCCTTGCTGCCGCTGATGTTCGCCGAGCCCATCATCTGGCGCAGGTACCACTGGCCGCGCGTCTCGCCCTTGATCGACCGGCGCTCGAAGACCTGCACGCCCTCGGGGAAGTGCCCGCACATGATCACCGAGTGGGACCAGATGTTGCGGACCAGGTTCGCGGTGAACGTGGCGGCGAGCGTGGTGAGGAACGACGGGCCCGACAGCAGCGGGTGGATCACGTAGTCCTTGAGCACCTGCTTGCGGATCTTGCGGCCCACGGCCCTGGCCCGCGCGCGGAACTCCGGGTTGTTGCGGCGCCGCTTGTGCAGGTTCTTGCCGAGCTCCAGGTCGTACGCCGCGATGCCGTACTCGAAGAAGCAGGCGTTGATGAAGTTCCACAGCGGCTGGCCGAGGTGGAAGGGGTGCCACTTCTGGTCCTCGTCGACGCGCATGATGCCGTAGCCGAGGTCGTTGTCCTTGCCGATCACATTGGTGTACGTGTGGTGCAGCTCATTGTGCGAGTGCTTCCACTGCTCGGCCGGCGAGACGTGATCCCACTCCCAGGTGGTCGAGTGGATCTTGGGATCCCGCATCCAGTCCCACTGGCCGTGCAGGACATTGTGGCCGATCTCCATGTTGTCCATGATCTTCGCCACCGACAGACCGGCGGTGCCGATCAGCCACGCGGGCGGGAAGAACGAGAACAGCAGCACGCCCCGGCTGACCAGTTCGAGCCTGCGCTGCACCGAGATGACCTTGCGGATGTAGGCGGCGTCTTTCTCACCGCGGTCGGCGATCACCTCGTCGCGGATCGCGTCCAGCTCGCGGCCGAGCTCCTCGATCTGCTCCGCGGTGAGGTGGGCCGTGGGGTCGATGGCGGTCAAGGTGTTCCTACCGTTCGATGTCGCAGGGGCCCGCCGCGGCGGACACACAGGTCTGGATGAGGACGCCCGGCTCGGCCTCGGTGATCTCGCCGGTGCGCAGGTCGCGGACGGCGCCCGCCCTGAGCGGGGTGACGCAGCCGAAGCAGATGCCCATACGGCACCCGGAGGGCATGAGCACACCGGCCTCCTCGCCGACGTTCAGCAACGGCGTGGCGCCGTCCGCGTCGACGGTCCTGCCGGTGGTGCTGAACGTGACCCGGCCACCGCTGCCCTCGCCGGCGACGGCGATGCCGGGCCGGAAGCGTTCGGTGTGCAGGCGCTCCCGCACGCCGCGCTCGGTCCAGTGCGCTTCGGCGGCGTCGAGCAGGCCCGCGGGCCCGCAGGCCCAGGTCTCGCGCTCGGCCCAGTCGGGTACGAGTTCGCCGAGACGGGCGATGTCGAGCAGGCCGTCCGTGTCGGTGTGCACTTCGGTCAGACGCAGCTTCCCGTCCGCCACCAGGTCGTGCAGATCGCCGCGGAAGATCACGTCCTGCGGCCGCGGCGCACAGTGGACCATGACGGCGTCGTCGAACTCGTTGTCGCGCAGCATGCCCATCACCGGCGTGATGCCGCTGCCGGCCGTCAGGTAGAGCACCTTCGCGGGCTTGGCCTCCGGCAGCACGAAGTCACCGGTCGCCTGGTCGAGCTGGATCAGGGTGCCCGGCCCCGCCCTGCGGACCAGGTGGTTGCTGACCTTGCCGTCCGGGATCGCCTTCACGGTGATCGTGAAGCGGCCGTCCCGGCGGTTCGCCGGTGAGGTGATGGAGTACGCACGCCACAGGCGCACCCCGTCGACGTCGACCCCGATCCGTACATACTGACCGGCCGTGTGGCCGCGCCAGCCCCCTCCCGGCCTGATCACGACGGTCGCGGCGTCATCCGTCTCGGGATGCACGGCCTCGATGCGCCCACGCAGGTCGGCGCCCGCACGCAGCGGACTCACCAGGTCGAGGTAATCCGACGGCAGCAGCGGCGTCGTGACCATCTCCAGCAGTTTCCACGCCCTACTGCGGAGGGCTGCACTCGTCATGGGTCCAGCTTGATCTGCCTCAGGGCGTAAAGTCTTACCCGTAGGACGTGAATCTGTTCGGCTGAATTGTTCGCAGGGAACAAAATATGGGACATACGATCCGGAGGGCCATCGCACCGGTCCTGGACGAGACGACGGTCACCGCACTGCGGGCCGCGCTGAAGAGCACCGCCGACGAGGTCGTCCAGGCGATCATCGACGAGGTCCCTCCCTACGCCAACGCTCTTTCGGGCCGCATGGGCGGCACCATCCGCCGATCCGTCCGCACCGCCCTGGGGCACTACCTGGACCTCGCGAGCGGGAACGCCATGGGCGGCGACGCCGGTGACGCGGCCTACGAGCTGGGCCGCGGCGAGGTGCGCGACGGCCGTTCGATGGACGCCCTGCTCAGCGCCTACCGGGTCGGCGCCCGCGTGGCCTGGCGGTGCCTGGCGGCGGGTGCCGTCCCCGCAGGTCTGCCCGCCGCCGAGGTCGCCAAGTTCGCCGAGCTGACCTTCGCCTACATCGACGAGCTCTCCGCCGCGAGCGCCGCGGGCCACGCCGATGAACTCGCCGCCCGGGGCCGGGCCCACGAGCGCCATCTGGAACACCTGGCCCGCGACCTCCTCGCCGGCGCGAGCCCGGACGTACTGCTGGCCTCCGCCCAGCGGGCGGGATGGCAGCCGCCGGTCTCGCTGACCGCGGTCCTGCTGCCCGCCGCCCAGGCATGGCCCGCCTACCGCACGCTCGACCCGAGCACCCTCGTCCTCGACGATCTGCCGGACGCCACCGGTGTGCTGCTCGTCCCCGATGCCGACCGATCACATCTCCTGAGGCAGCTGACCGACCGCACCGCCGTGACCGGCCCGGCCCGGCCGTGGACCAGGGCGTCCGCCTCGTACGCGCGCGCCGTACGCGCGCGCTCCCTCTCCGCCGACATCCGCGACACCGAGGAGCACCTGCCCGAGCTGGTGCTGAGCGCCGACGCGGAGGCTTTCGCGGACCTGCGCGCCCGGGCTCTCGCACCGTTGCGGACCCTGCCCGTCGCGACGGCGCGGCGGCTGGAGGAGACGTTGCGCGCGTGGCTGCTGCACCAGGGCAGACGGGACGAGGCGGCGGCGGCGTTGTTCGTCCATCCCCAGACAGTCCGGTACCGGATGGCGCAGCTGCGGGAGCTCTTTCCGGATCTCGCATCGCCGCACCGGGTCCTCGAACTGACGCTGGCGGTCGGTATGCGGTCCGGCTGACGCGTACTGACGCGTACGCCGAACGCGGGCCGCGGAGGAGAACCCGCTGCCGGTACGGGCGCCGCGGGTCGGTGATCCGCGGGGATGAGGGCGCGGGGCCATTGGGTCACCGGGGCCGGCCCGGGAAGGGGCCGGGTTGCCCGGCTGCCACCGCCGCGTTGTCGGGGAGGTGCCGCGCACTCCGGCCCCGGGAACGCCCCGGCGGCGGTGCGACGGGCTCCGCGTCCCCTCCGCGGGCCGACGTTCGGAAAGGGGCAGCGGAAGGGATGCCGGTCACTCGGTCAGGAGGCGGAACGCGGTGAGATCTGCCCCATGAGGCTGATCATGTCCGGGGCCACCCACTCCTCGGCGATCCTCCCGTCCTCGATGCGGTAGATCTCGATGCTGCGGAAACCGACCGGCCGGTGCGTCGCGGCCACGCCCTGGAAGATGCCCTGGTGCGTACCGCGGAAGCGGACGCGTACCGCCACCTGGTCGCCGTCGCCGAACATGTCCTCCACGGTGATCCGAAGATCGGGGAAGCCGTCGATCATGGCCTGTGCGCCCAGTTTCCAGATCTCCCGCCCATGCAATGGGCCGGGTGCCCCGGGAAGGTTGGCGATGAAGTCCTCCGTCATCAGAGCGGCGCATGCGTCCAGATCCCGGCTCGCCAGGTTCTGGTACGCGGTGCGCAGCAAGGCCATGTTCCTCTCGGGGGCGGTGTTCATCAGATGTCCCTTCCCGGTGGGATTCGGGTGAGCGCGGTCTCGCGCAGGATTTCGGCCAGAGCACTCGGGTCGTCGGCGTGGAAGCGGACGACTCGTGCCTCCCCGGTGCGGCCGAGGGGGCGGGTGAAGGCCGGCGGACGGTTCAGTTCCAGAGTCACTCCGGTCTGACCGGCCACGATGAGATCGAGCCCGCCCGCCCGGCACGCGCGGGCGGGCCGGCCGGGTCGGGCGGAATCACGGACGCCGTGGACCCGGTGTCCGCTGGGGAGCCGCTCCGGTTCCGGGAGCGGCTCGACATGGTGGTGCCGGATCGTCCGGGTGGTGACCCCGGCGAACGCGGCGATCTCTCGGATCCGCATGACCTCAGTGAAAACCCCGCCGTCGCGACAAGGTCAAGGCCGCCGGAGCGGTCGCGCCGTCGTCGGCGGAGGCGTGTCCACTGCGGGTCCCGGCCGGCCGGGCGCGGCTGGAGCCCCGCGCCGCCGCGCCCCGGCCGCCACCCGAGCTGACACGGACACGGGCCCTCCGGGTGCCGGGGAGCGAGGCGGAACCGACCGGGAACGGCCTTGGCCGATCGCGCCGGAGACATCGGCCGGCCCTGCTCCGCCGCTGACGCGTACCGGCCCAGGGGCACCGCATCCGCATCCGCGCCTGGCCGGGTACTCGTACACCGGGGCTCAGGACTTCATGAGTCCGGCGAGCGCACGGCGCCCGCCGGCCGTCGGTCGGCTCGTCCGTACGGTGGCGCACAGGTACGGGCGATCCACCCTTCGGGCGTCTCCACCGTGTCGGCGAGCTTGGTGACGCGAGTGGCGGGGTGCCGGATGCGGTCGGCTTCCACCCGGAGTGATGCCGCGGCCGGGTCGTCACCGGGCAGCCATGTCGCACCTTCCTCGGGGACACCCATCCCACCCGTACTTGTCCGCTTCCCGCGCACCGGGGTCCGACCGGACGTACGACCATCCAGGGCGGACGGTGCGGTGGAACAGCCGTCGTGGCGGCTCCACCGCACCGGTTGGCAAGCCTGTAGGCGTCCGCCCACCGGCGACAAGTCGGTACTCCGGGCCGGCGCCCATCGGCTCGGACTACTGGTCCACGCAGACCACGTAGGACTGGAATCCGCCGCCGAGCAGCGTGACGGAGGCCTGGGTCTGCCATCCGGTGGGAGGCCCGGCCTGAGTACCAGCGGCCTTGGGGATGGGTGCGTTCTCGATCACGTTGATCGCGCTGAGCAGCCCGAAAGTGTCATAGCCGCCGCCGGTGGCCACGTCGCCGGCCAGGCAGTTGGCCGTTGACGTCACGCCCACGCCGATGAGGACCGGAATGGCCTGGGGCCCTCTGATGACATAGGTGTTCAGATCCGCCGGTCCCTGCGGTCCCTGTGTGCCTTGGGTTCCCTGCGGTCCTTGTGTGCCGTTGGTGCCTTGTGTGCCTTGAGGTCCGGTGGTGCCTTGGGTTCCCTGCGGCCCCTGCGTTCCGTTGGTGCCCTGTGTGCCCTGTGTGCCCTGCGGACCCTGGGGTCCGGTGGCACCTTGTGCGCCGTTCGTTCCGTTCGTGCCCTGGGTTCCCTGCGGCCCCTGCGTGCCGTCCGCGCCGTCGGCACCCTGGGTGCCTTGGGTTCCCTGCGGTCCTTGCGTGCCGTTGGTGCCTTGCGGTCCCTGGGGTCCGGTGGCGCCCTGTGCGCCGTCCGTGCCATCGGCACCCTGGGTTCCCTGCGTGCCGTTGGCCCCCTGGGACCCTTGGGGTCCGATGGCACCTTGTGCGCCGTTCGTTCCGTTCGTGCCCTGGGTTCCCTGCGGCCCCTGGGTGCCGTCCGCGCCGTCGGCACCCTGTGTGCCCTGGGTTCCCTGTGGTCCCTGCGTGCCGTTGGTGCCGTTGGTGCCCTGAGTGCCCTGAGTGCCCTGCGGCCCCTGGGGTCCGGTGGCGCCCTGCGGGCCCTTGGGGCCAGTGGCACCCTGCGGCCCTTGCGGCCCGGGCGGCCCCTGGGGTCCGTGCGGGCCCTTGCCCTTGCCCTTGCGGCCGCCGTCGTTCCGCTGGGCGGTGCGCTCGCCCTGCCGATCGGCGTCGTGATGCTGCCCGCTCGCCGTCGTGGCGCCGTTCGGTCCCGGCAGGCCCAGGCTGTGCCGGGTGCCCGAGCGCTCGACGGCGTCGGCGACGGCCGCCGCACTGGGCGCCACATTGAGCACGGCGGCCAGGGTGCCCGCCGAGACCATGGTGATGGCTCTCACCCGGTTGCGGACGATGGTTCTACTTCTCACCAGAATTCCTTTCGCGCAGAAATGATGGAGACAGTCGTAGCTGCCGGATGAGCGGCAGCCGGAGGAATTCGCACAGCTGCCGTCGAGGCCAATCGTTGACCTATCGGCACATTTGCGCGACGTTCATACGGGAGGATCGACAGAGACGCTCCCGGTAGATGCCGAGGCCAAGCGTGTACGGGCCCCCTCGGCTGACGGACAACATCACTCGATTGGAGACGCAAATCGGTGAAGCGGCCGTTTTCGCGGAGGATCGAGCACCCGCAGCTTCGTTCGTGCCGGAATATGGGGTCCGTAACACTTCTTCCGCGGGACGAAAGGGGGGTGGGGAAGCGACCCCGCACGGGCAGCGCGCCCCTGACCGCACATGCGTGGAATTCTGCTGGCAGGGGGCACCGGCTCGCGGCTCTGGCCGCTGACCCGGTCCGTTTCCAAACAGCTCCTGCCGGTTTTCGACAAACCGATGGTCTACTACCCGCTCTCCACGCTGGTGCTGGCAGGGGTGAGTGAGGTACTCGTCATCACCACCCCGGAACATCAGGAGCAGTTCCGCTCACTGCTCGGTGACGGCGGTCAACTCGGTCTCCGCATCGAGTACGCGACGCAGGAGCGCCCCGAGGGAATCGCCCAGGCATTTCTGCTGGGTTCCGATTTCATCGGGGACGAATGCGTCGCGCTGATCCTCGGCGACAACATTTTCCATGGATCGGGGCTGAGCGCCCTGCTGGCACACGAGGGCCGGACGCGCGGGGGCCAGGTCTTCGCGTATCAGGTCGCGAATCCGTCGGCTTACGGCGTGGTCGAATTCGACGACCACGGCCGGGCGTTGTCCATCGAGGAGAAGCCCGCCCGCCCGAGGTCCCGGTACGCCGTGCCGGGACTGTACTTCTACGACAACCGCGTCGTGGAGATCGCCCGCGGGCTGAAACCCAGCGCTCGCGGCGAGCTGGAGATCACCGAGCTCAACCAGGTCTATCTGGACGCCGGTGAACTCCGTGTCACCCGTCTCGACCGGGGCACCGCCTGGCTGGACACCGGAACCTTCGCCTCCATGGTCCAGGCGTCGGAGTTCGTCCGGGTCGTCGAGGAACGCCAGGGCCTCAAGATCGGCTGTGTGGAGGAGGCGGTCTGGCGGGTCGGGCTGATCGATGACGACCAGCTCCGCGCCCTGGCTCATCCGCTCCTCACGAGTGGATACGGGCAGTACCTGCTGGACCTGCTGGACCTGGACCAGGACGGCCGGCGCGCCGTCGTATCGCCGCGGGGCGGCGGACCGCAGGCGCAGACCTCGGCCGTCTGACGCGGAGCCGGTGGAGACGGTGGAGAGACGGAAGGAACACGACAGGTGAGACCGCTGGGTATCGAAGGCGCCTGGGTGGAGACCCCACAGGTGTTGACCGATCGGAGAGGAAGCTTTCACGAGTGGTTCAAGGCCGACCGGCTCCGTGAGCCGACCGGTCACCCGATGCGCCCTGAGCAGGCGAACTGCTCCAGGTCCGGGCGCGGCACGCTGAGGGGAATCCACTACGCCGCCGTCCCGCCGGGGCAGGCCAAGTATGTGACGTGTGTCAGGGGGGCGGTGCTCGACGTGGTGGTGGACATCCGCACCGGCTCCCCGACCTTCGGCAGGTGGGAGGCGGTGCGCCTCGATGACCGGGAGCACCGGGCGGTATATCTGTCGGAGGGCCTCGGCCACGCCTTCATGGCGCTGGAGGAGGACTCCACCGTGGTCTACCTCTGCTCAGAGGGATACGCGCCGGAGCGGGAGTTCGGGATTCACCCGCTCGATCCCGAACTGGCCATCCCCTGGCCCGGTGATCTCGTCCCGGAACTCTCCGCCAAGGACGCCTCGGCGCCCACACTGGCCGAGGCGGGATTGCGGGGCCTGCTCCCCACTCACGAGGAGTGCATGGCCCACCGGATGCGGCCGAGGTCCGGAGACCGGGGAGAAGCATGCGCCTCCTGGTGACCGGCGGGGCCGGGTTCATCGGCTCGGAGTTCGTTCGCGGCCGGCTGCGGTCCGATCCGGCGGCACAGGTCACGGTTCTCGACGCACTCACCTACTCCGGGGCCGAGAAGAACCTCGCGTCCGTCGCACACCTGCCCGGATACCGTTTCGTCCGCGGCGATGTGTGCGACCCCGATGTGGTCGACCAGGTGATGGAGGGTCAGGACGTCGTCGCGCACTTCGCGGCCGAGTCGCATGTCGACCGGTCGATCGGAGGAGCCGGACCCTTCGTCCGCACCAACGTCGCCGGCACCCAGGTTCTGCTGGACGCGGCGCTGCGCCACCGCGTCGGCCGCTTCGTGCAGGTGTCGACGGACGAGGTGTACGGGTCGATCAGCGCGGGTTCATGGACCGAGGAGTCGCCGCTCGCACCCAGCTCACCGTACTCCGCGACCAAGAGCGCGGCCGATCTCCTCGCCCTCGCCTACCACCGTACCCACGGCCTGGATGTCGTCATCACCCGGTGCACCAACAACTACGGCCCCCACCAGTTCCCCGAGAAGGTCATCCCGCTCTTCATCACCCGTCTGATCGACGGGGGCACCGTCCCCCTCTACGGCGACGGCCGCCATATCCGCGACTGGCTGCATGTCTCCGACCACTGCCGCGGCATCGAGCTCGTCCTGCGCGGCGGCAGGCCCGGCGAGGTCTACCACATCGGCGGCGGGACCGAGGTCAGCAACCGCCGGCTCACCGGACTGCTCCTCGCCGCCGTCGGCGCCGACTGGGACCGGGTCACCCGGGTGGCCGACCGCAAGGGCCACGACCTGCGCTACTCACTGGACGACAGCAAGATCCGCGAACAGCTCGGCTACGTCCCCAAGGTCCCGTTCGCGGAGGGCCTGGCGGCCACGGTCGACTGGTACCGGGACAACCGGCGCTGGTGGGAGCCGCTCACGGCCGGATCGGAGCGGGTGTGAAGGGGAAGGGGACGGCAGCGAGCACCGCGTGGCTGGTGACCGGCGCGGGCGGGATGCTCGGCCGGGACGTCCTGGCGGAACTCACCGCCGCTCCGGGAACCGAGGTGACCGGGCTGACCCGCGGCGAGCTCGACATCACCGACCCCCGGGCCGTACGCGCGGCCGTCGCCGCCCACCAGGTGGTCGTCAACTGCGCCGCCTGGACGGATGTGGACGGGGCCGAGGCGGACGAGGCCGCGGCGACCGCCGTCAACGGCACGGCCGTCCGCAATCTCGCACATGCCTGCGCCGGGACGGGGGCGGTCCTGCTGCACATCTCCACCGACTACGTCCTTCCCGGAGACCCCGGCCGGCCCGCCGCCGAGGACGCCCCGACCGGCCCGCTCAACGCGTACGGCCGGGGCAAACTGCTGGGGGAGCGGATGGTGGCCGAACTGCTTCCGCGCACCGGCTACACCATCCGCACCGCCTGGCTCTACGGCACACACGGGCGCAGCTTCGTGGCCACGATGCTCGAACTCGCCCGCAGCAGGCCGACCGTGGACGTGGTCGCGGACCAGTACGGCCAGCCGACCTCGTCGGCGGCGCTCGCCCGGCAAGTGGCGGTGCTCGGCCGGACAGCGCTGGCCGGACGGGCCCCGGCGGGCATCTACCACGGCACGGCGGCGGGGCACACGACCTGGTTCGGGCTCGCCCGGGAGGTGTACCGGCTGAGCGGACTCGACCCCGCGCGCCTGTGCCCCGTCGGCTCGGCCGCGTTCCCGAGGCCCGCTGTCCGGCCGGCGTACGGGGTGCTGGGGCATGCCGGATGGGCGCGGGCCGGGGTCTCCCGCCAGCCCGGCTGGCGGGACCAGCTCGCGGCGGCCCTGAAGACCCCTCGGTTCGCGGAATCGGCCGCCGCCGCCCGTGCTGCGGCCCTCACCCTGATGGCGGAGTGAGGACCGAGGCGGGAGCCGGGACGGTGTCCCGCACCAGCAGCGGTCCGCCGCACCGTGTCGTGCCCTCCTTCATCGCGATGAGGTTCGCCACCACATAGGAGATGTTGTTCGAGGAGTGCCACTCCGTCGGAAAGTACGTCACCAGACGGGAACTCTGGAACCGCGCCTCGATCTCGGGAACGAACGCCCGGTACTGGTCGTCCGTGTAGTACCAGAAGGAGTTCTCGTTGTAGAACGCGACATGTGTGGGGTCCTGGTGGGCACCGCGCCCGTCCGAGCTGGGCGTCATGGTCAGCAGCATTCCGCCGGGTGCCAGCAGCCGGTACAGCTCGTTGATCAGCGGCACCTTCGCGGGCACATGCTCCAGGAAGTCCACCGCGCGGATCAGGCCCACCGAGTTGTCCGGCAGATCCAGCCGGTCGGGCAGGGTGGCCACGATGTCCACGCCCTCCCCCGGATACTGGTCCACGCCCAGATAGCCCGGAGGCTTTCGGTGTGCCGCGCCGAGGTCCAGCGCGAGCAGCCCGTGGCGCCGGCTCCAGGCCAGGGCGTTGGCCTCGACGTACTTGTCGTAGAGGGCGACCGTCTCCCGCTGGATGTGCGCGTTGACCTCCGCGTCGCGCTGAGTGTTCCCCGCGTGCATGCGCTGGAGGTAGAGGCAGCGCTCGATGTGGTGGAAGTCGCCCGCCTGGAAGAGCCGGCACATCAGGTCCTGGTCGTCCAGGACCGAGCGGGTGGCGTCGTAGCCGCCGGCCTTCGTATAGGCGTCCCTGCGGAAGGCGCGCACATGGTTGGGCGCGTACCAGATGTACGAGACGTTGTGCGGCGTCGGCGCCATGGTCCTGGCGGCCAGCAGCCGCCGGCCGTCGACGAGCACCTCCTCGTACTGCCAGCCGTGTGTCTCGTTGAACCGCGAGTCGTCCCGTCCGCCGTCCTCGGTGATCTGGGCGGTGTTGCTGTAGACGAAGACGGCGTCCGGGTTCTCGTCGAACGCCCTCCCCAGCTCGGCCAGACAGTCGCGGGCCAGCAGGTCGTCGTGGTCGAGCTCCACCAGGATCTCACCGCGGGCGAGTTCGCAGGCCCTGCGCTTGGCCGCGCCGACCCCTCGGATCTCGTCGGCGATCTCCACCCGGACCCGTTCGTCGGGCCGCTCGGGCCGCCAGCGGGCACCGTTGTTGAGGAGGACGATCCACTCCCAGTCCGGGCAGGACTGCTCCTGGAGCGTCGCCAGACACTCGTCCAGGAACCGCGGACGGTGGCTGGGGGTGAAGACGGAGAACCTGGGGGGCGTGGACGATGTCATCTGCGGCTGTACCTCCTGGGCTTCGGCGCCGGGGCCGGGACGCGTCTGTCGAGCGCCGTCCGACCCGAATCAGCACGTATCACCATCCATATGGAAAGGTGATATTACGATCAAGGTAACGACGCGTCTGCCGTGCCGTCGCCTCCCAGGGGCCCCGCTTCCCGTAGACCACTCGAACGTACGCAGGGCCCGCCGGGCCCTCCTTTCCGCCCCGCCCCGTGCCGGCTCCCGGATGTCATCAGCGGAAGCGGAAGCCGCGCCGGCGCAGCCTCGCACTCGTGCCGCACCGGGGAGAGCCGGAAGGACGAGGCCTGCCACCGGTGGACCCTCGCGGCCGACGTGAGCCCATCGGACCCGGACACCGCGGCCCGGGCTCCACGACAGCACCCCCGGGAGCCGGTCCGGCTCCGCCCGGGACTCGGTGGAGCCCGCGCCCGATCTCGGTCAGGCCGTCTTGAGCGCGCCGCCGTCGATGATGTGGTCGGCGCCGGTGATGTTGCCGGCGACGTCGGAGAGGAGGAAGGCGATCAGGGCCGCGACTTCTTCCGGTTCGGTGATGCGGCCCGAGGCGATGCCGAAGGCCGGCGGCAACTGCTCCAGGAAGGTGGTGTGGTCCAGTCCGGCTCCGGCCGCGACCCTGCCGCCGTAGCCGGCGGGATCCGTCCAGACGGGGGTGCGGACCGCGCCGGGGGAGACGGTGTTCACCCGTACGCCCAGCGGCCCGAACTCCTCCGCCAAGGACTTGCCCAGCGCGGTGAGGGCCGCCTTGGCCGCGCTGTAGGCGACCGGGCCGGGGCTGGGCTGCCGGGCACTGACGGAGGAGACGTTGACGATCGATCCACGGCGTTCGATCAGGCTGGGCAGGGCGGCGCGGGTGGTGCGCACGGTGCTCAGCAGGTTGAGGTCGAGGGCCCGGGACCAGTGCGCGTCGTCGGTGTCGAGGAATCCGCAGGGGTCCATGCCGTCCACGGCGCCGACATTGTTCACCAGCAGGTCGATGCCGCCGAGTGTGTCGAGAGCATCACCCATCAGGGCGGTGACGCCCTCGGCGGTGCTCAGGTCGGCCGACACCGGGTGCGCGCCGGTGTCCTTCAGCTCGGGGGTGAGGGTGCGGGCGGCACCGACGACACGCACACCCTCGGCGGTCAGGACCCGGACGGTGGCGAGTCCGATGCCCCGTCCGGCGCCGGTGACGACCGCCGTCTTCGACGTGAGGTTGAGGTCCACGGCACTCCGAATCTCGAACGGCACGTACATGCTGAGGGATGGCACGTCGGGCCGAGGCGGTGCCACGGCAGGCGTCGCGTCGGCGCACCGCCGATCATCCCGTCGGCCACGCGCACAGTCCATGGCGCATCGGGGGCGCACACCAGCGGTCGCGGAACGACCCTGTTTCGGCACGACCGGAAGGGTGGCGGGAGCGGGCCGGGCGCCGGTCCCGGCGTGGCCCGTTGACAACCCCGGCGCCCGGTGGACATGTGGCCGATGGCACCATGCGTGTGCCGCCCACGACCACCCGGTGTCACCGCGAGCCGGGAGCGAAGTTGCCCTTCCGTGTCCGTACGAGACGGTTCGCCGTCACCCGGAGCGTGCTGCTGATCACCGCCGCTGTGCTGCCGCACACCATGGGAGCGGACCGGACCGGACGACACGCCGTCGCGCACCGCCCGGTGTCCGGGTGGCGGCCGTAGCCTCGGAGATCATGAAGAAGTCCGCAGTGCTGGGCATGTTCGTTCTGTCCGCCGCGCTCCTCGTGCCACCCGCGGGGGCGTCCGCACCCGTCTCTCCGCCGGGCGGGGCCGATGACCTGGTCCGGTTCCGTGAGCAGCGCGTCGTCTGGGCGGCGTGTGCGGACGCCGCGCTCTCCATGAGCGGGGCCATGTGCGCGCGGGTCACCGTTCCGCTCGACTACCGCGAACCGGCCGGGCGCACCATCGAGATCGCCGTCTCGCGCATCAAGTCCCCGGACCCGCGCAAGCGGCGCGGCATCCTCCAGACCAACCCGGGCGGTCCCGGGGCCCGGGGACTCGGCATGCCGGGCGAGCTGCGCAAGGTGATGCCGCCCGAGGTGGCGGCGGCGTACGACATCATCGGCATGGACACCCGGGGGCTCGGCCGGAGCACCCCCGTGGACTGCGGGCTGAACCGCAGCAGCTGGCTGCTGTACGCCCCGGGGGCGGACCGGGCCGGGTTCGAGACGAGTGTGCGGCTCTCCCGCGAGGACGCCCGCAGGTGCTGGGACAGCGACCCCCTGGTGCTGCCCCATCTCTCGACACGCGACATCGCACGGGACGTGGACATCGTCCGCAGCGTGCTGGGAGAGCGGAGAACGTCGTGGTTCGGTCAGTCCTACGGGACGGTCCTGGGGGCCGTCTACGCCCAGATGTTCCCCGGCAGGGTCGACCGACTGGTCCTGGACAGCGCTCCCGACCCCGCCGAATACCCCCTGCGCATGGTGCGCCGTCAGGGGCCGGCCAATGAGCGGGGGCTCGACGATTTCGCGGTCTGGGCCGCGCCCCGGCACCGTGAGTACGGGCTGGGCGCCACGCCGGAAGCGGTGCGTACCGGTGTCGAGGCATTGACCGGGCGGGCGGCGCGGGAGCCGGTCCGCGTGGGCGGGCATCGGATCACCGACCATGAGCTGCCGCTGCTGTTCTATGTCTCCCTCGTGCAGGAGACCGCGAATCCGGAGTTCGCCGTCCTGCTGAGGGTCCTGCTGGACGCGGCCGGCGGGAAGCCGGTCACCGTGCCGCCGTGGCTTCAGGGCACCCTGGACCTGATGTTCGCGGGCGCGGGGACGGACCGGGCACGGGACTACGCGGCCGAACTGGCGATGCTCTGCGCCGACGCGGCGATGCCCCGGGACCCCGAGCACTACTGGCATGCGGTGGAACGCAGCCGCCGGACACAGCCGGTCTTCGGACCCATGACCCACGCACCGATTCCCTGCGCCTTCTGGCGGAGCACGCCGCGCGAGCCCCGGACCAGGGTCGGCAACGAGGTCCCGGCCCTGCAGATCCAGGCGACCGAGGACACCCGCACCACCTACACATCAGGACTGCGCATGCACCGCGCCCTGCGCGCGTCCCGACTTGTCACCGTGCCCGCCAGAGCCCACACGGTCTACCTGAACCACCCCAATACCTGTGTCAGGCGCATCGTCAACACCTATCTGCTGCACGGCACCCTGCCCGTCCGGGACATTCCCTGCCCCCGACAGGGCAGGGCCGGGGGCCGGGCTCCACTCCAGGACCTCCGGGCCGGGCGCGACATCTCGTTGTGGAGCGTGTACCGGCCGAGCGGCGCGCCGTTCACGCGCGGGGAGACGGCAAGCCCGTGACGTGATGTGCCGATCCCGCTCACGCCGGGCGCCGTTCTTCCGGATGACCGCCTGACGGGATGTCCCGTCCCTGTCGCTCCGTTGTCCGTACCGGAGGTCTGCTCCTGTTTTTCGGCCCGGGGTGCGGGGAATGGAATTCCCGCCGGAGATCCGGCCGCCGGGCCGCCACGAACTCCAGTACCGCACGCGGCGTATCCAGTGTCCCCGCCTGTGCGTCACTGATCTCGACCTGACAGGTGTCGCTGATGGTCTCCACCAATTCCACCCGGGCCGGCGAGTCCACGTCCAACTCGTCGAAGGTCCTGTCCATGTCGTCTTCCGAGAGCGCCACTGTCCGGTCAGCGGGTGGATTCTCTCCATGGACAACGATCGTCATGATCTTTTCCAGCTCGGAGGGTGTCACAGGATCTCCCGTCTCGATTGAGAATCACTCGGGGAAAGCGTGAATCGAAATGAAGTACGGCGCATGCGCGTGCGAAAAGCTGCGCCTCTGTCGCACCTGTCGGAGTGACGGGATACATTTTCAGGATGCGACCGCTGCCGCACGCCGTGAATACCCGTCCGTCCACATGAGTTGAGTGAGAGTCCTTTATGGCCTCACGCGGTGTCTCGGTCCGGCCGGACTCGCCCCTCCCGTCCGCCTCTCGGACTCGGCAGCCGGGGGGCGAGCGGCCGGGTGATGTGCGCGGAGCCTGCCGGCGACGGCCTCCGGGTCGCCATCGGCACCGCGGATGAGATACCGGCGGGACTCCGCTCTCACCGAGGCGCGCCGGCACCGGGCCTCTTCGGCGCGGTGATGCCGAGCCCCGGGCGAGGCGCGAGGCACAGGATGCCCACCTTGCCGGTGTGCTGGTCAAGCCGCACCCGGCGTGCCGCTTCACCGGCCTCGGCGAGGGGGTGGACCTCCGAGACCGTGGGTTTGATCAGGCCGTACTCGAAGAGCCGGGCGCACTCCGCCATCTCCCGCATGTTGGCGCCGCGGCTGCCCACGATCCGCTTCAGCTTCAGCCGGAGGTGGCGGTTGTCGTATGCGTGAGGAATTCGCTGCTCGACCCACAGGTCACCACGGTGCCGCCCGGCGCGGTCCCGGTGCCGCGGTCCTGGAAGGAAGGTGTGGCGATGGGGACTTCACCCGGTGTTCGGGCCGGTGACGCGGCCGATCCAGTTCTCGACGGCGCGGGCGGTGGTCTCGGCGTGTTCCCGCATCATGGTCAGGTGGTCGCCGGGTGTGGTGGTGCTCGTCGCGAGGGGGAACACGGCTTTCAGACCGAGCGTCGGCGTCTCGGCCGCCACGAGGTGCGCGGGCAGTCGGGGCCGGTCCGGGGTCCATTCGGTGAACAGATCGAAGTAGTGGCTCATCGCGGTGAGGCCGGCTGTGTCGAGGAGGTCCGCTTCTCCGGTGTGTTCCCAGGCACGCCAGGTCATCCTGGTCGCGAGGCCGGGGGTGACCTCACTGCCGACGCCGGTGTCCAGGAGGACGACTCCCAGGGGTGCGTCCGGGTGGCCGGAGAGCCGCTGGGCCGTGGCGTAGGCGACCCAGCCGCCGCTGGAGTGTCCCAGCAGTACGTACGGTTCGCCCTGTGACGCCTCCCGTACGGCATCGGCCATGGTGCCGACGAGCGCGTCCCGGGTGGGCGGCAGGGGCTCACCGTCGGTGTAGCCCGGAAGCGGGAGCACGGTCACGCCCCGGTGCGGGGCCAGGTACCGGGCCGGCGTCCGGTACTGGAGCGGGTCGGCCGGGGCGGGCAGCGCGGGGAAGCAGATGACGCGCGGTGCCCGCCCCCCAGCGGCCAGGACGGTGGGCCGGGCCGGAGCCACCCGGGCCTTCCCGTGGCACTCCGCGGCCAGCCGGGCCTTCGCCGCGGCACGTGCCGTCGTCGTGGCGCCGGCGTGATCGCCCGCCCGTCGCGCGGCGTGGTAGCGGGCGACGGGATGGTCCGGCCCCTCGGCACCGGAGCCGGGCGGGGCGCTCGTGGGGGAGAGCAGAGTGGTGAGGTGCTCGGCCAGCTTCCGGGGGGTGGGGTGGTCGAAGACCGCCGTTGTGGCCAGGCGGACGCCTGTCGCGATGTTGAGGCTGTTGCGGAGCTGGACGGAGGCGAGGGAGTCGAACCCGGCGGCGCGGAAGCGGCCGTCCGGGTCCACGGCGTCCCCGCCGGTGTGTCCGAGTGCCGCGGCGGCGCGGTCGAGCACGAGATCGAGGAGTGCGGTTCGTCGCTTCCCGGCACCGAGTCCCGCCAGTTGAACAGCGATGGAGGGTGCGGTGTGCGGTGTGGGGCGGATGGGCCGGTTCCGCGGCCGGGCGAGGTCACGCAGCAGGGGTGATGTGTTCCCCCGCCAGGAGTCGGCGAGACCGAGGGCCGCCGCGGCGAGGAGGGGCTCGTCGGATCGGGCCGCCGCGTCGTAGAGGGCCAGGCCGTCCCGATCAGTGAGGGAGCGCAGACCCTGGCTCCGGATCCGGGCCCGGTCGGCGCGGTCGAGATGACCGGTCATACCGCTGTCCCGTTCCCAGTGGCCCCAGGCCAGGGAGATGCCCGGCAGGCCCTGGGCGCGGCGGTGGTGTGCGAGGGCGTCCAGAAAGGTGCTGGCCGCGGCGTAGTTGGCCTGGCCGCCGGTGCCGAGCTGCCCGGCCATGGAGGAGTAGAGCACAAAGGCCGACAGATCCATGTCCCGGGTGAGTTCGTGGAGATGGAGGGCGGCGTCGACCTTCGGACGCAGGACGCGGTCCACCTGCTCGGGGGTCAGGGCCGTGAGGGTGGCGTCGTCGAGGACTCCGGCGGTATGGATGACGGAGGTCAGAGGGTGCGCGGAGGGCACGGTAGCGAGGAGACGGCGCAGCGCGTCGTGGTCCGCGGTGTCGCAGGCGGCGATGGTGACCCGGGCGCCGAGCGAGGACAGTTCGTCGCGCAGAGCGGCGGCTCCCGGTGCGCCGGGTCCTCGGCGGCCGGCCAGCAGCAGGTGGCGGGTGCCGTGTTCGGTGACCAGGTGGCGCGCGAGGAGGCTGCCGAGGGTTCCGGTGCCGCCGGTGATCAGGACGGTGCCGTTGGGGTCCGGGGTACGGGGTGTGATCAGGACGTTCTTGCCGGTGTGCCCGGCCCGGCTCATATGGCGGAACGCCTCGGGAGCGCGGCGGGCGTCCCACGCGGCCACGGGGAGGGGGGTGGCGACGTCCTGGCTGATCAGGCCGGACAGCTCGGTGAGCAGGGCGTGCCAGCGGCCGGTGTCCGCCGACGACAGATCGATGACCCGGTAGTCCACACCGGGGTGATCGTTCGCGACGGTCGCGGGGTCGCGGAGGTCGGTCTTCCCCAGCTCGACGAAGTGTCCTCCGCGGGGCATCAGGCGTAGTGAGGCGTCGATGAACTCCCCCGCCAGGCAGTTCAGTACGGCATCCACCCCTGCTCCCGCGGTGCGCCGGAGGAAGTCGTGCTCGAAGTCGAGGGTGCGGGAGGACGCGAGACGGGTGCCGGCGATCCCCAGGGCCCGGAGGGTGTCCCACTTGGCCGGGCTCGCCGTGGCGTAGACCTCGGCGCCCAGATGCCGGGCGAGCCGGACGGCGGCCATGCCGACACCGCCGGCCGCGGCGTGGATCAGGATCCTGGCGTCCTTCTTGAGGCCGATGAGGCGCACCAGGGCGTCATGGGCGGTGAGGTACGCCACCGGCACGGTGGCCGCCCGGGCGAAGGACCAGCCGTCCGGCACGGGCAGCAGCCGCCGCTGGTCGGTGATCGCTTCGGTGGCGAACACGGTGCCGCCGGACAGCAGCCCCATGACCCGGTCACCGGGGACCGGGCCGGTGACACCCGGCCCGGTCCCGGTCACCACACCCGCCGCCTCGGTGAAATGAGCGTTGCGGTCCGGGACCATTCCGAGGGCCATGAGGACGGAGCGGAAGTTGAGGCCGGCCGCGCGCACGGAGACCCGGACCTCCCCTTCGCCGAGCGGACGGTCCGTCTCGGGCGCGGGGACCAGCCGCATGCCGTCGAAGGTGTTCGTGGTGCCGAACTTCAGTTTCCAGGGTGCCCGGAGGTCCGGTGGTGTCAGCGCGGGCGTTCGGGCGGCCGGGGCGAGCCGGGGCGTGCGCGGGGTGCCGTCGCGCAGCGCGAACTGGGGCTCACCGGTGGCCAGTGCGGCGGGCAGGGCCCGGAACGAGGATTCCAGGCCGTCGAGGTCGGCGAGGGTGAACCGTCCCGGGTGCTCGTTCTGGGCGGAACGCAGCAGTCCCCAGAGCGCGGCCTGCCCGGGGGAGCGGAGCTCCTCGCCCGCCCCGGTGGGCACCGCCCGGTGGGTGACCACCAGCAGACGGGTGTCGCTGTTCCGGTCATCGGCCAGCCACGCCCGAAGCTGTTCGACGGTCTCCCGGACGAGAGCGCGCACCCCCGACGCGGTGACGTCGTCGCCGTCCTGGAGCGGAGGGACCAGGACGGCGGTCACCGGGGACGGCGCCCCGGCCGCGGCGGCATGCCGGAGGGCCGCGAGATCCGGATGACACAGGTCCCGCGGTACGAGACCGGCCGTCACCGCGCGCAGCGCCGTGGCCGAGCCCGCCCAGAGCCAGTCGGTGCCGCCCGCGCCGTCACCGGCCGGGCCGAGCGGCTTCGGGGGCCAGACGACACGGTGCAGGGCCGTCTCGGCGATGGCCGGCGACCGCAGGGCGTTCCCGCTGACGGGGCGCAGGACCAAGGACCCCTCGGCCACCGGCGCGCCGGCCGGGTCGCTCACCGTGATGCCGACCGTGCCGTCCGATGCGCGGACGAGACGGGCCCGCAGGCGGGTGGCTCCCGTGGTGTGGAGCCTGACATCGTGCCAGGAGAAGGGCAGCGCCGGTCCGTCCGTACCGTCGTCGGACTCCGCGAGCAGCGCGTGCAGGACCGCGTCGAGCAGCGCGGGATGGAGGACGAAGCGGCCGGCGTCGGCGTGATGTTCCCGGTCCAGTCCCGCCTCGGCCAGGATCGTGTCGCCGTCGCGCCATACGGCCGTCAGATTGCGGAAGGCCGGACCGTACTCGTAGCCGGTGTCCGCCAGCCGCGGATACAGGCCGTCGATGCCGACGGGCAGCGCCCCGGACGACGGGCGGCCCGTGGGTGCGGCGGGAGCCGCGGGGGATCCGGCGGACAGCACCCCCGAGGCATGACGGGTCCAGGGAGCGCCGTCGGCGGCGCTCTCGGCGCGCGAGTGGACGCGCAGGGTGTACGTGCCGTCGGAAGACGGTGCGGCGGCGATCTGGATGCGGACGGCGTCGTCCCCGGGCAGGACGAGCGGCTCCTCCAGGACGAGTTCATCGACGCGGTCGCAGTCCAGCAGGGCGGCGGTGTGCAGGGCCAGATCCAGGAAGGCGGTACCGGGCAGCAGTACCGTCCCGCGCACGGCGTGGTCGGCCAGCCAGGGGTGGGTGTGCCGGGACAGCCGGCCGGTCAGCAGCAGCTGCCCCGAATCGGCGAGATGGGTCTGTGCGCCGAGCAGCGGATGGCCGGAGGCGTCCTGGCCGCTGATGGCGGCACCGGAGCGCCGGCCCGGGGTTTCGTCCAGCCAGAACCGTTCGTGCTGGAAGGCGTACGTCGGCAGATCCACCGGCCGCGCGCCGGTTCCGGCGAACACCGTCGCCCAGTCGGCCCCGACTCCGTGGACATGCGCCTCGGCGAGCGCCCGGTGGAAGCGGTCCATGCCGCCGTCGTCGCGCCGCAGCGTCGACAGCACGGTGGCCGGGGAGCCCGCGGACTCGGTGATCTCCAGCATGCTCATGGCGAGTACCGGATGCGGACTGATCTCGACGAGGGCGGTGTGCTCGTCGCGCAGGAGGGACTCCAGGGCGGGGGCGAACCGGACCGGCCGGCGCAGATTGCGGAACCAGTAGGCGGCGTCGAGTCCGCCGGTTTCGGTGACGCCCCCGGTGACGGTGGAGCAGAACGGGAGCGTGCCCTGCCGGGGCCGGATGCCGACGAGTTCGGCCGAGAGCCGCTTCCGGAGGCGTTCGACATGCGGGGAGTGCGAGGCGTAGTCGACGGCGATCCGCCGGGCCCACACCCCGCGCTCACCGCAGAGGGACAGCAGCTCCGCGAGCGCCCGCGCGTCGCCGGAGACGACCGTACTTCCGGGACTGTTGTGAGCCGCGACGGACAGCCGTCCCTCCCAGCGGCCTGCCAGTTCCCCGGCGTCCTCGGCGCCCAGCGCCAGTGTCGCCATACCGCCGGTGCCGGAGAGTTCGAGAAGAGCCCTGCCGCGCAGCGCGACCACCTTCGCCGCGTCCTCCAGGCTCAGGGCACCGGCGACACAGGCCGCGGCGATCTCGCCCTGGCTGTGGCCGATGACGGCGTCGGGCTCGATTCCGTGGGCCCGCCACAGCGCGGCGAGCGACACCATGACGGCGAACAGCACCGGCTGCACCACATCCACCCGGCCGAGACCGGGGGCGTCGGGTGCGCCGCGCAGGACGTCCGTCAGCGACCACTCCACATATGGGGAGAGCGCCCGCTCACATGCCTCCAACCGCTCCCCGAAGACCGGCGACGACGCGAGCAGGCCGACGGCCATACCCGGCCACTGGGAACCCTGGCCGGGAAAGACGAAGACCGTGCGCGCCGGGGCGTGCGCCGTGCCCCTTACGACATCCGGTGACTCGGCGCCGTCGGCCAGCCGTCGCAGCGCCGCGGTCGGATGCCCGGGGCCGGTGCCGAACACTGCCGCGCGGTACTCGAACCGTGCCCGCGTCGCGGCCAGCGACCAGCCCACGTCGACGGGGACGAGGCTCTCGTGCTCCCGCAGGTGGGTCAGCAGCCGCTGCCCCTGGGCGCGCAGTGCCCCGGCGGTCCTCGCCGACAGGATCCAGGGCCTCGCGGATCGCGATGCCGCCGGTTCCCCGGCCGGTGGCACCGGTCGGCGGGGCACGGCCGACGGCGGAGGCGGAGCCTCCTCCACGATCACATGGGCGTTGGTACCGCTCACTCCGTAGGACAGCACCCCGGCCCGGCGCGGTCGCCCGAAGCCGGGCCAGGGGACCGACTCGGTGAGCAGCCGCAGCTGCCCGCTGTCCCAGTCGACTTCGGGGTTCGGTGTTCCGGCGTGCAGGGTCTTGGGCAGTGTGCGGTGCCGGATGGCCTGGATCACCTTGATCAGTCCGGCCGGACCGGCCGCGGCCAGGGTGTGCCCGATATTCGACTTCACCGAACCCACATGGACCGGTCGGCCCGCCGGCCGGTCCTGCCCGTAGGTGGCGAGCAGGGCACTCGCCTCGACCGGATCGCCCAGCCGGGTCCCCGTGCCATGGGCCTCCACCAGATCCACGTCCCCGGGCGCGAGCCGGCAGTCGGCCAGGGCGTCCCGGACGACGCGCTGCTGGGCGGCTCCGCTCGGGGCGGACAGACCCTGGCTCGCGCCGTCCTGGTTCCAGGCGGTCCCCCGGATCACCGCGAGGACCGGGTGCCCGTGGCGCCGTGCGTCCGAGAGCCGCTCCAGCACCAGCATCGCGGCGCCCTCGGCCACGCCGAACCCCCGGGCCCCGCTGCCGAAGGCGCGGCTGCGGCCGTCATCGGCCAGTACCCCCTGTCGGCTGAAGTCGACCAGCAGTCCCGGTGTCCCATGGACCGACGCCCCACCGGCCAGAGCCAGCGGGCACTCGCCGGACCGGAGCGACCGGACGGCCAGATGCACCGCCGCGAGGCCGGACGAGCAGGAGGTGTCGACGACGGCCGCCGGGCCTTCGAGGCCCAGGACATAGGAGAGGCGCCCGGCGGCGACGCCGGTCGACCCGATCAGCAGATGCCCCTCCGCATCGCATCCCTCGTGCATCCGCGGGCCGTAGTCGGTGTGGAACGCGCCCACGAACGATCCCGCGCGGGTGCCCCGCAGCGAACCCGGGACGATTCCGGCGCGCTCGCACGCCTCCCACGCGGTCTCCAGCAGCAGCCGCTGGTGCGGGTGCATGGCCGCGGCCTCGCGCGGCCCGATACCGAAGAACCGGGCGTCGAAGCCGGCCGGATCGTCGAGGAAACCGCCCTCCCGGATGGAGAAGGTGCCCCGGTTCCCCGGGTCCGGGTCGTACAGCGAATCGAGGTCCCAGCCGCGGGAGGTGGGCAGACCCCCGATCACCTCCCCGCCGGAGGCCACCAGCCGCCAGAGCCCCTCCGGAGTGGAGATACCACCGGCGAAGCGGCACGCCATCCCGATCACGGCGACCGGTTCATCCTGATACCGCGGCCGGCCCGGCGTCTCCCGGGAACCGCCCCCGGGGGCGGTTCCGTCGTCGGACGGGGCGGCTGTTGTGAAGGTGCTCATGACGATGTTCCTTCAGGCCACGCCGCCCGGGGGCGCGTTCGGCCGTGGTCTGGACGAGGAGAGTGGGGAATGCCGTTCGACGTGTGCACCGGCGGCGGCAGGCGTCTTCCGCCCGGCTCGGCGGACATGGACGATCGCCGCGCCGGTGGCACACCGCTCGCGGGAGGGGAGCCACACCGGCGTCTGCCGGGCTGATGCGAAGTATGGCGAAGAAGCCCGGATGACGGAGGGCGCCGGAAGATCCCGTTCGAGTGGATCCAAGGACGGGTGTACGACCTGTACGAGCTGATCTGGTCGCGGTCTTACGTGACCTGGGGGGCTTCCCGCGAGTCCGGTGACCGTCGGACCTCTCGGCTCGCTCCATGGCGTGAGCTCGCTGCCCTCCGGCTCGGCGCCGGGCGGGCCCGGCTACTTCTTCTGGCAGGCGGCACCCTTCTCCATCGTCCCCCGCCCGACTTCCCTCAAGCTGTACTCGGTCGTCCTCGCATAGAACCGACGGTAGGCATAATTCCCCCCGCCGGCTTCGCTGAGACCCGTGACACGAAACGGTCGGCCATTGTGGTCAATGACCGCCACTTTGCGCTCCTGATCAATGACATAGGTGACCGACAGCCGAAAGGCAACGAAGTTCCTCTTCGTGACCGCCCGCACCGTCAGAGTCTCCTGCCCCCTCTTCTCCAAGTCGATTGTCTTGCCGAAGAAGAAGGGTGGGCCGATTTTGTTCATGGCCGCATCCGTCGTGCGGGCGACCGGCCTCGCGCTGTCCAGATCGAAAAGCATCTGCATATTCGGTGAGCCCGCCTCCGGAGGAACGCAGAAAAGAGTTCCGGCCCATGGCTCGCCCCGCTCAACGACATCGAGCCCGATGTTGATGATTTTGATCTTCCGATCTCGCTTGTTGGTCAACAGGATGCTCGTCGTCACTGAGTCGACCTCAATGGCATCCGCCGAATTCCTGATGATATCGAGATACTTGGGGCGGCCCACGCTGAAGGGAGCGGTGAGGACCTTGCGGTCCTCGGGTGAGGGGATGAAATCATTCTCCGCCGCAGCGGTGAGACCCCTGTCCGGTTGATCGAGCAACTCGGCATACACGGCCATATCGTGATCCACCCCTTCGGACGCACTGCCGTCCGAGCGCCGGCCGCGATCTTCCATCGCTCGATATCCGTACATCATGCCGACGCCGAGCGAGAAAACAGCGATGCCGGTGATCAGAATGCGCAACCTGCTCCTGCGGTCCGCATTCCGGGATACCTCCGATGCCGCGGCCGGCGGTTCACCCGTGGAGCGGGGAGCGGATTCCATCGGATCAACCCGAGCGGTGGCCGGTTCAGGGGGAGCGGGATTCGCCTTCCCCTCCCGTGCCTTCTTCGCGGCAACCCAGCGCTGACGGCACTCTTCTGCGAGTTCGCCGCTTCCGACTATTTTCGCAACAATCATCTGAGCGTTGTCATACGAGGGTAAGCGCTTTCCGGAGAAAGCATCCGCAATGGTTGATCTGGGTATGCCGGTCTTTCTGCAGAGCACGTCGTAGGTCAACCCTCCGTGCCCGATGCGCAAGTCCCGCAGCCAGCTTCCGAACTCTTCCACGGCACCGCTCGTGTGGTGTTCCATGCCCCGCCCCCTGACGCCTCAAGAATGTTCCGCACTCTACCGACGCAGGTCCGAAGCCGTCCGGGGTTCACCGGTTTCGTCCGACGTGCTGGCTTCGAGACACACCCGGGCTTCTGACTGGAGGCGCATTCACTCCGTGCCGGGCGCTTCGCCCTGCCGCCGGAGACAGCCCTCGAGGAGAAGCCGGCCAATGACCCCTCGACGCCGTGCGGAGCAGCCACCCTCCTTCCCGTGCTCTGCCGCCGAGATGATCGAGTTCCTCAGGACACGCGGATTCCGCATGATCCGCAACGGAACACATTGCGTCCTTCGTGGTGAAGGGAATCGCACGGTCAGCGTCCCCAACCATGCGCAGATCGCAAAGGGAACGTACTATCAAATCCTGCGGAAGGCCCTCGATCGGTGAAGAGAAACCCGGAGACACATGACTCTGGACGCACGTAATGCCCATCGGGGTAGAATGCGGCACCGCCCGGCCGTCAAAAGAAGCTGCCAGGGCGCGATGCAGGCAGGAAGCGCGAAAATCCATCAGAAGAGAGGGGCAGTGTCGATGCAGCGCAAGGGTATGTGGATATCGATCACGGCCGCATTAACGGCCGGTCTTGTCGCCGGCCACCTCTTGTTCCCGTCCGCAGAGGGTGAGTCCGGGGCCAAGCCTCCCGGGAAGCGCCAGAAGGGCCACTTGGCGACCGGAGAAAAACCGAAGCTTTCGGTAAAGGTTGGCCTGAGCGACCTGGGCACGGAAAAAGGCTGGATCCTGATGACATCCGAAGAACTCGCCCGACGCAATTTACCGGCCACGATTCGCGACTGTCGCAGTATGTACAAGTGGGCATTGGGGCAGGGGGCTGTCCCCGTGATGAGAACGCTGCACACACTCACGCTGTCCGCCAATTTTGCCACCAGCATCCGAATCACATCGATTGAGATGAAAAAGAATCCTCTCCCCGGATCCGCGGATGCCAGTCGGGCGCCCATCGCAAGGCTCGCCTGCCTTCCGCGGCCCGGCGCTGAAATTCCCTGGCACGATCCACAGGATTTCTCGACCGTCGACAGCGACGGGTACATTTCGCATCCGAATGCCATCAACGGGCACAAGGTGAGCCGACTCGAAGAGGCCCAGCAGAACGTGCTGGTGGACCTCACAGGTTCACCCGGGCCCTTCAGATACAACCTGACGATCGGTCTCGAAACGAGCATCCGCCACGAGGTGGTCGTTGTTTCCGGCGAGGATGGACCTCTCCTGGGCACCGAGGACGGCGCGGGTATCGGGTACTGGCCTGCCGAGCACACATGGACGATGTCGCCCAGGAGCGTTCTGCGGTGCCAGGAACAGCGGGATGTCCGTCCGGGCCAGAAGCCGAAGTGTTTCTGATCGGCCCTCGTCCGTCACCCTTTCGCGGCTTGCGGCGAACGGGTTGGGCCCGTACGTCCTTGGGGCGTGTCGAGCACGGTCTGGAGGCGCCGGCGGGGGTGGCCTGGGGTGTAGGTGTGTCAAGCGTCGCGGACCCTGTGCTCGGTGAGGGTGATCGTCCAGCGCGGGCTATTGGCAGTCGTCGTGGACAGTCGTCGTGGAGGGCGTGGTCGGCGCCTTCGCAGAGGCTGCCGTATCCGGGGTCTCGAAGGGTGGGTTTGGTGGGCTGGTAGGTGTCGGCGGGGTTGTCCATGTCCTTGGTGCGGCTGCCGGCGATGCTGAGGGCGACGACGGTGACGAGGGCGAGAAGCAGCAGGGGTATTGGCTCCGGGATCCGGGCACGGGCCCATGGTGGTGGCGTGGCGGTGATGCCGCGGCTGGAGTTTCCGGACCGTGACGCACGGGAGCCCCTGCCGTCGCTGTTCGGCAGGGGCTCGTCCGTAGCAGCGCAGCAGCCAGCAGCGCGGATAGGACTGGCAGTCACGGTACGCGCGGGGTCTGACAACGCGGGTGTCCGCGGGTCGGGGCCGGCCGCCTTCCTCAGCGACACGGTGACCGCCCAGGCCATCCAGCTCCACACCGCGTACGACCCACAGCCCCCTTCGACACCGGCTCGGTGGCCAAGGCCCCGGCCGAGGTGCTGCAACGGGCCCGCTCGCTGGCCTAGGCGGTTTCGTGCGGGGACCACGATGCGGATGCCGCGCCCGCGCAGGTGCTCGCGGATGGCGCGCGAGGAGTACGCCTTGTCGGCCAGGACCGCGTCCGGCCTGGTTCGCGGCCGTCCGCGCGGCCGGGAACGCGCAGGCGGGCGATCACCGCGGTGAAGGCGGGCGCGTCGCCGGCCCGGCCCGCGGTGAGCACGAAGGCCCGGGGGCGGCACCGGCCGGCCGCGGCGAGGTGGACCTTCGTGGCCGGCCCGCCGCGGGAGTGTCCGATGGTGTGGTCGGCCGGCTCGCCTGCCGGGGCCCCTCTACGCGGGCCCCGGCGGCGTGCCGGCGGGCACGGACGATCGTGGAGTCCACCGGGACAGCCCAGCCCAGGTCCTTGTCGGTGTCAGTCCGTGCTGTCAGCGGCGCGGTGAACACCCGCTCCCGCTCGCCGTCGACGGCCCACATCCGCAGCCGGTCGCAGACGCCCCGTCGGTTTCCGTATGTCTCCGGCGGGTGCACCCCCTGCGAGCCGGTCTGGAACGTGAAGGCGATCACGTCGATCACCTCACGGTGATCACACCACCGGGCCACCGCGCCTCGGCGTCCGATCCGGCAGCAACGGCCCAATCCCCGCCCACTGCGCGTCAGTCAGCGACATGCCCGGACCAGCGAGCAGAGGCTCCCAACGCAACTGACCGGTCACGGAGGCGTCTCCGAGGTTCCGGACGGTGCCCCAGCAGGGATGATCTGGAGGGGCACGAGGCGGAGCAACTGAGGCTCTCGGTCGCGGTGACGGCAGGGCGGTCATGCCGGAGCGAGCCGGCTTCCCCGCATTCGATGGTGTCCGGGGCGGTCAGGGCGGCCCGGGAGTTGGCCCGCACGATGGCCTTCGTGGCGGCACCTCTGTCCGCGGCGGCGACGGCCTGCTGTTCGGGCATGTGCGGCCAGGCGGCGAACAACGGGACGACGGGGCGGGGCGCTCTCGCGCGGTTCCTCGACGCTGGAGCAGGTCAGGCGTCAGGGCCGGTTCCGGAGGCGGTGGCGCGGAGAACGGTCCAGGTGCTCTGCCGGATCGGGCGGATGGCTGCTGCGCACGCGCCACGCGGCCGGGGGCCGGCCCCTCCGCCGGTTCGGCGGGCGGTTCCCGGAACCGTACGGGGCTTCGCAGGAGCGCGATCACCGGGACGGCGGCGAGCGCGAACAGTGCCGCGGCCATGAGGATGTAGAGGTGGACTCCGGAGGCCGTGCTCACCGGAGCGCCGTCGGCGAGGACGCCGGGGGCCCGGGTGGCCTTGAGGACTTCGCCTCCGGCGACGTTGAAGACGACCGATCCGAGGGCGAGGACGACCGACACCAGGCCGGAGACCGTGCCCTGCCGCTCGGGCGGGGTGAGACCGGTCGCCAGGTTGTAGCCGGACGCGGCGATCGCGCCGGCGGCCGTACCGAGCGCGGCGCCGCAGGCGATCGCCGGGTGGAGGGCCGAGACCCCGGCCGGCATCGCGAGGGTCGCGATCACCCCGAGGGCGATACCGCCGAGGAGGGGCGGCGCGGGGCCGAACCGTACCGAGAGACGGCCCGCGAGCGTGCCGCCGACGAGGATGCCGAACGAGGGGGTGGCGAGCAGTACGGCGACCGCCTCGCCGTCGCCGAGTCCGTAGCCGAGGCCGAGGTCCGGCGGCACCTGGGCGACGAGGCCCGTCAGCTGCATCATGCTCCGGAACGAGCCCGCGGCCAGGAGCAGGGCCAGTAGCGTCAGGACGATCGGGCGGCTGAGGGCCCGGAGGTCGACGATGGGCTCCTCGGTCCGCAGGGCGAGGGCCACCCATCCGGCCAGTGCCGCGGCACCCGTCCCCAACAGGACGACCATGCCCCCGGACAGCCACCCGGAGTCCCCGCCGAGGGAGGCGTACGCGAGGACCGCGCCGAGGCCGCCGCCGAGCAGGAGCGCCCCGCGTACGTCGATCCGCCCGCCGCCCCGGACCGGCGTCCCCGGAATGAGGGCGCGGACGCAGAGCGCGGCCACCGCGGCGAGCAGGGCCCCCACGACGAACACGCTCCGGTAGCCGAGCAGATCGATGACCGGCCGCATCAGGAACGGTTCCACCACTCCGACGAGTGCCGCGCCGGAGGTCACCAGTCCGACCGCGGCCATCGCCACGCGTGGGGCGCAGAGCCGTAGGGTGACGGCCACCGCGATGAAGACCGTGGCCAAGGCGGCGCCCTGGAGGAAACGCCCCGCCAGGAAGATTCCGACATTGGGCGCGGCGAGGCAGACCAGCGCGCCCGCGCAGGTCAGCAGGAGCGTGACGACGAGTATCCGGCGCTCGCCGAAGACGTCGCAGCTCTTCGCGAGCAACGGCGACCAGACGGCTCCCGCCAGCATCGCGCTCACGTTCAGCCACGCGGCCTGGTCGGTGTCGAAGTGGTCGAGCATCTGGGGCAGGACCATGAGGGGAGAGGTGATGGCGAGGTCGGCCAGGACGGTGGCGAGGATCAGAACGGCGACGTGGAGGGCGAGCCGCCCGCTCCAGCGGTGCTCCCCATCGGTCATGACGAACTCCTCGTGCCCGGGGGCCGGCTGCCCGCCGCGCGCAGCCCCGCGTCCCGGGCGGCGAGATCGGCCCGGGTGGCCGGCAGCAGACGGTCGCGGCCGGCTTCGGCGCTCGCCTGGGCGGAGGTGACATGGGGGCGCTGCCTCGCCTCGTACCGTTCGAACGCGGTGATGTGGTCGCCGCTGTTCCGTTCGAGTTCCTCCGCGAGGAAGCGGGCGCCGGTGAGCGCGAGTGACGTGCCCCGGCCGGAGAGGAAGGACGGGCAGTATCCCGCGTCCCCGACGAGGACGACACGGCCGCGGTGCCAGGACGGCAGCCGGATCTGGCTCGCGGAGTCGAAGTAGAGGGCGGGGGCGGCCCGGACCGCGTCGAGCAGCAGGGGGATCCGCCACGACGTGACCCCCGCGAAGGCGTCGAGGAGGACCCGCTTCCGGGCGTCCGTGTCGCGGTGGCCGTGGTCGAGAGGTCCGGAGCGGAACTGGAAGACCGCGACGGTCCTGTCCTTGTACCGGAAGACGCCCGCGAGTCGGCCGGGGACGTTGTGGATCGTGTTGACGCCGTCGGACCAGGTGTCGCCGGGGAGGTCGACGAGGGCGAAGTGGACGCCGAGATGCCGCAGGTACTCCTTCTCGGGCCCGAACACCAGCTCGCGTATGCCGGAGTGCTGCCCGTCGGCGCCGACCACGAGGTCGTACCGTCCTGCGCGGCCGGAGTGGAAACCCACGCGGACACCGTCGTGGCCGCCGTCGCCGCCGTCGTCGGTGAGTGACCGGACCGCGTCGGCGAAGCGGATCGTCACGGTGTCCGGGAGCGCCTCGGCGAGGGTGCGGACGAGGTCCTCGCGCAGGATCTCGATATCGGCGTCCTCGTCGGCCCCGCTCGTGTCCGCCGCCGGTACACGGCCCACCGGTTCGCCGTCCCCGTCGACGAAGTAGCTGGACTCGGACATCCGGAGCCGCTGCTCCCGGATCCTCGCCAGCAGCCCCATCCGGTCCACGGCCCCGATCGCGTCGCCGCGGATGTCGACGGGTGTCCCTTCGAGCCGTAAGCGGTGGGCGTGTTCGACGACGGTGACGTCGTGGCCGCGGGCGCCGAGTTCGCGGGCGGCGGCGAGTCCGGCGATACCGGCTCCGGAAATGAGGATGTGCATGGTGGGCGCGCTCCAGGTTTCGGGGTCGGGTGTCGCCGAGCACTGCGGCGACTCTTAAAGAGACATGTTGTCGCTTTAATGGGACCCTAGTCGTGAGCGGGTTGCACCGCAACGGCCGGCCTGACGACAATCGGCGTCCGAACAGAGCAGCAGGAGGTGGACGCGGGAATGGCCGACGGCATCGCGAACGGTCCGCAGGCACGTCGCCCGGGTGGCCGCAGCGCGCGGGTGCGCGAGCGGATCCTCGGCGCGACGGCCGAACTGGTCGCGCGCGACGGCATCGCGGGCTTCCGTTACGACGAGGTCGCCGAACTGGCCGGCGTCCACCGGACCAGCGTCTACCGCAACTGGCCCGACCGTGAGGAACTGGTCGCCGAGGCCCTGATCCAGTACGCCGAGGACCTCGCGACCATCGCCGACACCGGCAACCTCCGCCATGACCTGGTCGACTATCTGGTGGCCATCGCGGGGGGACTGGGCACACCCTTCGGCCGGGCGCTCGAACTGGCCCTCCAGCCCACCCACGAGAACCCCGCGGTCCGCGAGACGGTGGCGAGGATCCTCGAACAGCGCGGAGCCGCGACGCGCCGGCGCGTGGACCTGGCCGTCAGCCGGGGCGAACTGCCGCCGGTGGACAGCGTCTTCCTCGGCGAGATGCTCTCCGGCCCGGTCCACCTCGTGGTGAACCGCGGTCTGCGCCCGTTCACGCGCGTGGACGCGGAACGCATCGTCGACGTGGTCCTCGCGGGTATCCGGGCCGCGCCACCGGCGCCACCACCACCCGCCTGAGCACCGGCGGGCCGGCCCGCATCGGCAGTGGCCGCCACGGAACCGGACGCCCCCTCCCGCACAGCCGCCGGTCCGTGTGCGGCTCAAGTCCTGGCATCAGCACGTCGATGGGCCCGGGTTCAGCGGATATCGGCCCGGTTGCGGATGCCCGCCCATCGGATGCGGGCACGGTGGTGTGTGCGATCCACGGGAAATCCGGTGCATGCGGACTCCGCCAAATCGGCCCCGGCCGGGCGGAGCGGGAAGGCAATCGCGGCCCTCGCTCGGATCGACCTGCCGCCACTCCACACCGGCCGATGACCAGTCCGGGACCCGGCATGCCCATCCTCGACGGGCCCGGCCGGCCATAGGACGGGCCGCACCGGTCCGCATGCCGGGGTTCCCGGTTACCCGCGACGCATGGCCACATCCCATGGGCTTGTTCTGGCCGACGCCGACGCCGACGCCGACGCCGACGCCGACGCCGACGCCGACGGCGCGCTCGCTGTCGGTGCCCTGCTGCCGGCAGTGGATACAGGTGGGAGGAAGCGGCGGTGAAGCCGAATGCCGGGGCTTTGAGTGGACGAGATGGCTCGGGAATGGTCCGCATCTTGGGCTGGTCACGATGAGGGCGGATGCGCAGGGGAACGCCGCGCTCGGCGGAACGCATGTGCATGGACCGTCGATACCTTTACGGCGGACTTTTCCTCTGTCACGCCGCTCTCCGAGAGATCCGCTCCGGCAGAGGGGCGTTGGGAGTGGTGGCAGAGACATCGGCGGCGTCCCGGCGGTGTTCACGATGAAGATTCATCCGGTCCTTCGGCTGTTGGCCCGGCATGCCTAAAACCGTTCCCGATGCAGGGCAATGGGACAGCCGCGTCACGCGGCGATGGGGACCTGGCTCCTCGAAGCGGCCGTACTGCGGGCAGGAGTCGAGGCAACGGGCCATGGCGGGCGGGACTGCCTGCGGGGTGCCCGCCCATCCTCGTGCCCCGCGAGCAGGGGGACGGATCCGTCGACCGGCGGCCGTGAGCCGGCGACCGCTCTGCCGGGCCTGGCCGGTGCCCGTACAGGGCCGGGAACATCCGGTGCGTTGACACTCCCCGGTGTGCTCGGCACGGCCGCATCGACTTCTGCCGAGCCGATCGGGATACCAGCGCCGCACCGTCAGGCCGTCCTTGGGCGGACGGCCTCAAATTGCCGCCGGGATGAGCTGGATGCCGTCGGCATACGGGCAGGAAACTGGCGAGCGTCCATCTCTGGTCCGGCCAACCATGCGCAACCGGGCCCTTGGCCAGCTCCTCCTCAAGCACGGCGAACAGTGCGTCGCTCAGCTTGGGCCTGGAAGCCGGGCCGCAGGATCGAACCCCGTTTGGGCCGGCCGCCCTCCATTCCTGCCGCCACCGCTGGACCGACCGGACGCTGACCCGTAACTCCTTCGCGATGTCCGTACTGCCCCGCCCATCGACGTCACCGCTGCTTCCATCCGGATCCGCTCGCGGAAGGCTTGCCTCTCCGCGGTCAGACCCCCACCCTGCGAATACCTCATACACTCGGCATACAGCGACAATCACCAAACGTCAGCCCCTACGACAACCCGCCTTCAAAGTCAGTACTGCTGGTCGGAGGGCATTCTCGTAGGCGATCGGTGATCGTTGTCCGAGGCGGGAGTGTCGGCGTCTGGTGTTGTAGCGGGTCAGCCAGCGGAAGGCGTCGAGCCTGGCCTCGCGCTCGCTCGACCAGCTTTTGCGGACTTTGAGTGTCGCTCTTGAGGGCGACGTTGAAGCTCTCCGCAGCGGCGTTTCCATCACGCCGCAGCATGATCAGTGGTTTGCCGAAGCCACGCGGGATGAGCCCCGCGAACGGGGCTGTCCAGGACGGCTCTGATGCCGTGATCACACTCGCCACATCATGATTATCACTCAGGCCGACCGAGGCCAGGACAATCCCACAGCTACCCTGAGCGGAGCAGTCCGCAGGGAGCAAGACCGGGGGAAACCGTGAACCGACCCCTGCTGTTCCTCGATGTGAACGGGCCGCTCAACCCTTATGCGGCCCAGCCGGACAGGCATCCCGACGGCTACACCACACTCAGGGTTCCCCGGAACGACGCCCATGAGGACGACAGTGGCCTTTCGTCCCGACGGCGCCCCCTGCGTGTCTGGCTCAACCCGGAGCACGGACGAATCCTGCTCCGGCTCGGCTTCGAGTTGTGCTGGGCCACCACATGGATGGGCGACGCCACCGGTGGATCGCACCGGTCCTGAGCCTTCCGGAACCTCCCTTCGTCGCCTTCGGCGACGTGCTGCTCCAAGAACGCCCTGATGGAGTCCACTGGAAAACCGGACCGCTGGTGAACTACGCCAACGGGCGCCGATTCGCCTGGGTGGACGACGAGCAGAGCGAGTTGGGTCAGATGTACGTGGCCGCCCACCACCAAGGGCCTGGGCTCCTGCACCACGTCAACCCTCGGATCGGCCTGCGGGAGAACGACTTCCACACGCTCGCCGACTTCGCCCGGTCCCTGGACACCTCACAACCGACTGCCTGAGCACCTCGCCGGCTCTTCAGGCTGCTCTGTACTCGAAGCCAAGATCTTTTCGGGACAACCCTTAAGGCCGCACCACCTGTCCGGTCATTCAGGCAAATTCTCAATCAGGACCTTCAGCTCTACAGGCCCATCATCCAGGTAAGGAATCGCCGAGCGCCTCACAAGTCTAGAAGCCACAACAAACTCAGTCAGGCTTGTTCTACTTTCGTAGATTTCACCAAGAATATTGAGAGGAGGCACTAGGGAGGATTCAAGGGCTTCCGAGAGTGAATCCAGGAAGGCTGTATTATCGGCGAATACCAAATCCAGCAACTTTCCGACTTGCTCGTGCAAGACGATTGGGTCAATTCTTCCAGCAATCTCCTCCGCGCCATCCCAGTCGGGCAGCCATGAAGGGAGCAGTCGTGATGTCAATTGTGGCGCTCCTGATGTAGGGCCTGAGATGGCGGGCGGATTTCGAAATCCGCCCGCCATTTGATGCTCAGGTTCAGTTGTTGATTCCGAGAATTCCAAGCAGTGGTGTGCACGCGTTAGGGCAGGGAGAGATGGGCGTCCCGTGCGCGTTTCCCTCAGATCTGAGGCCGCGCACTCGAACTGCCCTCATTGACCCCCCTCTGATCGAATCTGCACCTTCAGCTGCTTCAGCCTGGATCAAGCACATTACTTCTGCGCAGCCACCGTGATGCCCGCTCTCCCGAAGAGCCCGCTCAAGGTCTCCGCCAGCCTTCGGGGAAAGGCCATGACCATTGCGGCCGAAGTAAATCAGACCCGAGGGAGAGGTGTATTCCGCTGCGACATGGGGGCCCTTTTTGGTTGCTCCCGGCCGCAGTGAATCGGCATAGTTTTGAAGTGGGTCACAGTTGTTGTTGTGAACTAGGACTGGTGTCGCCCCGGCAAGTACATAGTATGCGTGGATGCCTGAGATGGTCAGGTCGTGTGTGCGCTGCTGCTTCTCGAATGAGCGCAGGGCCATCATCTGAACCCGGTCACCCCCGGGTGTGTGCAGTTCCATGCCCGGACGAAGCCTGCCAGCCTCAATCCATTCCTGCTCCGATGGCACCCAGAAGGGATGAGTGGTCGTGGAGACCAAAGTGGATGTGGTCTTGCCCCTAGTGATGGCGAGGTTTACGAATTCCTTGTCGGCTTCAGTGACGATGGTGCCGACGACCTCACGGACGGCATTCTCGCCCGTGTCCGGGTCGGTCGTCAGTACCTTGTCACCGAGCTTGACATCCTCGATCTTCTTCTTGCTGCCGTCGCCCATCAGGACGAGAGTTCCGGGCAGGAAGCTGTGCTTTGTCAGACACTTTGCCGCTTCTTGCTCTCTGGCGAGTGCGTCTTTCGCCTTGTCGAACTTCTTCTTCGCCTTTTCGGCCTTGCCGATGGCCTTCCAGAGGTCGGGAAGGAGATCGAGAGCCTTCAGGATCTTGTCGGCCTTCAGGATCGACTTGACCGCCGCGCCGGCGAAGTTGAGGGCGATCTCGGCGGCAGCCTTCGTGCAGGTGCCGATTCCAGGGTTCGATATGCAGTCCTGGACCGCGTTGATTCCGGCGATGTCCTTGGCCAGTTCGACCATCTTCTCGACCACCTGGCCGGGTGCTGCATCCGCGTCGGCGGAATCTCCTTCGGCGAGAATGACGTCGCGCTCCGCGTTCGACATCTTCCCAGGTTTCTTTGAGCCCTTCTTTTTCTTCGTGTCGAAGCCGCCTGCGTCGTTCGGGGTGCAGGAAATCTCGCCCATACCGCACTCCGCCGGAATCAGTCCGGACGGGTCAGAGTATGTGACGGGTGAATTGTTGCCGTAGGAGTATCCGTTCATCTGCTGCGCGTTGGCGTAGTCGATGATCGGGTCGACCGAGATGAACTTCCCGAGGGAGGGGTCGTACTCCCTCGCGCCCAGATGCGTCAGGCTGGTGGATTCGTCCATCGTGCCGCCGACGAATCCCTTCGTCCCCGGCCATGCTGCGGCAGGCCCGGCATCGCGGCTGTTGCCGTAGGGGTCGAAGCGGCGCTTCGTCACCGCGCCCGTCGTCGAGTCGACGGCCAGATCGCCGGTGCCGTGGTGGTCGGAGGAGACGAAGCTGACCTTCGTGGCCGACGTCCGGACGGCCACGGTCTGGCCGGCGTGCGCGTAGTAGCGGGTTGCCTCGACCGTGGTGGTGTTGGCCGGCTGGTGCAGTTCCATGCCCGGCAGATAGACGGTCGTGCCCTTGGCGTCCTTGCCCTGGACGCGGTTGCCCGCGGCGTCGTACAGGTACGTCGTCTCCCAGGCCTCGTTCTTGTCCGTGGTGGTGACGTCGTCCGGGTGGGACGCCTTGGTCAGCTTCCCGTCGGCGCTCCACTCCAGGTCGCTGGTGTCGCCCCCGATGTTCCGCGAGATGGTGTTGCCCGCGGTGTCGTAGCGGTAGATGTTGTTCCGGTCACCGGTCGGCGTGTCCGTGGTCACCTTGGTCACGGAGTGCGGGCCGGCCGGGCCCTCGCCATAGGCGAAGGTGCGCTTGACATCCTTCGCGGCGACGAGACCGGTGTCGTGGGTGATGTCCTCGGTGCGGTTGCCGATGGCGTCCGTCCGGTAGGACTTCCAGTAGGCGGCGGGTCCGCCGAGCGGTGACGCGCCGGGGGCCGCGGCGCAGGCGGAGGGCTGGCTGCCCTCGACCGGAGCGGTGGTGCCGACGGTGCCGGAGCCCTGCGCGGTGGTGGCGGTCGCCGCCGGGGTCCATGCCTCGGAGAGGCGCTGGTTGGTGTCGTAGCGGAAGCACTGGACATCGGGGCCGGCCGCTTCCGCGGACTTCTCCGACATGGACAGCACGTTGCCGTTCTGGTCGTACGAGTAGCCGGTGTCCTTGGCCGGGCCGGTGGTCGTGCCGGCGATGTCTACCATCGCGCGGGAGACCCGCTTGGTGCCGGTCTCGTACTCGAAGGTGTTCCACACCTTCTTGGCGCCGGTGTTCGCCTCGTACTGGAGCAGATCACTGGTGGGTGACCAGACGGTGTTGGTGACGTAGGAGGTGGTTCCCCGCAGCGTGGTCGGACGCTGAAGGTCGTCGTACTCGTTGACCAGCACCTCGGCCGGGAGGCCGCCCGCGGCCGGCAGGCTGCTGGACTGGAGGGTCCCGTCCGCGTTGTAGGCGTTGTTGAAGAGGTAGGTGCCCGCCAGCTTCCCCTGGGAAGCGGGCACGAGATACGCGGTCCTCAGCGGGCGGTAGAGCGTGTCGAAGCTCTGGATCACCTCTCCGAAGGACTCGGTTCCGCCGATGAAACGGAGCGAACCGTACTGCCGCCCGAGGGCGCCCGCCCGGTCGTACCTCTGCTCGGTGAGCGCGGTGCCGGCCCCGTCATGAGTGAAGGTGACCCGGCCCAGCTTGTCGTAGGTGGTCTTGACGGCCTTCTTGGTGCCGTCGTGCGTGCTCAGAACGACGCGGTCCGCGTCGTCGTACTCCTTCAGCGTGGTTCCGGCGTCCGGGTCGACCGACTTGACCTGGCGGCCGCGCTGGTCGTACTCGAAGGACCACTCGTTGTTCGCCGAGTCGGTGACCTTGGCGAGTGCGCCCGTCGGGGTGTACGCGTACTTGGTGGAGGTGGTGCTCACCGGACCAGCGGATCCCGGTATCCCGCTCTGGTACTGGATGAGTTCGACGATCCGGTCGTCGGCGTCCTTCACCGAGGTCTTCGCCACGCCGCCCTGGGGCGGGATGACATGGGTGCGGTCACCCTCGTGCTTGGTGGTGGTCCGCCACTGCTCGGTTCCCTTGACGACGAACACGGTCGCCGAGGGGCGGCCCATGTCGTCGAACTCGTAGCGGGTCTGCGCGGGAACCTGGTTGTCGCGGATCGTCTCCAGCTTGTCGGAGGGCGCACCTGCGGTGTGGTATGTCTCGAACGCGGACCGGACCCGGCCCCAGCTGTCGTAGATCGTGTCCGCGACGAGACGGGTGCCGTCCAGTGCCTCGGACTGACGCTGGCGCGGGCGCAGCAGACTGTCGTAAAGGGTGTAGTCGGCGGCGTAGGTGCCACCCGTCTCGAGGATCTCCTGCTTGACCACGGCGGGCTCGTCGCGGCGCACCAGATACGAGTACTTGGTGCTGGGGGTGGTCGGGTTGCCGGCCTTGCTCCGGTCCGGGTGCCAGACGGAGACCATCCGCCCGAGACCGTCATAGGCCAGATCCGTGCGCTTCCCATTGGCGTCGAGCTGGCTCTTGGTCTGACCCCAGGCCGGCTCGTACTCGGTGGTGATCGCGTGCTCGAGCTGGTTGAACACCTTGGTCTGAGTGGTCAGACCATTGGCCATGGTGTATTCGGTACGGGTCCTGCCCGTCGCCGGAATGGTGGAACTCTCCGGGCGTCCGTACTGGTCGTAGGTGGTCGAGCTGGTCTCCTGGTAGTCGGCCTTGGTGCCGTTGTGCGACTTCAGGCGCTCGACCCGGGTCGTCAGACCGCGGGTCGGCGGGGTCCCGTACACCTTGCCGTCGAAGGAGTTGATGACATCGGAGACGACCTGGGTGCGGCGGTCGGGTGTGGCGGCACAGGTGCCCTGCACCGTCTCCACCCGCTCCACAACCCCGAGGAAGTTCAGCTCACCCGTGGTGTTGTCGGCGTAGAAGGTCCGGGTGCAGGTGTCGTCCTTGGCCGCCTCGGCCTTCTTCTCCGCCGTCGCCGAGGCGGGAACCACGAGCCCCAGTTCCTCGGTGCGGTCGATCCGCCCCGTGCCCGTCGCCTTGTCGTAGAGGTTCGACGACTTGGTCTCACGCCAGCCGCCGGCGGCGAGGGCGGTGAATCCGAGGGTGACGTCGGCAGCCACCAGCGTGGAACGGAGCGTGCCCCAGTCCGAGGTCTGGGTGGCCGTGTGGTGCTTCCACGGGTGCTTGATCACCTTGCTGGCGACCGCACCCTTGTTGTAGACGGTGGTCTCCAGCTCGAAGCCGGTGAAGTCCTCGTCGTCCGTGTGCTTGGTGCCCGCGGAGTCGGTGATCTCCGCCACGCGCTTCCCGCCGCCCGGCTGCTTGTCGCCGTTGAGGCCCTGGAAGTAGGTGTGCTCGACCCGGGTGGGCTGCTGGGTGTCGGAGCCGGTGGTGACCTTCACCTTGCCGTACCCCTGCCAGTCACCCCAGGTGAGGAGCTTGTCGGGGGTGATGCCGTCGGGCTTGGCATGACGCCAGCCCGCGTCACCGAGGTAGGTGTAGCGGGTGACCATCTTGTCGCTGCCGCCGGTGCGGTCCGTCTGGATGACGTTGTCAACCACGTACTTGTGGAACCAGTCGTCGACCGGATCGATATAGCCCGGCGGCATCCACTTGACCGGATAGCAGCGCTTGACCGACTCCCCCGGCGCGGGCAGTGTCGGCACGGTGCACTGGGTGGGGGAGTAGTTCACATCCAGCTGTGCGCCGGACTCGCTCAGCACCAAGGCCAGCCGGTGCCGCTTGAACGGCGAGATGTTGTCGCCGATCGCGTCGACCCGGTTGTCCATCTGAATGCCGGAGAGTTCGAGCGACGGCATCTTCACCGTGGTGCCGACCCGGCCCTCGTGGTCGATCTTCCAGAGCCACAGGGCCTTGGAGGCGTCACCGTTGTCGAGAAGCAGATGGGTGAAGTTCCAGGCGTCGACGTCCTGGTAGGTGGTGGCGTCCTTGCGCATCTGGGTCACGACGGACGTCAGTCGCTTGGTGGTGAAGAACGTCGCCGATATCTGGTCGGCCTCGCATTTGACGCCGGCCTTGCACTCCCGGTCGACCGGGACGTCCGGCCAGCGGGCTGCGTTGGCCTTGGTGCGCTTGGCCGGGGCACAGTCGAAGTTGGCGTCGGGCAGGCAGCGTTCGGCGGTGTTGAAGGTGACCCGGGCGGGGGCCTTGGCCGCGTAGACCTGCTGGTCCCGCTGACCGTAGTCGATCCGCTCCAGATAGCCGCCGCGGTCATAGGCGGTGCCGTTGACGTCCGTCTTGCCGTTCAGGGCGTAGTGATTGGTCTCCTTCTCGTAGAAGTACGAGATCACATTGCCGTGCGGGTCCTTGACATAGTCCAGGTTCCAGCGCCACGCCTCCTTGCAGTGCGCCTTGGAGAAATCGGCGTTGTAGCAGGGCTCGCCCGCGTCGTCGCTGAAGACCGGAGCGGTCCAGACGGAGTTGGTCTCCTCCTTGCCGGTGGTCCAGCCCGGCAGCCGGTTCAGCCCGAAGAAGTACTGCTTGCTGTCGGCGGTGGTGATGCGCCAGTACTCACCATCGTTGTCACCGTTGGAGAAGTTGGTGCCGGTGCCCTTGACCTTGTCGATCTTTGCGCCGTTGGGGGCGGTGAGCTTCCAGTTCCCGGTCTTGTCGTCCTTGATGATCTGGGACGCGTTGCCGTCGAGCATGACCGTGGCGTTGTCGAAGGCCCAGCACTGTTCCGCCGAGCCCTTGTGACCGTCCTCGGTGCACGGCTTGTACTGGCGCTCGATGTAGCCGGGCTCGTAGCCGAATCCCTCACCGACCCAGGAGCCCTGGTTGTTGGTGGTGGAGGTGCGGCCGTCGGTGCCCTGCGAGGAGTACGAGAGGCCGACCTGAGGCGTCAGGGCACCCGCGACCGGGACCGTGCGCATCGGGTACGACCAGGTGAAGCCACCGGTCGACGGGGCGACACTCCACTTCGCCGACGGGGCCAGGCCCGTGGCGGCGAAACTGCCCTGCGAGGAGGAGGCTCCCGCGGACAGGGCGACGAGCGGCGCGGCGGCGGCCGACCGGGCGCGGGAGGGCGCCGCGGCCGCGAAGACCTCGGCACTCGCCGTCTTGGCGACAGGGTCGTTGACTGTGCGCAGCGGGGTGGGAAGTTCCGGACACTGCTTGCTGCCCGGCTCGGCGGTCGCGGCGCAGGCGGGCAGCTGGACGAGGCGCAGACGCGCGCCGTAAGAGCCGCCGTACCCATCGGCGAAGGCCGTGTAGTCGACGGTCAGCCTGACCTTGGCGGGCCGGGGCGTGGCGTCGGTGCGCTGAACGCGCAGAACAGCGCTCGCGTTCAGGTCCGACGCGCGCTTCGCGGGCAGGACCTCGACGCGCACCCTGTCCGGCGCGGGGGCCGTGCCGGTGGGGTTGGCGCTCCGTGCGGAAGCCGCGGCCGGGGGCTTGGTCGCGGTGACGGCGACGGGCAGTCCGCCGACCGTCCTCGCGGGGTCCGCCTTACCGTTGGTGACCGGCAGTTCGCCGTTGCCGCCCTTGGGCCAGACGGCCTTGTCGAGACGGGTGACGGCGGACTTCTGCATCCGGTCGGCGGGGCGGGGCAGAGCCTTGCCGTCGCGTCCGTCGATCGGATCGCCGAAGTTCTGGACTCCGGGGCGCTTGGCGCCCTCGGTTCCGCTGGTGAAGGCGACTGCCTGGACGGTTGTGCCCGCCAGGGTGAGGGAGAGGCCCAGGACCGTGGATCTCAGCAGCAGTCCGGGGAGCCGCCGGCCGAATGGCCGGCTGCGTAGAGACATCGTCATTCCGTCTTTCGGGAGTTCGGAGCGAACAGGGAAGATCTGATTCGCGAGAGGGGGGTGCAAATGGGGAACCGGGGGTGTTCCGGCCTCGCAGGAGGCCGGAACACCCCCGGAGCGCTGCTAGATGTCCGGCAGCGCCTCTGTCGCCGCCAGCTGCTTGACCGTGACGGGGTCGACCGCGCCGTTGTAGACGCGTACCTCGTCCAGGGCGCCGGCGAAGTGCTCCTTGCTGGTGCCGATCAGGGAACGGCCCACCTGGAGACCGCCCTTGGCGGTCCACAGGGTGTTGTTCCTGCCGAGCTTCAACTCGACGCCGGGCTCGCCGTCGACGTAGAGCTGGATGGTGTTGGCGAAGGCGTCGTAGACCACCGCGAGGTGCTGGCCCAAGCCTTCCGCGTTGGGCTCCTTGTGGTCGTGGACGAAGCTCCTCACCGTGGCCGTGGCCGTGTCCGAATCGGCCACCAGGAGTTCCCAGCGGCTGGGCGCGTTGCCGGCCGCGGGCCGGTAACGGACGGAGAATCGATTCGCCGCGACGCCGGGCAGGGAGAGAACGGTCTGTGCCTTGACCGGATCCAGCGAGGTGAGCTGGGCGCGGGCGGTCGCCGTGAAGCTGGTGCCGCCGGTGATCGGCACGACCGAGGTGGAGGCGTAGTCGTCGACGCCGTCGAGGGTGAGATGGCCCGCGCCGACGAGCGCCGGGGCACCGTCGCCCCACGGGTCGTCCGGTGCCTTGTGGATGGCCGCGCCGCCCGAGAGGGTCAGCGGTGCGCCGCCCTGCTTCTGGTCCGGGGAAACACCGTTCACGGCTTCGTCGAGCTGCCAGTAGCCCTTGCGGTCGGCCTTGACCGTCGTCATGGCGGCGACGTCGCCCGCAGGAAGGACCCGGTCGAAGACGCGGACCTCGGCGAGGTCACCGGCGAAGTGGTGACGGTAGCCGCTCTTGGCGATCGAGCGGCCGATCTGGAGGGCGCCGTAGGACTTCCAGACGGAACCGCGTTTGACGGTGCTCCTGAGATCGGTGTTGATGTACAGCTTCATCTCGGTGGTCTGGGCGTCGTAGACACCCGTCACCATGACCCACTGGTCCTTGGGCACGGTTACCCCGGTGGCGGCGGCCTTCCAGCCGCCGAGGGCATCGACGTCATTGACCGGAGCGGCGAACGCCCAGGACTTGGCGATGGCGTCGTACCCCAGAGTGAAACCGGGCTCGCCGGTGCCGTCCTGGCTCACCACGGTCATGTCGCGGGTGAGATCGGCCGGCCGCACCCAGGCGCTGACGCTGAAGCTCTTCGCCGTGTCGATGACGGTGTCACCGGCGTCCAGATAGGCGTCCTTCGAACCGTCGAGGTGGGCTGCCAGGTCGGCCTTTCCGCCCGGGCCCTCCCTGCCGAAGGCGACATTCGCGCCGGCATCGGCGGGGAAGTCGCCTGCTTCGTCCTGAGCGGTGGCACTGCCCTGCGCATCCGCGAGATTCCACTGAGCGGTCACCGGCCTCCCCTCGGAGACCCGGAAGACGTAGTGCCCCTTGGTGCTGTGGTTCTGGGCCTTGTCCACGGCGATGACATTGACCCAGTGGAGCCCGTCCTTGGTGGGCATCCACGACACGGTCGCGGGGCCGCCGGGCTTGGACGCGTTCACGGACTGGGCCGGGGTGGCGTCGCTGTCGAAGGCGTAGAGGTACTTCACCACGTCGCCGTCGGGGATGGAGTCGTTCGGGTTGGGCGCGAAGGTGAAGGAACCGTATTTGCCGACACCGTCGTGGTAGGTGGTGTTGGAGGGGTACTCCTTGGAGAGCACATTGGGTGAGCCGGGCCGGGCGGAGTCGAAGACGAACTCACAGCGCTGGGCGGAACCTTCGGTGCTCCACGGTCCATAGGCCTCCGAGGAGTCCATGGCCCGGGCGCTCCAGTAGACGGTGGTGTTCTCCTTGATCTTCGTGGTGGACTTCACCCGGTGGTTGATCGTGGTACCGGGGACCGGTGCCTGCCACAGAGGGGTCATTTGTGTGTATGTCCTGGCGACGCCGGACGGGTCGGTCCAGTCGACCTTGAACTCGACCTTGACCTTGTCGGTGCGGCCACTGCCGTGATCGGGGTCGCTCACGATGACCTTGAGCTCGGGGAGCTTCTCCGCGAAGGGGGCCTTGGTCCCCCAGGTGCAGATGCCACCGGGGTTCGAGGACATGTCACCGGTCTTGATCTGCCGGGGCGGATTGTTGTAGTTGACCTCCAGATGGGCGGTGCCGCACAGCCGCTTCCACTCGGCGAAGCGGGACTCGTTCGAGGCGCGCAGCCCGAGGGTGATGGTGGACCAGCCGTCATTGGCGGCCGTCTGCATCTGCTTGGTCAGCGGTCCGGTCTTCTTCGCGCTCTCAAAGCGGAGATTCGGCTGGCTGGAGCTGGTGCAGGACGTCGGCGAGATCGCCTTGTCGACGGTCTCCAGGTGGCTGTCCCACAGGCTCTCGGTGTTGGACCAGTTCGTCGACGACGTGATCGAGTGGTCCTTGCCGCCGATCCGGTAGAGCCGGATCGGCTCAGCGGTGGGGGTGGCGCTGTAGATGTGGGCGACCTTGGCCGCGAAGGTCGCGTTCAGGATCTGCTTGCCCTTGTAGAACGAGATCGGCAGGGTGAAGAGCAGACGACGCACATCGACACCGTTGCAGGAGACGGGGCTGTAGTCGGTGGGGCACTTGCCGACGCCCGTGCTCTCCGAATACTTCCAGTCCTGCTCGCTCGGCTTCCCGGACATCACACCGGTCCACGCCGTGCGCGAGCTGGTGTGCTGGATCGGGTCGATGACGACCGGGAAGACCGTGTCCTTGCCTCGCAGCAGCGTCTGGTCGGGGACCAGGGTCAGCCGGTCCCGGGCGACCTCGACTCCCAGCGGTGCGGTCCGGCCGCCACCACCGGGTCCCAGCAGAGGAGGCGCGAGAGCGGTGGACGGAGCCGCGGCGGACCGCAGGGAGCGTGCGACGGCCTTCGGGCCCGCCTTCGCCGCCGCGGCCTCCCGCACCGAGGCGGAGTCCCACATGGTGGGCTTCCCGGCCTCGAAGACGGTGCCGCCGACCGCGGAGTCCTCGGCCTTGAGAGCGCCGGATGCGTCCTCGACGACGTTCAGGCCGTCCGTCGACAGTCCGAGGTCCAGCTTCGCGACCCTCGGATCGGCCGCCGCCTCCGGTGTTTTGACGATCAGCAGATGCCCGAAACCATCGGCCTGGGCCCGCACCGTCAGGTCCACACCCGGCAGCGCGTCGGGATAGGTGGCGGTGTCACCCTCGACGACCGGCGCGGGGAGCTTTCCGTACGGCCAGGTCAGTGCCATCACGCGCCCGGCGCGCTCCATCGACACGAACGGCTTGCCGTCCCCGCCGCCGGAGAGCGACAACTCCACCGTCGCGGCCTTCGGGCCCCAGGTGCCGTCCGGCCGCTTGACGAGATTCTTGTCGATACCGACCCAGCGGCCGTCCTTCACGGTACGGATCGGGTTGGTGTACTCCCGGGCCGTGAACGACCCGTCCGGGTTGGCGAAGGTCTCGCGACGCTCCGAACGCAGCCCCAGGACCTCGACCTGCTTCCCCACGTCGGCCGCCGCGCGCAGCGCCTGGGCCTCCGTCTGCACCGGCTTGTCCGAGGCCACCGGTGCCTGATCCACCGGCTTGCCCGCGGTCGGGGAATCCGTACCGAGACCGGTCAGCCCGGTCACCGTCACAGCCCCCGCCACCACTGCGGCGATCGCCGTCCGCAGCACAACGCCGCGGGTGTTGCGTCTGGACACGCGTCTTGTCTCCGTCTCATTCATCGGCTTCATCAGCGGACCACCGCACCGAAAGCGGTGCTCCCGGCCGGGATACCGCCCTCACCGGGCCGCAGGGTCGATGTCGGCGCACCACCGGTGGCGACATTCCACGAGAAGGCATGTACGGCATGGCCCTCCACCGGGCCGTACGGCATGCCGACCCACAGGGAGTCCGGCGTCGCGCCGAGGCTCATCCCGGCGAGCCGGCCCTTGGCCGGAGTACCGGGGATTCCGTTACCGGGTTCGATCCAGTTGTCCGCGGCGCCGGGTGGGCCGACCATCGGCACGATGTGCACACCGCCCGTGTCCCGGTGTTCGTCGGAGGACTGCTTTCCGGGCACCCCGATGGCGAGACGGAAGGCACGGCTGCTGGGCAGGCCCCCCGCCGTGAGGCCGACCGCGGCGAGCCGCTGGCCGAAGAAGTCCCCGGCCTCGCTCTCCTGCTCCACATCGGTGGTGTTCTGGTCGACCCACTCCCGCTCGGTCACCTCGCCGGCCGACGAGATGTGGAAGATCTGCACAGCGCCCGCGTCCACGGTGGTGCTCAGATCCTCACCCGGTACGCCCACCGCGAGGAGTGAGCCGGCCGGCACGATGGGAAGCGGGCGGTACGGAACCATCGCCAGCGAGGTGCCGAAGCCGTCCCCCTGCTCCTCGGATCCGGAGATGTCCGGGTTGTCCTGCCCGAGACCGGCGAGCGGCTTGGGGTGGCCGGCGACCTGCTCATGGCTGAAGACGGCGACTCCGCCCGCGAAGGTGGTGGTGCCGAGCGCCTCACCGGGCGTGCCGACGGCGAAGTGGGTGGGTGAGGCGGCGAGCGACGCGCCGAACCGGTCGTTGACCTCCACGTCACCCGGAACCGCGCCGCCCGCGTCCGTCCCCTGATTGACGTGGACGACGGTCTGGGCCGTTCCGCGGATGTAGAAGAAGGCGCCCGCGTCCTCGACGGTGCCGAGCGATTCACCGGGAGATCCGATGAGCAGATACGGGGTGCCCGACGCGGTCTCGCCCGCGGCCAGCGCATAGCCGGTCCAGTCGCCCGGCTCGGCGCCTCCGGCCAGGGTGCCGCTGGCGCCCTGAAGGTGTTCCTTCGCCGCCCTGCCGGTGTTGAGGCCCGTCGTGGAGCCGTACACGATGTGCACCAGTCCGGCGTCGGCCGAGGTGCCCAGGTCCTCATGGGGGGCACCGATCGCGAGGTCGGAGCAGCCGTCCGAGTCCGCGTCGTACACGGCGAGGGCATAGCCGTACTGGTCGTCCGCCTCCGGTCCGCCCGGGATTCCGGGCGAGTCCTGGGTGAGTTCGAGGACTCCCTTGCCGCCGCCGTGGACGATGGTGACCTTTCCGGCGCGCTGATGCGTGCCGACGGTCGCCTCCGGGTCCGCGATCACCGTGTCCCGGATGCCGTCACCGTTGAAGTCGGACTCGGCGCCGGCGCATCCGGCGGCCGCGGCCGCCTGCGGTGTCAGGGGTGGGGCGGTGCTCAGCACGAGCGCCAGGACGCTCGCGGCGACGGTCATGGCGACTGCCCCGCGACCACGCCGCCGCCCGGTGCCCGGAGGTTCGTTCCGGAATCCGATGGATGGTGTTCTCAAGTGCTGAATCGTTTCTTTTGGTGATTGGGGCGTCATCGAACGACGGCGCCGAAGGTGGTGGTCCCTGCGGGAATTCCGCCCTGACCCGGCTTGAAGGTCTGAGTGGGAGCGCCGCCGTTGGCGACGTTCCAGGGGAAGCCGTGGACGCCGTGGTCGGCCGCGGGCCCGTACGGCATGCCGACGTAGAGGATGGTCCGTGTACCGGAGAGGCTCATGCCGGTGAGCTGGCCGGGCGCGGGTGTGGCGGGGATCCCGTAACCGGGGTCGATCCAGGAATCCGAGGCACCGGGCGGACCGAGCAGCGGCATGATGTGCACGCCGCCCTTGTCCCGGTGCTCGTCGGAGGACTCCTCGCCCGGTACGCCGATGGCGAGCCGGGCCGTGGCCGCCGTGGTCACCGCGGTCGGAGAGGTGTTCACGGCGAACAGCCGCTGGCCGAAGAAGTCGCCGGCCTGGCTCTCCTGCTCCACATCCGCGGTGTTCTGGTCGATCCAGTTCAGGATCGACACCCCGCCCGCGGCGGTGACGTGATAGGTCACCACGGCTCCGGCGTCCACGGTGGTGGCGATGTCCTCGCCGGGAGCCCCGACCGCGAGCAGATAGTCCGTCGCGGAGGCGGCGCCCGCCGGGCGGTACGGCGCGATGGCGATGGCGGAACCGAAACGGTCACCCGTCTCCGCCGAGATCTCGCTGCCCGGGTCGCGGTCCTGGCCCATGCCCCAGACGGGGTCGGGGATGCCGTTGGCGTTGATCGACGGCCGGAAGGCCATCACGGCACCCGTGTTGGTGTCGGTGTCCAAAGACTCGCCGGGGACGCCGACGACGAACATCTGTCCACTGGCCGCGACGGTGGTGCCCATGCGGTCGTACGCCTCGGCCGTCTCCCAGACGCCGGCGCTGTCCTGGGTGGCGGAGGCGGCCGTCAGATTGACGCCCCAGACGGCCGTCACCAGGCCGATGTCCTTCTTGGTGTCGTCGTCCTCACCGGGTACCCCGATGATCAGGTACGGATGGCCCGAGGCCGATTTGGTCGTGGCGACCGAGTAGCCGACCCAGTCCTCGGCCTCCGAGTGTTCGAAGAGAAGCCCTCCGGTGCCCTGGCGCAGACCGCGGTCCGGGGTGCCCTGGCCGATACCGGACGGAGAGCCGTAGATGACATGAACGAGACCGGCGTCGGCCACACTGCCGACATCCTCGAAGGGGATCCCGACGGCGAGATCGCTGCAACCGTCGAGATTCGCGTCGTACGCGGAGAAGGAGAACCCGAACTGGTCACCCGTCTCGGCCCCGTCGGAGACATTGGGCGTGTCCTGCGAGACCTCGACGACCCCCTTGTCGCCGCCGAGAACGACACGGATCAGCCCCGCCCGTTCCTTGCCGCCCACGGGTGCCTCGGGGTCCGCGATGGCCACATCGCGGAGCCCGTCACCGTTGAAGTCGCTGTCGACGCCGCCCGCGCAGGTGGTGGCGGCGACGGCCTGTCGCGCGGACGCCGCCCCCAGACTCGCCGAGAGCAATGCGGCCATGGCCAGGCCCGCCACGCCGGGGCGCCAGGCCCCCATTCTGAGCATCGATAAATCTCCACCTTGACCAGTAGTAATGACAGTTGGTGACTCTGGAGTGACGGAACGACAGACGCAAGAGGAGATATCCGACTTGAGGCAGTTAGGCCTGATCACGGATTCGTTACGGATCATGCTCGAATGTGTGCAGTCCGCTCGCAGGTGGACGAATGCACCGAGTCGCTCCCTTCGTGTGCATCCCGACGAGTGACCTATCGTCAAATGCCTGTTCAGAGGCCCTGTTGTGGCGAAAAGGTGCTTACTTCTCATGTCGCCTATGAGGTATCGGACCCTGTGAAATGCTCGGCTTCGATCGAGGTTCTTGAGAGTGCCCCCTGAGCCAACACTCGTCCGCTGTCAGTCCACTTGTACGGAAGAGGTGTCCATCGCCCTTCGCTCGAAGCCCTGTTGGTCGCTTTGGGCGTGCCGAATCATCGGAAGGGCCGGCTCGGATCCGGAACCTGTCGAGGATGGTCAAGCCGTGGACAAATCCTGTCCTCGAGGTGCTGTCCGGGCCCCGGGGGCGCGATGCTTCAGGGGAGGTGAAGAAGTCGCGACCGTGTTACCGTTCCGTGGGTTTGAGCGGCGATCGATAACTTGGTTCACCGGAGAGTCGGGAGCTTGGCCGTGTTGCCGCCCGAGTATCGGCGACATGCCGCAATCACGGATCCGTGGCTCCGCGAAGAATCGGACGGCGTTCGAAGGCCACCCGCCGACTCTGACGTCTCGAACGGATCCGAGTCGGCGTCGTCCCGGTTCGCTGATCATCACGGCATCGGACGGATGGTTGGGAACGGGCGGCGCCGACCCCCGGCCCCGGGACGGGCGCCCCCGCCGGTGCCCCCGGCGGCATCCGCACGGGCACGGACACCGGAGGACACCCGGGCACGGACAGCGGGTTTCGCGGAACCCTCCCCGGGACCCGGCAACTTCCCGGCCGCTGACGCGACCCGTGCGCACGCGCACCCACCGGCCCGACCGCGGCCGTCGGCGCGGACCCCGCTGTTCCGGACCGGGGAAACGGGCGGACCATGCTCTTCCGCGTACTCGGACGACTCGAAGTGTCCGACGGCACGGCCGTGATCCTGGGGCGAGAACCGCCGGCTCGTCGTCCTCTCCGTGCTGCTCGCCGATGTGGGCCGCAGTGTCTCCGTGAACGGACCGTGGAGGCGGTCGGGAACGGGCACCCGCCGGACACGGGTCGTCGCGCATCTGCGGCCTGCACGGGCACGTCGGCCTCGGCAAGACCGCGCCGGCCACGTCGCCCACCAGGTGCGCGACCAGTTCCCGGACGGGCAGCTCTTCGCCGATCCGCACAGTTTCGAGCGCGATTCCACGAGCACCGCCGAGGGACTGGCGGGATTCCTGCGGGCGCACGGCGTCCCCGACCACCGGATTCCGGTGGACCTCTCCGAATGGGCCGCGCAGTACCGCAGCCTGCTGAGCGGACGCCGCATGCTCGTGGTGCTGGACGATGTGCGCACCGCCGTCTCGGTCCGGCCACTGCCCGGCGGGCCCGGCACGAACAACGAACCGCCCGGCCGGGCCCGACTGGGACGCCCGCATGCGCACCATCAGCGAGATGCAGCCCGACATCACCAAGTGGTTCGACCACGATGTGCGGACCCGCGCGGTCAACGACACGGCTGCACCATCACCCGCCGCTGACACTGGCACCAGACTCAATGGACAGGGCAGCAAGCTACGCAGGGTGAGTGGTGGTGGCACTACGGCCCGACGGCCGCATCCTCCGCAACGCCAAAGGCACTACATCGACGCCTCCGCCTACGGAATTACGCGGAACCGCGCCCGCGAAGCCGCCCTCACCCTCGACGAACACACCCTCGAACTCGCCGAACGGCCCTACGACCTCCGGCACGCCGGCATCTCCTTCTGGCTCGCCTCCGGCGTCGACCCCGCCGAATGCGCACGCCGCGCCGGACAGAGCATCCAGGTTTCCTTCCGCCACTACGCAAAATTCCTGGCCGAGACACGTGATCACGCCGACCGGCTCATCGAGGCCTCCACGCGGCGCTGGGAGGGCGCCTCGGAGACCGATAAGGGCGAGTTACGGGCTACTGGCCCGGGAATACCCCGGAACAGCTGGTCCGAGGTGGGATACAGGTGGGAGGGATCGGGAGTAAAGCTGAATTTCGACTCACTTCTCAGAAGTGCATCGCAAAGGGCGCCTGTCAGGGAAAACCCCTGGTCAGGCGCCCTTATTGACGCCTAGAAGAAGCCCAGCTTCTTCGGCGAATACGACACGAGCAAGTTTTTCGTCTGCTGATAATGCTCCAGCATCATCCGGTGCGTCTCGCGCCCGATGCCCGACTGCTTGTACCCGCCGAAGGCCGCATGGGCCGGATAGGCGTGATAGCAGTTCGTCCAGACCCGTCCCGCCTGGATGGCCCGGCCCGCCCGGTAGGCGGTGTTGATGTCGCGGGTCCACACACCCGCGCCCAGCCCGTACAGGGTGTCGTTCGCGGTCTTCAGGGCGTCGTCGAAGTCCGCGAACGAGGTGACCGCGACCACCGGGCCGAAGATCTCCTCCTGGAAGATCCGCATCCGGTTGTCGCCCTCGAAGATCGTCGGCTGGACGTAGTAACCGCCCGCCATGTCACCGTCGTACGTGATCTGCTGCCCGCCGGTCAGCACCTTCGCCCCCTCCTGACGGCCGATGTCCAGATAGGAGAGGATTTTCTGCAGCTGGTCGTTGGATGCCTGTGCGCCGATCATCGTCTCGGTGTCCAGCGGATGGCCGGGCACGATCTGCTCGGTGCGGGCGACGGCCGCCGCCAGGAAGTCGCTGTAGTGGCCCTGCTGGATCAGCGCACGCGACGGACAGGTGCACACCTCGCCCTGGTTGAGGGCGAACATGGTGAAGCCTTCGAGGGCCTTGTCCAGGAAGTCGTCATGGGCCGCCGACACATCGTCGAAGAAGATGTTCGGCGACTTGCCGCCCAGTTCCAGCGTGACCGGTTTGATGTTCTCGGAGGCGTACTGCATGATCAGCCGCCCCGTGGTGGTCTCACCGGTGAAGGCGATCTTGCCGACGCGCGGACTGGACGCGAGGGGTTTGCCCGCCTCCACGCCGAAGCCGTTGACGATGTTGAGGACTCCGTCCGGCAGCAGGTCGGCGACCAGGCTCAGCCAGAAGTGGATGGACGCCGGGGTCTGTTCGGCGGGTTTGAGGACGACCGCGTTGCCCGCCGCCAGGGCGGGGGCCAGCTTCCAGGTCGCCATCAGGATCGGGAAGTTCCACGGGATGATCTGGCCGACCACGCCCAGCGGCTCGTGGAAGTGGTAGGCGATCGTGTCGTCGTCGAGCTCGCTGAGCGTGCCCTCCTGGGCCCGCAGCGCGCCGGCGAAGTAGCGGAAGTGGTCGATGGCGAGGGGAATGTCCGCGGCCAGCGTCTCCCGTACCGGCTTGCCGTTCTCCCAGCTCTCGGCGACGGCCAGCTCCTCCAGATTCGCCTCCATCCGGTCGGCGATCCGCAGCAGCACGCCGGCCCGTTCGCCGGGTGGGGTGCGGCCCCAGGCGGGGGCGGCGGCATGGGCCGCGTCCAGGGCGAGTTCGACGTCCTCGGCGGTGCCGCGGGCGATCTCGGTGAAGGGCCTGCCGTCGACCGGGCTCGGGTTCTCGAAGTACTGGCCCCTGGCCGGGGGCACATAGGCGCCGCCGATCCAGTGGTCGTAGCGGGGCTGATACGAGACGATCGCGCCTTCACTGCCCGGCGCTGCGTATCGGGACATCTCCAGGGCCTCCCGGTGAGGACGCCGCCCGCCGTTGGACGGCATTCACCGGGAGGCTAGGAGGCCGTACGTTGCAGAGGAGTTGCACACGGTGAGGGCGGCGGGACGGTCAGGAGCGCTGCCAGCTGTCGAGCTCATGGACCCGGGCCAGCGCGGAGGGGCGCTGCGCCGCGGGAAGCACCGAGGCCAGCGCCCGCCACACCGGCAGATCGTCCTCTCCCCAGGAGCTGTACGCCCAGTCCGCGAGCAGGCCCGGATCCGCGCGGGCGATCAGCGCCGCCCGCAGCTGGTCGGCCAGCCGCTGCCGCATCCGTACCACCGCCGGTGCCCGGGAGACGGGCAGGAGCGGGCCGGCGTACGCGCTCAGTGCCCAGGTCACCGCCCCCGACGCCAGCCGCCGGACCACCGTGTCGAAGTCCGCGTCGACCCCGGCGGCGATCCGGTACGGGCGGGAGCGCAGCAGCTCGGGCCCGAGCAGCGCGCGCAGCCGGTGCAGTTCGGCCCGCAGGGTGACCGGGGTGACGGACTCGTCCTCGTACAGCTCTGTGAGGAGTTCCTCGCCGCCCACCCCCTCGGAGTGCTGGGCCAGCAGAAAGACGATCTCGCTGTGACGCCGGCTCAGCCGCAGCGTGCGTCCGCCCGAATGCAGCAGCGCCTCGTCCCGTCCGAGCGCGCTGAGCCGTACTCTCCGGGTGTCCGGGGGAGGGGCGAGCAGGGCCAGCTGGGACTCGGCCGCTCGGGCGACCGCGCCGACGAACGCCAGGCTGTGCGGATGGGCGAGCCGGTTGCCGCCGGAGATGTCCACCGCGCCGATGACCCGGCCGCTGGCCGGATCGTGAATCGGGGCCGCCGCGCAGGTCCATTCCTGGACGGAACGGCGGAAGTGCTCGGCCGTGAAGACCTGGACGGGCCGGTCGACGGTGATCGCCGTGCCGGGGGCGTTGGTCCCCGCCGCGGTCTCCGCCCAGCGGGCGCCCGGCACGAAGTTCATCGCGTCCGCCTTGCGCCTGGTTCCGGCCGGTCCCTCCACCCACAGGAGCCGCCCATGCGCGTCGCAGACGGCCACCAGATGGTCGCCGTCCCTGGCGTACGCGTCGGTCAGCTCTCTGACCAGCGGCATCACCCGGGCCAGCGGGTGTTCCTCGCGGTAGGCGGTCACCGCGTCCTCGTCCAGTTCGATGCCGGCCGTACCGTCCGGGCAGACCCTGGCCCGGACCGAGCGGCGCCAGGACTCGGCCACCACGGAACGCACCGGCCGTTCGACCCGGCCCGCGGTCAGATAGGTGCTGTGCGCCCTGCGCAGCTCGGCCATCCGCTCGCCGGGGTCGGCGCCGGGTTCCAGGGCCACCCATGCGTCGGTCATGTCGGCCTCCCCGGCCCTCATCGTGGCGCGGCCGGCCGGGCGCGGCAACCACGCGCACCCGGCCGGCGGCGGCGGTCACCGCGGTGTCAGGCGAAGTTGACGAGGCGGATGTAGCGGGTCCAGTCCCAGTGGGGGCCGGGGTCGGAGTGGGTGGCGCCGGGAACCTCGTTGTGACCGATGATGTGCGCGCGGTCCCTGGGGATGCCGTACCGGTCGCAGATCGCCGCGGTGAGCGCCGCCGACGCTTCGTAGAGCGCGTCGGTGAAGTACTCGGGCCGGTCCACCCAGCCCTCGTGCTCGATTCCCACACTGCGTGTGTTGTACGTCCAGTTCCCCGCATGCCAGCCGACATCCCGCTCGCGCACGCACTGCGCCACCTCGCCGTCGGACGAACGGACCAGATAGTGCGCCGACACCTTCCGCGCGGGGTTCCGGAAGATCGCCACGGTGTCGGCGAAGGTCTCCTGGGTGACATGGATGACGACACGGTCGACACGGTAGGACGACGGACGGCTGGAGGCGGTGAGATTGGACGACGAGGCGGGCAGCCATCGCGCTGACGGATAGTCGGTGCCGGCCTTGAACAGCGGCGCCGGGCCGTCGTGGGCACGGGCGTCCGCGCTGGGCGGCAGTACGGTGGCGGCCGCGGTGGCGGCCGCGCCCCGGAGCAGACTTCTGCGGTCCATGGACCTCTCCTGGTGGGGGTCGGGCGGAAACCGGGGGTGGCGCTTCCGGGGTCCAGGGCGGTGGCCGGAGGTCCTGTCCGGTGTCCGGGTGGCTCCTGTGGAGCGGTGCGGGAGGCCGACAGCATCTCCTGCCGGCGGCCCTGTGTCGGGGATGTCGGTGCGGTGGCGGCGCTGGTGTCGGCCCTCGGCCGGTGCCGCCGCCCGGCCGGCGTCGCCTCGGCCGGTGCTCCCCTGTTCCCTCTCGCGGTGTTCCCTCTCGACCGGGGGAGATGACCCTCACGCTACGGCTTCCGGCGCCGGACGGGGGCGGGTTCGCGGCGATTCGGCGTGATTCCACCCTCATGGAGCGGGGCGATATTGACAGCCGGCGGAGGGGTGGTATCAGGGGGGCGCCCGTGCTGTCCGTACCGTGCCGCGCCGCGCGACGCCGGCCGCCCGGGCCCTCGCCCGCACCGCCGGCCGCGCCGGACTCCCGGTGGAGCCCGGCACGGCCGGTTCGGTCAGCCGGCTTCCGTACCCAGCGCACCCGCGAGGGCCGCGCCCGGGTCGGGGTCGGCCGGGCCAGCGGGGGTCCAGCGGCCCTGCTCCCTGCGGTACGGCCACCAGCGGCCGTCCGGTCCGACGCGCAGCTGTGCCTCCGCGCCCACCACGGTCCAGCGCCCCGCCCCGGCCGTCCGCAGCCGGGGCCGGTCCCCGGACTCCCAGGCCCGTTCCAGTGCGGACGCGGCCCGGGCCAGCGCCTCCGGGTCCGGTGCCCACTCCTCGTCGTACACGGCGAGCCCCGCCGCACCGCCCGCGCGCCAGGCCCGTACCGCGGACTCCAGCTCGGCCCGCCGTCCGCCCGTACCGCCCGCCAGCCGGCCGGTGATCACCGGTCCGGGGGCGGCAGCCGCCAGCCGGACCGTGTCCTGGCGCGGGGTCGGTTCCCGCTCCGCCGGCTGCCGTTCATGGCCGGCGGAGAGCGCCGCCAGCAGCATCCGGCGGGCCCGTGCCGCGGCGTCCGAGGCCAGGAACTCCAGGGCGTCCGGGTCGATACCGGGCGGCGGGCCGGTCTCGGTGTCCAGCGCCGGAGGCCGGCCCGGCTCGTCGGGGACCGGCGGGGGAGCGGGCAGCGGCGGGAGGATGTCCGCCGCCGCGAACGCCTCATCGGCCCGTACGCCCTCCCGCGCGGGCTCCCGGCCGTCCGTGCCGGTGCCGCCGCCGGCCCTCGCCGCCCGGGCGCTGCTGCGCGTCTGCAGTTCGTCGAGGAGCCGGCGTTCGCCCCGGCCCCGCATCAGCAGCAGGACGAAGGGGTCCTGATCGAGCAGCCGGGCCACCGCGTAGCAGAGCGCCGCCGTGTGCGGGCAGAGATCCCAGGCGCCGCAGTCGCACTCCGGCTCCAGATCACCGATGCCGGGGAGCAGTTCGACACCGGCGCTCGCCGCGTCCTCGACCAGATGGGGCGGCATCTCCCGGTCCAGCAGCGCGGCGATGTGCGCCGCGCGGTCCACCGCCATGTCCAGGAACCGGTCCCACGCCGCGTCGGTGAGCTCGGTCAGCAGCACATCGCAGCGCCGGCCGCTGCCGTCCCGGTCCCGGACCACGGCGGTGACCCGGCCGGGGCGCACCGACACCGCGCCGACCGCCCCGGCCCGTGCCTGACGCCGTCCCCTGGCCAGCTGGTCGCCGTCGAGCGCGGTGTCCTCCAGCGCCCGGACCCAGGTGCGGCCCCACCAGCTGGCGGCGAATCCCCGGCCGTGCAGCGGCGCCGGCGCGGCGAACGTCCGCACCTCGGTACCGGTACCGGTACCGGTACCGGTACCGCTGTCGCCGTCGTTGTCGTACGCGTCGGCCTCCTCGGCCTCGTACGGGTCCCGGTACAGCTCGTCTCCGTCGTTCATCGTGTTGTGCCGCCCCCTCGCAGCTCCACCAGATCGGCCAGTTCGGCATCGGTCAGTTCGGTCAGCGCGGCCTCGCCGCCGGTGCCGAGGACCGCGTCCGCCAGTTCCCGTTTGCGGATGAGCATGTCGGCGATCCGGTCCTCGATGGTGCCCTCGGCGATCAGCCGGTGGACCTGCACCGGCTGCGTCTGGCCGATGCGGTACGCACGGTCGGTGGCCTGCGCCTCCACGGCCGGGTTCCACCAGCGGTCGAAGTGCACGACATGACCGGCGCGGGTGAGGTTCAGACCCGTGCCGGCGGCCTTGAGCGAGAGCAGGAAGACCGGGATCTCGCCGTCCTGGAAACGGTTCACCATCGACTCCCGCTCGGGTACCGGGGTACCGCCGTGCAGGAACTGGGTGCGGATACCGCGATCCGCCAGATGCCGCTCCAGCAGCCGCGCCATCTGTACGTACTGGGTGAAGACCAGCACGCTCGCGTCCTCCGCGACAATGGTGTCCAGGAGTTCGTCGAGGAGTTCGAGCTTGCCCGAGCGGTCCGCGACGACCGGGTTCTCCTCCTTGAGGTACTGCGCCGGATGGTTGCAGATCTGCTTGAGCGAGGTGAGCAGCTTCATCACCAGACCGCGCCGCTCCATTCCGTCCGATTCCGCGATCGCGGCGAGTGTCTCGCGCACCACCGCCTCGTACAGTCCGGCCTGTTCGGGGGTGAGGGAGACGGCCCGGTCGGTCTCGGTCTTCGGGGGCAGCTCGGGTGCGATACCCGGGTCGGACTTGCGCCGGCGCAACAGGAACGGGCCGATCAGCGACGCCAGCCGCCGGGCCGCCGCGGGATCGGTGCCGCCCTCCACCGCCTGCGCCCAGCGGGAGCGGAAGGTGCCCAGCCGGCCGAGGAGCCCGGGGGTGGTCCAGTCGAGGATCGCCCACAGCTCGGAGAGGTTGTTCTCCACCGGAGTGCCGCTCAGCGCGACCCGCGCTCGCGCCGGGATCTCGCGCAGCCGGCGGGCGGTCGCCGAGTACGGGTTCTTCACGTGCTGTGCCTCGTCGGCGACCACCATGCCCCAGGCGACCCCGCCGAGCCGGCCGGCGTCGAGCCGCATCGTGCCGTAGGTGGTGAGCACCACCTCGCCGCCGGCGAGCGAGTCCAGTTCGCGGGTGGAGCCGTGGAATCTGCGCACGGGCGTGCCCGGGGCGAACTTCGCGAACTCCCGCTGCCAGTTGCCCATCAGGGAGGTGGGACAGACGACCAGGGTGGGGCCGGCCGCCGCGTCATCGGTCTGCCGGTGCAGATGGAGGGCGATGACGGTGATGGTCTTGCCGAGCCCCATGTCGTCGGCGAGACAGCCGCCGAGGCCGAGGGAGGTCATCCGGTGCAGCCAGTTGAGGCCCCGGAGCTGGTAGTCGCGGAGGGTCGCGGTGAGGGCGGCGGGCTGCCCGATCGCGGGGGTGCCGCCCTCGGGGCCGGCGAGCCGGTCGCGGAGCCGGGCCACCCAGCCGGAGGCGTCCACATCGACCCGGCGGCCGTCCACCTCCGCCGAACCGGTCAGTACGGCGCCGAGCGCGTCGACGGGCGTGAGGGTGTGGTCGCGGTGGTCGCGGGCGCGCCGGGCCTCCTCCGGGTCGATGAGCACCCACTGGTCGCGGAGGCGGACCAGCGGCCGCTTGGCCTCGGCGAGCCGGTCCAGTTCGGCACGGGTCAGCGGGTGGTCGCCGAGCGCGAACCGCCAGCTGAAGGTGAGCATCGCCTCCGCCGAGAGAAAGGAGGGGAGGCCGGACTCGTCCCGGCGGGTGGTGTCGTTCTCGGGCGGGCCGATCACGGCACGGGCGGTGAGACGGCCGGTCAGTTCCCTGGGCCAGTGCACCTGGACGCCGCAGGCCGCGAGCGTTCGCGCCGCCTCGCCGAGGAGTTCGCCGATCTCCTCGTCGGCGAGTTCCAGTGCGTCCGGCACGGCGGCGTGGAGGAGCGGGGTGAGGGGGGTCCAGGCGCGGGCGGCCCGGCGCAGCGCCAGCAGGGCGTCCATCCGGGCGCGCGGGCCGAAGGCGCCGCCGGTGCGGTCCTCGCCCGCCCAGACGTCGGCGGCGTCCGCGATCACGGACGGGTCGCTGACGCTGTGCATCTGGAGTACGGCGCGGAAGGCCGGCTCGGCCGGCGCCGCGTGTCCGTGCGGTGCCTCGTCCTCGTGGTGGATGTCCGCGGTGTGCGGAGTGCCGGTGTCGTGAGGGGTGCCGGTCTCGTCCGCGGTCGTGTTCCCGGCGAGCAGCTCGATTCGGAGGGAGAGCCGTACGCCGGCGTCATGGCCCGCCGCGATGTCGGCGGCCCACCCCGCCGCGTCCGGGAGACGCTGCGGTGCGGAGGCGGTGAACGCCGGGCCGCCCGCGGCGACGGCGGCTGCCGGAGTGCGCGGCAGGGTGTCCGCCACCGCGTCGAGGAATGACCTCAGCAGCCGCTCCGGTTCGGGCAGCAGTACGGGGTCGGTGCCCTCCAGCGGGACGGCGTGGGCGGTGGGCGGCATCGAGGCCGCGAGGGTGCGGACGCGCTCCAGATCCGCCGGGCTCAGCGGGCCCGTGCGCCAGGAGTCGTGGCCGCCGGGGGAGAGTCCGGGCAGCAGCAGTCCGCGCGCGGCCAGCTGCAGGGCCAGGACGGCGGCGGTGCCCCAGAAGGCGGCGGAGGGGGAGACCGTGTCTCCGGCCGCGGCGGTGTCCTCGCCGTCCCGGCCATGCTCCCCGCCGGCCTGCCCGGACTCGCGAATGTCCTTGGCGTGGAGGCCGTCGGTTCGGGCCCGGCCGCCGTCCTGCCCTTGGCCATCGGTTCGGGCCCGGGCGGAGGTGCGCGCTCGGGCGGCGGCTCGGGTGAGCACCGGCAGAGCGTCTCCGACCGGCATGAACAGGGCGGGCACGGTGTGCGGACGCAGATCGCCCCGGATGACGGTCAGGCTTCCGCTGTCTTCCGGGAGGGGGCCGCCGGCTTCCGGGAGAGGGGCGCCGTCCGGATCCCAGAAGGCGACATGGCCCGTGCGGGCCGGGTCGCCGGGCAGGAACACCGCGCGGAGGTGCGCCAGGGGAGGGGTGGGGCGGGGGGAGGAGGGTGCGTGATGGTGAGTGTCAGGGGAGGGCGTTGCCGCGGGGGGCCGGTGCACAGCGATGACGCATTCCTCAAATTTGACTAGTTTGGATGTGAGGTCGCCGAGGGTACCCGAAAGCCTCCCCCGGGGCTGCCTCGGGTTCTGTGATTCGACTCACGTACTGCTCCGGGTGACTTGATCGGCCACTCTGCGGGGACACGAGGGTGAGGCCGGCACCACCCGCATGCACCGGCTCACCCGCCTCCGGGTCCGGGTGCTGGCCCCATGGTCCGGCCGAATCCATCTCTCTACGTTTTCTCAGGTCAGCGCGGTTGCGTCGACGCGCCGACGCCTGCTCGGCCCAGAGACCGGAGAATGTCATGCCTTGGACCAGTGTCGCTCCCGTGGATCCCTTGCCCGGAAGGAGGAGCGGGGGTGCCGGGGCTGCCGTTGTTGCCGGGGACTTCGAGGCCCCCGGGGGTTTCGGGGGCCTCGGGGGCTCCACGGGCACCGGGAGCGCCGGAAACCCCGGGAGCGAGTTCGCTCCGCTGCTCCGGACGGTCCGGGAACAGGGGCTGCTGGCCCACCGCACCGGCTGGTACGCGCTCGGGATCACCGCGAACCTTCTCGGTATCACAGCGGTGATCACCGGCATGGCTCTCCTCGGCGGCTCCTGGTGGGTTCTGCTGCTCGCCGTGCCGCTCGCGGTGTTCTCCGCCCGGGCCGGGTTCTACGCGCATGACGCCGGGCACTCCCAGGTCGCCCCGGACCGGCGCGCCAATCGCGTCATCCAGCTCGGCCACTCGAATCTGCTCCTCGGGGTGAGCCAGGAGTGGTGGAACGACAAGCACAACCGCCACCACGCCAACCCCAACCACACGGAGAAGGATCCGGACGTCGCCGCCGACGTGCTGGTGTTCACCCAGGGGCAGGCGGCCGGACGCGGTCGGCTCACCCGCCATCAGGCGTGGTTGTTCTTCCCGCTCACCACCCTGGAGGCCATTGTCCTCAAGGTGCACGGCGCCCGGGCCGTGATCTCCAGGAACGGGCCCTGCCGCTCGGTGCGGGCGCGGGCCGTGGAGGGTGCGCTGCTCCTCGCTCACACCCTGGGGTACGCCGCGCTGCTCCTCACCACCATGCCGCCGGGCCGGGCCCTGGTCTTCGGGGCACTCCACCAGATGCTCCTCGGCCTTCACCTCGGCATGGCGTTCGCCCCCAACCACAAGGGCATGGCCATGCCCGACCCGCGGAGCGCGCAGCGCTGGGGGCATCTGCGCCGCCAGGTTCTGACCTCCCGCAACATCCGCCGCGGGGCCCTCACGGATTGGTTCCTCGGCGGACTGAACTACCAGATCGAGCACCATCTCTTCCCGAGCATGCCGCGCCCTCACCTCCGGCTCGCCCAGCCCCTGGTGCGCGCGCACTGCCGTGCCCTCTCGGTGCCGTACACCGAGACCGGATTCGCCGAGTCCTACCGGCAGGCGCTCGCCCATCTGCACGAGGTGGGCGAACCGCTCCGGGCGGATCGCGCACGCGGCACGGCGCGGGGCGCATAGTGGAACTGTGCGGCGTCGCCGTACGTTCCAGGGGCAGGAACGGCCACGGCCGTGCAAGGAGGCGTCGAAATGTCGACACGTACAAAGCTCGTCATAGGCGGAGTGGCCGTCGGTCTGCTCCTGATGCCGCTGATCGGTTTCTGGCTGTCACTGCTGGTCGTACTCGGAGTGCCCGCGGTGGCGTATCTGATGCTCGACCCCGCCCAGCGCCGCCGGCTGCGCAGGGTCTCCCGCAAGGAGATCGGCCGCTGACACCCGTCCTCCCGGCTCCGCCGCCCCGCCCCGCGCCGCAGGTGTGAAGGGGCCGGGCGGCGGAGCCGGGAGGCATGTGAGCCGTGGGACGACCCGCCGCCGGGAGAGGAGCCGCGCCCCACGCGCGGCGCGGGTCAGGGCGTCGGCGGGGACGGGCCACGACCCGGTCGCGGACGTCGTTGACGTCCGCGCGCCGCGCACATGCTCCCGCCGCCGGGACTGCGCACCCGGGATCACGCCGCCGAGCGCACGGGCGGTCACGCCGATGCCGGCAGCGGGGCGGTCAGCACATGGAGCGCGTCCTCCGCGCCGCCGCTCTCCGGTTGCCCTCATACGGCTCCTTGCCCTCATACGGTTTGCCCTCAACGGTCCTCCGCGTGCACGGGCACCCGCAGGTTCTCCCTGTTCCGCACCGCGAACGGCCCCGGGCTGTGACCGCGCCGGGTCGGCCCGGTCGGCACACCCCGACCAGTGAGTGAGCAGGAATCCGGGACCCGCTGTCCGGGCGAATCCGCCGGTACGGGAAGTCAGGCGGCGGGCAGCCCGAGGAGGTCCCGTGCCACATTCCGGGGAGAGTCGTCCCGTTCCCGCGCGAGCGTGAGAATCGCCCGGCACGCCAGCTCATTTATCCCGAAGGAGAGTGCCTCCGGGGAAACCCAGCCGGATGCGGTGTCCATCTGATCCTGATCGTCCTCCACATAGCCGGATACATAGGACGCGGCTGCCTCGAACAGGTTGTGCTGCCGATGCCGGGATGGCACGGGCGCCCCGGCGGGGGCCTGCTCCGGGCGGCGTATGAGGAAGTCGCGGAACTTGCGGTACCTGCTGGGCTTGCCGGACAACGGACCACCTTCCACGGGGCGGTTCTCACACACCGCCGGTCTGCGGGCTTGCTCACCTGGTCTCTCTATTCCCCTCCCCGGCCGCCTTCAGGCCGCTTTCGGAGCCCGGCCCGGCTCGCCCCGCCCGGAGCCCCCACCGTGTGCCGCCCTGCCCAGCCCGCCCCGCGGCTCCGACCGATTCCGCCGAGTCGGTGAAGCCCGGGCCCGGACGGGGCCTTCGATGCGGGACCCGGGCGGGGGCTCGCAGCCGCCCGGTGACACCCGCGACCTCGCGATGGGCATGTTTGAGCGCGGCACGATCTTTCTGGAACATCTCTCTGTCATATTCCACCCTTTCTGCATCGCTCTCCCGGAGTGCGCCCTCCGCGCGGCTAGCGTGCCTGAACCATGGGACATCCCAACCTCGCCTTCGCGCCCTCCTCCGCACCCGCGCGCCGCTGTTCACCACGGCGGCGCCTCCGGCCACCCGGGGAGGGCCGGGCCGCGGGTGACCTCCCGGTGTGAGCGGCCGCATGGCCACCCGGAGCCGGCCGCTGCACCGGATGCGACTCCTGCGGCCGGACCCCCGCGCACCACCGCCGACCGCGAGAGCCCGCGACACCGCCCGCCGAGCCCGGCCCGTCCCTCGCCACCGCTGAGAAGGCCGCCGCACCTGCCCGCTCCCGCTCGGTGATCCCACTCCCGGTCGCTCCGGCACCTCGGCCGCACAGGGCCGTCCCCGCCGTCTCCCATCACTCCTCCCAGTCATGCGCCAGTCGTGCGCTCGCAAGTCGTCCGACGCGCTCGGACGCCGAATCCGGAACGAGAGGCCATGTGTTCACCCCGTCGCGGTCAGGGCTCCCGCCAGCACCTCATCCCTCCCATACCCTCGCCTCCTCCTCCGCTGTCCGCGCCGCCGGCGCCGCTGCCCCTCGCACATCCGGCCCCGCCCGCCCGGCCGGTCCGGGGCCGCCGTGCCCACGCGGGACGGCCGGCGGTTGAACACACCGGTCAATTACCGGACGGTGATCACCTGTCGTCCGGCGGAACGGCAGGGGACGGGCTGTCCCGGATCCGCGCCCGCGCCCGTGTCCGCCGTCGCTCCGTCGCTCTGCCGGTCATCCGTGCCAGAACTCTCTCCCTTCTGATGGTGCCCACCCTCTCTCTGCTCGTTCTCTGGGGTCTCACGGCTGTTCCCCTCGCTCAGGACGTCGTGCGACTGCACCGGCTTCACCTGCTCGACCACCGGATCGGCGAGCCCACCGCGGCGGCGGTCGCCGCCCTGCAGACCGAGCGGCGCGCGGCGGTGCGCCAGGTGGCGTCCCCTTCCGCCGAGCGCGCCGCCGCCCTCCGGAAGAACGCGAACAGGACGGACGAGATCCTGCGTGCGCTCGGAACCATTCGGTCCAGGGCCGCCGGCGCGGAGACGCTTCCCGCCACCCTGAAGCGCCGGGTCGAGCGGTTCGTCGCCCGCGCGGAGGGGCTGCGCGGGCTCCGGGCCGCCGTCCTGGGGCACAGGGCGGCATGGAACGTGGTCCATGAGCAGTACACGTTGGTGATCGCCGATGCCTTCGACGTCTCGGGCGCGCTCGCCACGACACGTGACACCGGACCCGCCTCCGGTACACGTGTCCTGGCGGAGTTCGCCCGAGCCGGCGAGATGCTCGCTCAGGAGGACGCGCTCCTCGGCTCGGCTCGTCTCGGCAAGCCCGCCGCCGCCCAACGGCTGCGGCTGTTCACCGGAGCCGCGGCGACCCGCAGGACTTTCACCGTAGCCGCCGCGGCCGGCCTCCGGGAGCCCGAGCGGACAGCTTGGCGAGAGTTCGCCAACAGTTCCGCGTACCGCCGTCTCGAGGCAGCCGAGGACAGGATTCTCGCCGCTCCCGAGGGCCGGACGGCGGGCGGCACCATGCCCGCCGCCGGCTGGGACACGGCGCGTACCGAGGTGGGCGATGCCATGCGTTCCGTCGAAGCCGCCACACAGCGCTCCGCGGCGGATCGCTCCCGGCCGGTGGAGGACGGCATCCTCACCCCGTCCGGGATCGCCGTTCTTCTCGGAGCGGCCCTCTTGGCGGTCTCCCTCCTCATCTGCTTCCGCGCCGTCCGCGATCCGCTCCCCGGGGCTGTCGGCCCGCTGAGCACGGGTTCCGGATTCCCGGGCCGGAGGCCACCCGAGGCAGTGGGCGCCCTCCGCGCGGGGAGGGAATCCGGCACCCGGCCCGGGACCTCCGTCCCTTCCCCGGCGCCCGGCGCGACGAGCCGTACTCGCGAACCGGCCGCCGCCGGGGCCGCTTCCGGGCCGTACGCCATCGAGGCCGGGCCGTACGCCCCCGGGCGCCCCGGGCTGCCCGGAGTCCACCCGGATGCCGTCGCCGATCTCGCACTCCGGGGCCATGCACTGGTTCAGCGTCAACTGACCCTGCTCGATGACCTGGAGCGATGTGCGATGTCCCCGAGTGAGCTCGGAGAGCTGTTCCGGCTCGACCATCTCGCCACGCGGATCCGGCGCCACGCCGAGAGTGCCGTACTGCTCTCGGGGGTTGGGCCCGGCCGGACCTGGCGTGGTCCCATCCCGCTGACCAGCGTCGTCTGGGCGGCCGTTTCGGAGATCGAGGAGTACGCGCGCGTCGAGACCCACGAACTGCCCGAGGCCGCCGTCGAAGGGTCGGCCGTCGCGGGTGTCACTCACCTGCTGGCGGAACTCATGGAGAACGCGGCCCGGTTCTCACCACCCCACACCAAGGTGCGGGTCAGCGGTGAATCCGTCGCCAACGGCTACCTCCTGAGGATCGAGGACCGGGGGCCCGGCATGGGTCACAAGCGCATGGAGGAGGCCAATCGCCGCCTCGCGGAGTCCAGGACACCCGGACACGCACCCGGTGATCCGCTCGGTCTGTTCGTGGCCGGCCGGCTCGGCGCGCTCCTCGGCGTCCGGGTCCGGCTGCGATCCTCCGCGTACGGCGGTACCAGCGCCCTGGTGCTGCTGCCCGCCGCGCTTCTCGGCACCGCGGCGCCATTGCCCGGCTCCGCGGTGCCCGCGTCCGGTCGCCCCGCGCCGCTCCCGGTGCGCGAGCCGGGCAGCGCGATCCGCGGCCCCCTGCCGGTGCGGGCCGCCGCCGTTCCTTCCGCGCTCCGGGCGCGGCCGGCCGGGTCCACGTCCGCCGGCGATGACCCGGCGACGCCGTACGGCCCGCCGTTCCGGCCGGCCGACGGGGTGCCACGCCCCGCGACACGGACTCACCCCGCCGAGCGGCTCCCGGCGCCTCCGGCGTTCGCCCCGCGGTCCGTCGATTCCGGGCCCGGCGAGGCAACCGTGGAGCACGCGCGCGCCGGCAACCGGGACTGCCGTACGCGCGGGGCCGGCACGGCTCCGGGCATGTCCGAGGCGGGAGTCCGCGAGAAGCCGCGCGATGGATTCCGCTCCGCCGGTACCGACGGGGAATCCGTGTGACGGACGGTGACGACGGCCCGCGACACTCGGCGCCGGCCGGCGGGCCGGTACCGATGACCGGGACGGAATGAGGACGGTGCTCACGGCGGCGGTCCGTCGCGGGTTCTTCGGGGCACCGCGACGGGCGGGTGGGGTGTGCCCGGTCCGTCGCGGGCCGCGGAAAACATCCGGAACGCCGGGCGCGGCGAATCGCCGTGGAGACCCGGGGAGCGGGGAACGGAGACCCCGGAGGCGCCTGTCTGGAGAACCGCAGGAATCCCACCTCTTGGTGAGAATGACGATATCCGGGAGATTTGGCGTGTTGGGATCATGTTTGCGGGCATGGGATCCGCGAAATTCGGCCAGGTGCGCATCGAGTGACCGGTCGGCCGCCTCGCATGACGGACGGGGCGGGGAGATCGGAACGGAACCGTCATTCACCGTGTTGTCATGGATTTCCTGGTGATCAGCGCCTACCGCGGAGTTTCCGGCGGCTTATCCGGGTCTTCGGCGGTGCGGTGTCGCTCATTCCGCGGGGATGAACTGTCCTGGTCCGCCGGGTGATTGCATCCGGCGGCCGGACGCCCTTGGGGGCACGGGATTCCCGCATCGCCGGTTCCGGGAGTCCGCCGTTCCTCCGTACCGGCTCCCGCCCCGGGGTTTCCGCCGGCGCGCACACGCAACGCCGTGTGCTGATTTCACGGACGCGGGTGCGGATCACGGAGCATCCGCCGGGAGCCGACGGGTGATCCGAATCCGGGAGGAATTGCCGATACGCCCTGCTGAATATGCCAATTGAAAGTACAGCCGATGATCGGCGGACCGGTGGAGGGGGTTGCACCTTGCCCTGCCGTCCCGGGTGCGAAAGGCTTACGGCAACACGGGGAACGCATGAGCGGGGAGGGACCAACCATGCCGCTGGACAAAGGACTCGACTGGCTGCTCGACGATCTGACCAAGCGGATCGAGCACATCAGGCATGCACTGGTGCTGTCCAATGACGGCCTGGTCACAGGAGCCAGTACCGGACTGGCCCGCGAGGACGCCGAACATCTCGCCGCGGTCTCCTCCGGCCTCCACTCACTGGCCCGGGGCTCCGGGCGTCACTTCCGCGCCGGCCGGGCGCGCCAGACCATGGTCGAGTTCGACGAGGCCCTGCTCTTCGTCACCGCCGCCGGCGAGGGAAGCTGCCTCTGCGTGCTGAGCGAGGCCGAGGCGGATGTCGGGCAGGTCGCCTATGAGATGACCCTGATGGTCAACCGGGTGGGCGAGCATCTGGGCGTCGCCGCCAGAAAGCCGGGGGTGAGTCGCCACTGACCAGCGGAAACCGTTGATCGCCCGGAGCCGCTCCGGGGGTGGTTCGCCGAGTTGTCCACAGGCCCTGCCGAGTGTCACTGTGCGGAGTTATGGTCGTCACCGAGAGTATTCGTGACTCGCGGGGGAGACCGTTATGGCAGTACAGGAACACATGGGGCGTGCAGCGGATGCGCGCATGGCGGGCAGCCGCACGATGACTCCGGCTGCGGCCGCTCGGCTGCTGGGGCTGAAGCAGGCCGAATTCGATCTCGCGGTTCAGCTGGGACACCTCGAATCCGCACCCGCCGCCCACGGCGGCCCGTGGCTGGTGCCCGGCGGACAGATCCAGCGGCTGTGCGACACGGCCGGTGCGGTGAGCGACCTGCGCGAGCAGGTGCGGACGGTGGGCTCGGCGGACGGGGCGCGGCTCCTCGGCGTAGGCCCGGAGCGTTTCACCCGGCTCGCCCGGGCCGGGTGTCTCACCCCCGTCAGTTTCCATGTCAACCGCTACCACGCCGTCGTCTGGCGCTATGTGGCCGTGGAGCTGAGCGAATTCGCCCGGCGCCGCCCGGAGCTGCTCAGCGGCAGAACGCCACCGGTGATGCGGGCCCTGCTCGGCGAAGGGGAGGACCGCAGGGCCGCGAACTGGCGGTCCCGGCGGGTGGAGCTGCTTCTGCGTGTGCTGGACGAGCCCTGGGAGCGGGCAGCGGTCATCGCCACCGCGCTCGACTCCGCCTCGCTGGCCGAAGCGGTGCCCGACGCGCGCGAACGGCACTGCCTGAGAGTTCGGGCACCCGAGTTCTCGGCCGTTCGCCCCCTGACTCCGGGCGCGGGAGAGGTGGTGGCACGGCTGCTGCTGGCGGATGATCCGGCCGAGATTCTGCGGTACCGCTCACGACTGGTTTCCGCCGTGCTCGACGCCAGGGAGGAGTGTCCCGCGCTCTGGCCGGGGGAGCCGGCGGGGACATCCGGGGCGGCGTGGGGTGAGACGGGTCCGGTACCGGCCGGCCGGTACCGCTCGGAAGGAGAGCCGGGGCGGTCCGGTGGCGCGGGGGCCGCCGGGCCCGCCGCCGAGCGGGGTGGTCCACCGGCCGCCGAGGGTGACAGCGGGCCGGCCGCACCGGGGCGCACCGCTCGGGGAGGCTTCTGGGGCTCGCTGCTCACCAGGGTGCCGTTCAGGAGGGCCGGAGCGGATGACGACTGACCATTCCGCCTCCGTGCCGGAGGAAGCGGGTGGGGGACGCTCCCACGGGCCGGCGCCCGCCCGCCGGCCGGGGGCCGGGCGCTCCGCCGGTGCTCCCGTGAGAACCCTGCCGGGGCCGGGGGAGTGGCCGCCGGGAAGGTCAGGAGGCTTCGTACGGCACGCCGGGGACCGTGGCGCCGCCGCCGTCCTCGACCGCCTGCACCACCGCCTGGTGCAGGGTGCGGCTGTCCTCCTCGGACCGGCAGGGTGTCGGGCTGCCGGCCATCGTGAACCAGTCGGAAGCACCGCTGTACTGGACGGCGACCCGTGCCTCGCCGGCCGCCCAGGTGGTGTGCACGGTCAGGTCCCCGCTCAGAATGCCGACCTCCACGGTGAGCACTCCGCCGCTCCCGGAGTACACGCCGGTGGTCGTCCACGATGCCCAGCTCATCCTCCCAGGCTCGCACCGAGGGGCCGGATACGCGACTGATGTGCGGGAGCTTTCCGGGCCCGCCCGCCCGACCTGCCCGGTGTCCGTGCCCGCCCGGCCGTGCGCATCTCCCGTCCCGCCCGGCCGGGCTCCCCTCCCGCGGGCCCGCCCGTCTCCGGGCCGGGAGGCCGGTGCGCCGCTCGCCGCACGGTCCGCGTGAAGCTGCGCTGTGGGACCGCTTAAGAAATCCTCGATGGACTGGGGGCTCCGCACTGGGCAGATTGGTACACGATCATTGACCGACCCCGTGGTGATTTGCGGTTATTACCGCAACTGTCACAGTGTGATCGTATTCTCCGTTGTCCATACATCGCTTTGCCCTGGAGCATCCCTGATGAAGGCGCTTGTCAAGCAGCACGCCGAGCCCGGCCTGTGGCTCATGGATGTGCCGGAGCCCGAAACCGGACCGGGCGATGTGCTGATCAAGGTGCTCCGCACCGGGATCTGCGGGACGGATCTGCACATCCGTTCCTGGGACGCGTGGGCGCGGCAGGCCGTCACCACTCCCCGGATTCTCGGCCACGAGTTCGTCGGCGAGGTCGTGTCCGTGGGGCGGGACACCCAGGACATCGCGGTGGGTGACACGGTGAGCGGTGAGGGGCATCTCGTCTGCGGGAAGTGCCGGAACTGCCTGGCGGGGCGCCGTCATCTCTGTCGCAGCACCATCGGCCTCGGTGTCGGCCGGGACGGAGCGTTCGCGGAGTACGTCGCCCTGCCCGCGTCCAATGTGTGGGTGCACCGCACCCGGGTGGACCTGGACATCGCCGCGATCTTCGACCCATTCGGGAACGCCGTGCACACGGCGCTCTCCTTCCCCCTGGTCGGCGAGGATGTGCTGATCACCGGCGCGGGCCCGATCGGCATCATGGCGGCGGCCGTCGCCCGCCACGCCGGTGCGCGCAATGTCGTGATCACCGATGTGAGCGAGGAGCGGCTGGAGATCGCCCGCAAGGCCGGGGCCACCCTCGCGCTCAACGTCTCCGATCAGGGAATCGCCGAGGCGCAGCGCCTGCTGGGGCTCAAGGAGGGCTTCGACATCGGTCTGGAGATGTCCGGCCGCCCCGAGGCCATGCGGGACATGGTCGACAACATGACCCACGGCGGCCGGATCGCCATGCTGGGACTGCCGGCGGCGGAGTTCGCCGTCGACTGGGCACGCGTCGTCACCTCGATGATCACGATCAAGGGCATCTACGGGCGCGAGATGTACGAGACCTGGTACGCCATGACAGTGCTGCTGGAGGGGGGACTCGACCTCAGCCCCGTGATCACCGGAAGCTATGGACACCGGGACTTCGAGGCGGCCTTCGACGAGGCCGCGACCGCACGCAGCGGCAAGATCATTCTTGACTGGACACGGTAGCCGGTTCCGCCGGACGAGCCGCTCAGCCGCGCCCCGGACACCGCCCGCCCGCCACTTCGCAGCCAGCCACTTCAAGGGAGCACCTTTCATGTACGCGTCCGTGCGCGACGAACTCCGCACCACTCTCGACGAGATCCGCGCGGCCGGTCTCCACAAGCCCGAGCGCGTCATCGGCACTCCGCAGAGCGCCACCGTCTCCGTCGCCTCCGGAGAGGTGCTCAACTTCTGCGCCAACAACTACCTCGGTCTGGCCGACCACCCGGAGATCATCTCGGCCGCCAAGGAAGCCCTGGACCGCTGGGGTTACGGCATGGCCTCCGTGCGTTTCATCTGCGGCACCCAGGATGTGCACAAGGAGCTCGAGGCACGGCTCTCCGCCTTCCTCGGCCAGGAGGACACGATCCTCTACTCCTCCTGTTTCGACGCCAACGGCGGAGTCTTCGAGACCCTGCTCGGCCCGGAGGACGCGGTCATCTCCGACGCGCTCAACCACGCCTCCATCATCGACGGCATCCGCCTCTCCAAGGCCCGCCGGCACCGCTACGCCAATCGCGACCTCGCCGATCTGGAGAAGCAGCTCAAGGAGACACAGGACGCCCGCCGCCGCCTCGTCGTCACCGACGGTGTCTTCTCCATGGACGGCTATGTCGCGCCCCTCGCCGAGATCTGTGACCTCGCCGACCGCTATGACGCGATGGTCATGGTGGACGACTCGCACGCCGTCGGGTTCGTCGGCCCCGGAGGGCGCGGTACGCCGGAACTGGCCGGGGTCATGGACCGGGTCGACATCATCACCGGCACCCTCGGCAAGGCGCTCGGCGGAGCCTCGGGCGGCTATGTCGCCGCGCGGGCGGAGATCGTCGCTCTGCTCCGGCAGCGCTCCCGCCCGTATCTGTTCTCGAACTCCCTCGCTCCGGTCATCGCCGCGGCCTCGCTGACCGTTCTCGACCTCCTGGAGTCGGCCGGTGACCTGCGGCAGCGGCTGCGGGAGAACACCGCCCTCTTCCGTGCCCGGATGACCGAGGCGGGCTTCGAGATCCTGCCGGGTGATCACCCCATCGCCCCGGTCATGATCGGTGACGCGGCGGAAGCCGCCCGGATGGCCGAGCTGCTGCTGGAGCGCGGTGTCTATGTGATCGGCTTCTCCTACCCCGTCGTCCCGATGGGCCAGGCCCGGATCCGGGTGCAGCTGTCGGCGGCGCACTCCACCGAGGACGTCGAGCGGGCCGTGGCCGCGTTCATCGACGCCCGCCGGGCACTGCGGGACTGATCCCGGCGTCCCCGGGCGGCACCGGCACCGGTCCCGGCCGGTGCCGCCTCCCGGGCACCGGTGTCCGGCCCGCACCGGCACCGATGTCCGGTCCGGACCGCCACCGATGTCCGGTCCGGGCCGGGACCGGGCGGCCCGTACCGGGGGACGAGCTGGCAGGATGGCCGGGTGATCGACCCCCGACGGCTGCGCATTCTGCGAGCCGTGGCGGACCACCGTACGGTGACCGCCGCGGCCTCCGCTCTGTACCTCACCCCCTCGGCCGTCTCCCAGCAGCTCAGCGCACTGGAGCAGGAGACCGGCCATGTACTGCTGATCCGCGGCGGCAGAGGAGTACGGCTCACCGCCGCGGGAGAGATCCTGCTCGGCCACACCCATTCCGTCCTCGCCCAGCTGGAGCTGGCCGAGGCGGAGCTCGCCGCCTACGCGGGCGGCACGGCCGGCGAGGTGACCGTGGCGGCGTTCGCCACCGGGATCGCCGAGGTCGTCGCACCGGCGGCCGGCCTCCTCGCCGCCGGGCATCCGGACATCCGCCTCCGGGTGCGCGACGCGGAGGGGGACGAGAGTCTGCCGCTGGTCCTCGGCGGCGAGGCCGACCTGGCCGTCGCGGTCGAGTACCGGGGCGCACCGGGCGAGGACGATCCGCGGCTCTCCCGGGTCCCTCTCTACGCCGAGACCTTCGACGCCGTCCTGCCCGCCGGCCACCCCCTCGCCGCGGCCGGCCGGGTCGCACTCGCCGAGCTGGCCGAGAGCGACTGGATCGGCCCCTACCCGGGAAATCCCTGCCACGACATGGTGCTGCTGGCCTGCGAGCTCGCCGGATTCCAGCCGCGTCTGGTGCACTCCTCCGACGACTTCCGGGCGGTGGTCGCCCTCGCCGGCGCGGGTGCCGGCGTGGCGCTGGTCCCCCGCTCGGCACTGCGCGGAATGGAGCTGGGGGACACCGTCGTCCGGCCGGTGTCCGGCCCGGCCGCCACCCGGCGGGTCTTCGCCGCGGTACGGCGGGGGGCCGAACGGCACCCCCTGATCAGTCCGGTGCTCGAAGCGCTGGCGAAGGCCGCGGCGGGCCTCTCCACCGGCTGACCCCACCCAAGCCGGGCCCCGCCCCCGCGCGAGCCCGGCCGGACTCCGGGCCCGGCCGGACTCCTGACCGGCCGGTTCCGCACCACTCCCGCGCCGCCGTTACCACTGCCGTCCCCGGCCGCCCGCCCCGGTACGGCCTCGCCGGCGTCTCCCGAACCCCCCGCTGTCCAGCGGGCCCTTCCGCCTGGGCCCGGGGCGGTGTGAACCCCCGTCCGCGCGGGCCGCGGGCCGGCGGCTCAGCCGGTCGGGGGCACCAGCGCGGCCTTCAGCCCCGTGTCCAGGTCCAGACCGGCGCCGCGCCGGAAGGCAGCCTCGTACACCGCGTCACCGACGCCGTCCCGGGCGGCGCGCTCGCACTGCTCGCGCACCCCGGCCAGTTCGGGGGTGCCGCGCTGCGGGTGTCCGACCGTGCTCCAGAATGCCTGGCCGGTGCCGTACACCAGACCGGCGCGTTCGCCGTCCCCCGCCGCCGCGACGGCGGCGGCCAGCACGTCGAGACCGAGCGCGATGCCGAAGCTGTCGCCGATGCCCTGTTTGCATGCGAGCATCGCCCGGGCATGCTCGGCGGCGTCCAGCGGCTCCCCCGCGAAGAGCGCGATCAGACAGAGCTGGTAGTCGAGGTACGCCCGGGTCCACGACTCGCCGCGGTCCACGCACCCCCGGCGCAGCCACAGAGCGCGCTTCCGCGCCTCGGGCAGCCGGCCCAGACCGGTGAGGGCGAAGACCCGGACCAGATGGCAGCGGAGCCGGCCGGGGGAGTCGAAGGGGCTGCCCGGCGCCGCGTCCAGCGCGTCGGCCGCCATGCGGTCCGCCTCCGCCGCACGCCCCTTCAGCAGTGCGATGAGCCCGCTCAGATACGCGGCCTCCAGCGTGCCCTCGGGCTCCGCGTCCCGTGCCGCGGAAAGGGTGCAGGCGTCGCTGATCCGCTGCGCCCGCTCGTACTCGCCCTGGAGGGTGACCGTGACTCCGAGGGCCCACAGTGCCCGGGTGCGATCGGGCCCGCTGTCCGGCCCCGCGTCGAGCGCCTGTCCGAGGTAGTCGCGTGCCTCGTGCAGATGTCCGCAGCAACTCCAGAAGAAGCCGATCAGTCCCACCAGCCGCAGCGCCCGCGCGGGTGCCGAGATCAGCAGATGATCGAGAGCGGTGCACAGATTGGTGTGCGCCTCACCCACCATGCGGTACCAGTGCGCCTGTTCGGAACCGAGCCAGCCGTCCGCCGCCCGGCGCGCGAACTCCAGGAAGTGCTCCGCATGCCGGTCGGCGACCGCGTTCTCCTCCGCCAGCTCGCGCAGCCACAATCCCCCGTACTCCCGGATCGTGTCGAGCATCCGGTAGCGGATCCCGGTGCCGCCCATCGCCTTGTACGCCTTGAGCACCGACACGTCCACGAGCCGGTCGAGCAGCGGCCCGATCATCTCTGCACCGAGCGGTCCGCCCGCGCACACGGCCCGCGCGCTCATCTCGTCGAAGTCGCCGCGGAAGACGGTGAGGCGGGCCCACAGCAGCCGTTCGAGCGGGGCGCACAGTTCGTGACTCCACCCGATCGTGGTACGCATCGCCCGGTGCCGGTCCGGCTTCACCCGGGCGCCGGCATCCGCCAGAAGCACATCGAAACGGTCATCGAGCCGTACGGCGACCTCCGCCACACTCGTCCGCCCGGCCTGCGCGGCGGCCAGCTCCAGGGCCAGGGGAATGCCTTCGAGCCGGCGGCAGATCCAGGCCGCCCCCGCACTTCCGGCCACTCCCGGGTCCCCGCCCGCCCCCTCCGCCCTGCCGTCCGCCGCCTCTGTTCGGCCGTCCGCCGCCGCGCCCGGTTCGTCCCCGCGGGCGGCGGCGAGCCGCCGGGTGAAGAGCTCCAGCGCGTCGGGACCGTCCGCGCGCAGCGGCTCCACCTCGGTCAGCCGCTCGGCGGCGAGCCCCAGCGGCTCTCTGCTGGTGGCCAGGACGGTCAGCCCGGGGACGACCGTCAGCAGATCGCCCACCAGCGCACGGCAGGGGGCCACCAGATGCTCGCAGGAGTCCAGCACCAGCAGTATTTTCTTCTCCGCGAGCCACTCGCACAGCGCGTCCACCGGCATCCGCGGTGTGTGATCCCACAGATCGCAGGCGTCCGACACGGTGGCGAGCAGCAGCCGGTCACCGTGGAGGGACGACAGATCCGCCCAGGCCACACCGTCGCGGAAGGCGGGCACCGCCTGCCGCGCCGCCCGCAGGGCCAGCCGGGACTTGCCCACACCGCCGCTGCCCACCAGAGTGATCAGCCGGTCCTGCGCCAACGCCCGCTTCAGCCCGGACAGTTCACGCTTCCGCCCCACGAAGCCGGCCGAGTCCTCGGGAAGGTTGCCCACCACCCGCACAGTCTGGCGTACGCGCGGACCTCCCCGGACCGCGGGCCCCGTCTCCCCTTCTCTCCTCTCCTCTCAGGACGCGGTGGACGCCGTTTCCATCGCCGCCTTCAGATTGCGCAGCGTGCGCCGGATGTTCCCGCGCTGGAACTCGGCGAAGGTGTGACCACGGGTGGCCACCCGGTCGAATGTGTTGGCGAGGGCGTCCGGCCAGGTCCGCCGGTCGTCCCGCCAGGTCTCCGTCACCCTGGTCCCGCCCGCGACGGCGTCGAACCGGTACTCCCAGGTGGCGATGCGCCCCCGTACGACCGGACGGCGCCTGCCGATGGCATGCACCCGGAAGGCGAAACGCTGCCCCGGGTCCGCGGCCGTCACCGTGCACCGGGTGGTCCAGCGCAGCACCCCCCGCTTGTTGTGACCGACGAACTCCATGCCCACGTACGCGCCCCGCGCACCGGTGTCCACCGTCGCGCCCAGATTCTCCGGACTCCAGCGGCCCATCCTGGCCGGATTGCTGACCTGCTCGTAAATCGCCGACGGCGGGGCCTGGATGATGATGCAGTCCGAGACCGCCAGGGTGCGTGGCATGGGGTACGACTCCGATCGGTTGAGTTCGAGGCCGTACGGGACCCCCGCCCCCGGTTCGGGGGCCGGTTCCGCGCCCCGGGGCAGCCGCCGGTCCCGGCGCGCCGCCACCGCCTCCTACCGGGTGTTCTTCCCGCCAGGGGCGGCGGAATCGCGCCGCGGGCACCGGACATTGCGGGAAGCGGGCAGAAATCTCGCGGGAGTCGCCGCAATAGGAGGTTCCGCGCTCCGGCGGGGAGCGGTCCCCGCCGGTCCCGGCCGTGCTGCCAACGTCTGCCGGAAGCCGGAAGCCGGAAGCCGGAAGCCGGAAGCCGGAAGCCGGAAGCCGGAAGCCGGGCCGCCGTCGGCCACCGCCCGGGAGCCGGGGTGTTCCCGGCCGTACCCGGGCGGCGGCCCGCCGCTCTCGGGTCAGCGCGGTGCTCCGGTGAGCGGGACGGAGACGGTGAAGGCGGGTACCGGTGCGGAGCCCGGAGCGGCGCCGGACGCCGTGAGTGCCTGGAGGAGCGAGGCGTCCGTCGCGGGCGCTGCCCCCGGGGTTCCGGTGGCGGTCGACAGGCCGGGCAGCTGAGCGGCTCCCGTCGATCCGGGGGCCTCGGCGAGGCCGGAGAGCCCGGGGATGCCCGAGAGTCCGGGAACGCCCGTGACACCGGACAGCCCGGGGATCTGCGGAGCGGACGCTCCGGTCGCCGGCCCGGCCGGGGCCTGCGCCGGGTCCGCGACCGTCCCCGGCAGCCCGCCGGCGGTGAGCGAACCGGGTGCGGGAAGTGCCGCCAGAATCGCCTGGATCCGTGCCATGGTCGCGGCCATGTCGGTGTCCTCGGCCGCGCCGCCCGCCGGTGTGGCAGGTGCGCTCCCCGCCGGAGCGATGCCACCGCCCGCCAGCAGCTGGGCCAGTGCCGCCTGGAGCGCTGCGGCCGACGCGTCGCTCTGGGGTGTGTCCCCATCGGCCCGCGCCTCCAGCGCGGTGAGCGCGGCCCGCAGGCCCTCGGCCGTCACCGGGCCGGCCGTGCCGTCCGCCCGGGGAGCAGCGGAGGCGGGTGCCCCGGCGGTCGCGGCGGAGGGGAGAGCCGTGGCGGGACCGGCCATGGCGAGGGACAGGCCGGCACAGAGCGCGGATGGCACAAGAGCACGGTGGAGCGGCGCGAAACGCATGGAGGGGTTCCTTCCGGTAATCGGGACGGGTCTCGCACTCACCGTGTGAACACCGCCCATGCCCCGCAACCGCGCCGCCCGGCGGCAGTCGGCGGCACCGGTTGCGTACCACCCTCTGACCAGCACGGACCCTTCGGGCAACCGCGCCGGGCACAGGTGGTGCGTCCGGGGGACCGATGCGCCCGGACGGCCGGGGAAAGTCGGGTGCGGACCGATGAAGCCGTCCATAGGGTCATCTGATGACCAGTTTTGCGACGCACCGTCAGCGCGTCCATGACACGGACCGCTCGGCTCGGGCCCGGCATGCGGCGCTGCGCACCTGTGTGGTGAGCTTCGCGCCGTACGGATTCCGGGCCACGTACCACCATCTGTGTCACAGCGCGGGGATCCCGTCCGACCCGGAAGCCGATCCGGACTCGCTGGTGCGGGCGGTGGAGGAGCTCGACGCGGCGCGCCGGCTCTGGCGTGCCGATGAGGCCGCCCATGGGGAACGCCGCGTACGGGAGAAGGCGCTCGGCCGCCGCGCGGTCGTGCCGGACGGCGGCTGGCGGGACCAGCCGGGACCCTGGCTCGCCTTCTGCCCCGACCCGGAGTTCCATCCGGCCGAGCCGCTCCCGGTCGTGGTCGCACGGGTACTGGCTTCCTTTGTGCCGCCCGGGCCGGACGCGGAGGTGTGCCGGGTGTGCGGCGGTGCCGGCGGCACGACCCGCTGGAGGGACGGCCACCTGGTGAACCGGCTGTGCGCGCGGTGCGGAGTGCGGATCCGCGCCGACGGAGCCGAGGCGGCCCCCGCGGTCGCTGCGGCCAGGGAGAAACGGTGGAAGGAGATCTGGTCGGCCAAGGGCGGCCGGGAGCCCGGCGCCCCGCCGCTCCCCGAGCTGCCGCCCCGCGCCCCGCCGCCCGAGCGACCCGCCACCCCACGGCCCCGCTGCGAGCTGCCGAAACGCAACAGAGGCCGCAGAAGCGACCAGAAGGCAGATAAACGGAAGAAGTTGGTCCATATCACTACCGATAAGGAAAAGATAAGAGCAAAATGAAAGGGCGCGGTGTCATGCCGCGCGACGCGGTCCGACTTGCAGCGCACAGCAGAGGAGGCGAGTCGACATGGCCGACATATCGCACAGGGGAGACCTGGCGGACCATCCCGACGTCACGGAGATGCGGGACCGCTATGCCCGTGTACTCGGCGGACGGGACGTACCACTGGTGGACGGCCCGGTCTTTCTGGTCGGACTCGCATGCGCGGTGTCCCCGTGGATCGTTCACTTCTCGGGCAGTCAGCCCGCCCTCGCGACCCACAATCTGATCATGGGTGTCGCGATCGTGGTGCTCGCCCTCGGTTTCACCGTCACACCGGCACGCATGTACGGCCTGAGCTGGGCCATGTGCGCCATCGGCGCGTGGCTGGTCGTCGCGCCCTGGATCGTGGGCAGCGGCCCGGACAAGGGTGTCATCTGGACCAACGCGGTCCTGGGCGGTCTCACCTTCCTGCTGGGGCTGGTGTGCACGGTCGCGGCGATGAGGAGCGGCCGGAGCGGACGCGGCGGCTGAGCGGGCCGCACCCGGCGGCACTCGCCTCGCGAGAACACGCTCCGAACACGTCCCGAACACGTCCCGAACACGACCCTCGTGAGAACCGGCCCGGCGGTGGTGCCGGGACCGGGAGCCGGACCGGCGGCCATCGGGCCGCCGCGTCCGGCGGCGGAGCACCGGTCATCCGCCGGCGGCTCCCCCGCGCATGGGGATACGGGCGGCTCCGCGCGTCCTGCGCCGCCGCGGCTATGACGCTTCGACAGCCGCTTTGATGCGCAGGCCGAAGGCGGCCGAGTCCTTGCGCGCCGCTCTCAGCGCGAAGCCGGTGAGCAGCCGGCCGATTCCGTGGCCGCGGAGGATGTTGAAGATGCGCACCCGGGTGCCGCCGGTCCCCGTCGGCTCCAGGTCGTAGCCGCCCTCCTCCGCGGTGACCAGGTTCTTGGAGATCTCGTTCCAGCGGATCCTGGTGGGCGCGTCGAACGCGCTGATGCGGAAGGAGCGCCGGGTGGTGAGACCCGCGTCCTTGACCGTGCTGGTGTAGACGGTGCCGACGCCGGGCGGACCCTCGGTGGTCTTCTCGATCCTGATGACCCGGGGACTGAACTTCGGGTCGTTCTCGCCGTCGGCGAGAAAGGCGAACACTTCCCCGACGGGTCGGTCGATCTCCACAATCGCCTCGAACAAACCGGCCATCAATCCTCCAGCTCAGTCACACTGACGTGATCGCGTGCTCCGGGCCGGGGCGGATCATGCCGTGGACCCCTGGCCCGACGGCATTCTCCCAGCCGGAGCGGGTGTCGTCATGGTGATCGCGGGAGGCCGGGTCCATTCGGACCCGTGCCGCGGGCGCGCGGTGACCCCGCGGGGACTCGCGCCGCGGGCGGATCAGGAGTCGCTCAGCAGCCAGTTCCGGGGGGAGCGGTGGCGGGCCGTGTCCAGCAGGGCGTGAATGCGCACCCCCGCCTGGTCGGCGTCCCTGACGGGGGAGGGGAAGGCGAGCCGGGTGTCCTCGTGCCCGTCCGTGTATTCGAGGCGCAGGGTGATGCCGTAGCGGTCGATGGCGAGTGGCAGCGCGCGCCGCACGCCCTGGGTGACCCGGGGCTTCACCAGCCGCAGCAGCAGATCCACGATGTCGCCGTGGTCGTCGACGAGATGGGTGAGCATCCCGGCCTCGCACCCGGCCAGCGGGTCGGTCTCGGCCTCCATCAGTTCGCCCAGGCCGACGGTCGTCCGCGCTCCCGCCGTGTCCAGGACCGCATGGGAGAACTCCATGCAGCGGCTGCCCTCGGGTGTTCCGTGCCCGTCGTCCGCCGCCGCCGACAGCCAGCCGGCCAGCATCACCCGACCCCGGACCCGGTCGCGGACCGGGGTGGGGGCGATGTCGGTGAATTCCAGCGTCGCCCGGACGGGTCCGTCGCCGGCGTGGTCCGCCTCCTCCCAGCTCCGGGCGAGGGCGGGGTGCAGATGGATGTGCTCGGTCACACCGGGACCGTCCAGACGGGACACCTCGGTGCGCCCCTCGTCGGTGACGACGGTCATCGAGTCGGCCGCCATCAGGATGGACCGGATGCGTTCCGCGCTCGTCGGCTGTGCGGGGGTGGCGTTGAACAGGCGGCGCATCCGGGTCTCCACACATCGAGAGGAAAACAGCGAAGGAACTTAGGCTTGCCTAACCTAAGCCCGAACTGCTCTCCGAGCCAAGCCCATGGCGCCCGCCCGCCCCTGAACGAGTGCATCGGCCCGCCATCCGGCCACCGCGACGGCGTTCCCGGACACGCGCCCCGACCGCGGTCCGGACGGCCGAAGCCCGCCCGGACGACGGCCCGCGCTCCTCCTCAGCCGCCGGGCACGGGCGGCTCGCCGGCCGGCTCACGGTCGTCGAGGGGGCGCACCGTCACCGGCAGCCCCGCCGCCTGGTGGGCGCCGCTCGCCAGCATCCGCACCTCGCCCTGCTCGCTGATCTCCGCGCGCACGATGCCGCTCTCGTCCTCGTACACCGGAGAGCCGCCCGCCCCGGCACGTTCGGTGCGCCGCACGACGACCACGTCGTCCTCCGCGCCCGAGGCCGTGAAGGCGAGCTCATAGCGTTCCACGTACGTCATGACTCCTCCCGGCATCCGGCCCGCGGCCGGCTGCCCGTCTCCCTCCGCCCCTCCATTTTCCTCCGCCCGTGCGCCGTCCGCCCGGCGAGGCCGCCGCACTCCACCGCACCCGCCCGGCGAGGCCGCCGCACCGCACCGCACCCGTCCGCCCGGTGGCCGGTATCACCCGAGCGCGGCCCGTGAATTGGCCGGTGGGCGTATTGCCCGCGCGTAGTGGGGCCGTCACGATGAGAGAGCCGACCGGAGCAGGGCAGCCGAGGAGAGCTTCATGGCCAGCGCTGAGCAGCCCATCACGATCCGTGGTCTTCTCCCGGACCACAGCGGGACACCGCTCGACCGGGTGCCCGAGGAGGACCGCGCCGCCGTGCTCGCCCGGGTGGGGTCGGTCGCCGAGGCGGGCTCCGCCTTCCAGTCCTCGGGGTCGGCCCGGCCCGCACCGTAGCGGGCGGGCCGCAGGAGCACGCGCGTGCCCGCGGGGGTCAGGCCCTTCCGGCAGTTCGTGATCAAGGTGCACAGCCGGTGTGATCTGGCCTGTGACCACTGCTATGTGTACCGGCACCCGGACCAGAGCTGGCGGGGCCGGCCGGTCACCATGTCGGACGAGACCTTCCGGCACACCGCCGCCCGGATCGCCGAGCATGCGCTGGCCCACGGTCTGCCCCGGGTCCATGTGGTGCTGCACGGCGGCGAACCCCTGCTGGCCGGACGGGAACGGCTGCGCGGTTTCGCCCGCCGGCTGCGGACCGCCCTCGGCGGTGCCTGCGAGCTCGATCTGCGGATGCAGACCAACGGGCTGCGGCTGGACGAGGAGTTCTGCGCCATGCTCGCCGACGAGTCCATCGTCACCGGTGTCTCCCTCGACGGCGACCGGGCCGCCAATGACCGGCACCGGATCAGAGCCGACGGATCCGGCAGCCATGCGCGGGCGGTGCGCGGCATCCGTCTCCTGGGCGCCCCGGCCCACCGGCGGGCCTTCGGCGGGCTGCTCTGCACCATCGATGTGGAGAACGACCCGGTCATGGTCTACCGCTCGCTCGCCGCCCTGGACCCGCCGGCCATCGACTTCCTGCTGCCGCACGCCACCTGGGACCGGCCGCCGCCGCGACCGCGCGGAGCCGCCGGGTACGCCGACTGGCTGATCGCCGTCCACCGGGCCTGGACCGCCGACGGCCGGCCGGTCCGGATCCGGATGTTCGAGTCGATCACCCGGCTCGCCCATGGCGGAATCAGCCTCACCGAGGCGCTGGGGCTGGGCAGTTCGGATCTGCTGGTGGTGGAGACCGACGGCGCCGTCGAGCAGGCCGACTGGCTGAAGACCGTGGCGCAGGGAGCCCCCGGCACCGGCTTCCACGTGGCCCGCGACAGCTTCGACCTGGCCGCCGGCCATCCGGGCATCCTGGCCCAGCGGCGCGGACTCGACGGGCTGTCGGCGCAGTGCCGGGACTGCCCGGTGGTCGGCGTCTGCGGCGGCGGACTCTACGCCCACCGGTTCCGTACGCCGCCCTCCGCACCGGCCCCGACCGGCTCCGTCTCCGCCGCCCGGCACCCGTCCGCCACTCCCCGTACCCCCTCCTTCGCGCCGGACGCGCCCCCCGTACCCCGTGCCCCCTCCTTCGCGCCGGCCGTCACATCCGAGCCGTGTCCCGCCCCCGACCCGAGCCTTTCCCCCGACTCGCGCCCCGCCCCCAGGGCTCCCGTGCTCCTCCCCATCCCGCGCATCGCCTCCGGGAAACCGGCCGCCCCGCCCCCGGGCGGTTTCGACAACCCCTCCGTCTACTGCGCGGATCTGCTGAAGCTGATCCGGTACGCGACGGCCGCGGAGGCCGGGAGCCCGGCCGCCGCGCTCGGCATGCAGCCCGCCCACTTCGACGCCGTCGCCGCCGGACGGAGCGGCGCGAGCGCCGTGCGCGAGCTGGTACGGGCCCAGCACGGCCTGCGCCGGGTGCTGCTGGCCGCCGCCCACCGTGCCGCCGGGGCGGATCCCGCGCGGGAGACCGCGCCGGGGATGCGGGCGGTCCTCGGCCTCTCGCCCGCCGCCCTGGACATCGCGCTCACGGACCCCTTTCTGCGCCCCTGGGCCCTCGCGGTCTGCGAATCCGGGCCGCCCGACCCCGGCCGCCCCGCCGAGATCGCCCTCTCCGCGGCGGCCCGCGCCGGGGAGCCGCTGACCCTCACCGTCCCGCCGCGGGACGGCACCGTACAACTGCCCGGCCTCGGACGCCTGGTGCTCGCCGGGAGCCCGCCGCCCGCCCCCGTCATCGCCGCGGCGGACGGGCGGCTCACCGTCGACGGCCGCGGACTCGGCGAACTCGCCCCCGGCGTCCGCTGGGAGCCGCTGCGCCATCTGGAGGCGGACGGGCTGCGGGTGGCCCTGGAGGACACCGACCCGTACCGGGAAGCCGGCGCCCCCCGGCTCGACGAGGCCGGACACCGGCGGTGGCAGCGGCTCCTCCGCCGGGCGTGGCAGGTCATCCGCACCCGACACGCCCACCGGGCCGAGGGGATCGCCGCCGGGCTCCGCGCCCTGACCCCGGTCGCCGGTCCGCCCGGACAGCCGCCGGGCCGCGCGTCCCGGCACACCTTCGGGGTGATCGCCACCGCGCTGCCGGCCTCCCCGGAGGAGTTCGCACTGCTGCTGATCCGGGAGTTCCGCCGCTCCGAACTCCTCGCCCTCCAGGACCTGTACGACCTGCTCGGCCCCGGCGGCGGCCGGCACCGCGTCGCCTGGCGCACCGCCCCGCAGCCGCTCGACACCATCCTCCACGAGACCTGCGCCGCACTGGCGGTCGCCGGTGTCTGGGCCGACCGCAGCGGGCCCTGGGCCGGGAGCGGCGGAGCGGAGGCGGCCCGGCTCGCCGCGTCCTGGCGCACCGCCGTCCTCGGCGCGCTGGACGTCCTGGAGACCGAGGGGGCGCCCACCGCCCTGGGCAGCCGGCTGCTGACCGGTATGCGCGCCGAGGCGCGGGCCCTCGGCCCGTCCGGCTGACCCCCACCGGCCCTGTGTGGACGCCGCCCGGACCGGATGAGCGGCCTCCCTACGGCACACGGGCCACTCGCGCCTGCCGCGCCCGTGCCCGTGCGGCATCTCACATCCCCCGGAGGCTGGTACCCGCCCGCCCTTTCGCGTTCCAATGGAGGTCTCAGTGCCGGACCGGGGCCACGATCGCCCGGGACGGCGGATGGTGATCGCGGGGGAGGCGATGCCATGACCCATCCGTTCGCTTCCTCGCAGGCGCTGCCGGTTCATCAGGATCCGTACTTCTTTCTCAGCTACGCCCGCATTCCGTCCACCGAGGAGGAACGCAGCGGAGAACACCCGGACCAGGATCTGGTCGACTTCCACCGCGAGCTGTGCCGTCACATCATGCAGCTCACCGATCACGACGGCAGCGAGCCCCCGGGATTCCTCGACCGCCGGATGGGCATCGGCGCCGACTGGGAGCGCAACCTCAAGGAAGCGCTCGCCACCTGCCAGGTGTTCGTCCCCGTCTACACCAAGCGGTACTTCTCCCGCGAATGGTGCGGCAAGGAGTGGGACGCCTTCGCCCGCCGCCAGGCGCTCCAGCATCTGACCAAGCCGTACACCGTCAACGCCATCGTGCCCGTCCTGTGGCTGAGCCCCGCCCACCTCGACCTGCCGCCGGTGGCCGAGGCCGTCCAGTACATCCATCCGGACCTCGGCGCCTCGTATCTGAAGATGGGGCTGTACGGGCTGCGCGAGGCGGGCTATGCGATCCAGTACCGCAGAGCCGTGTGGGGAATCGCCCAGACCATCGTCAAAGTCGCCCAGCGGGCACGTCTGGAGCCCTGCGACCCGGCGCTCTTCGACGACCTCCGCAATGTCTTTGAGGAGGGACCGTAGGATGCCGCTCTTCTTCCTGAGCTACGCCCGCATCCCCGGCGACCGGCGCACCGGTCCCGACCCCGACCGGCTGGTCTTCGACTTCTACATGAAACTGCGCAACCGGGTCGCGGCGCATGCGCAGGTGCCCGGCGCGGCGGCCGGCTTCGTCGAACTGCCGGGCACCGCGGGGGAGGAGGTCGCCGACGCGCTCTCGCACTGCCGGGTCTTCGTGCCGCTCTACTCGAAGCGGTACTTCACCGACCCCCAGTGCGGACGCCAGTGGACCGCCATCACCCGGCGCTCCGCCGCGGTCCCCCCGCCCCGGATCGTGCCCGTGCTCTGGACCCCCTATCCGGCCGCCTCGGTGCCCGAGGCGGTGCAGGAGACCCCGGCCGTCCCGGAGGCGGGCGGCGACGCCGAGGAGAGCTATGCCGCCATGGGGCTGCATCAGTTGCTCGACCTGGAGGAGAGCCACGCCCTCCAGGTCATCGACTGGCTCGCCCGGCGCATCGTGGAGATCGCGCCCGGCGGCCGGGCCCCCGGCGGGCTCGACTCCGGCTCGCTCGCCCGGCTGCCGGACGCCTTCGCCACCCTGCCGCCCAGCCCGCCGCTCCGGGTCACCGTGCTCGCGCTCTCCGAGGAGCGCCTGCCGATCGGCCGCGAGCCCTCCCGCTATGGCCCCAGCCCGCTGCACTGGCGCCCCTACGGCCCGGTCGCCGGCGGCCCGGTCGCGGAACAGGTCAGGGAACTCGCCCGGAACCTCGGATTCGATCCGGAGGTGGTCTCCTTCGACAAGGCCCTCGTCGAGCTCCGGGGCAGCGGCACCCCGGCCGCGCCCTGGATCCTGATCGTCGACCCCTGGGCGCTCCAGGACGCCGAGATCGCCCGGCGGGCCCGCGCCTTCGACGAGGCGCACCGGCCCTGGACCGCCGTGCTCACCGCCCTCGCCGATGACGACCCGCAGACGAAGGAACACTCCGAACGACTGCGCGGACTCCTGGAATCCGCTTTTCCCCGCTATCTGCGGGAGGGAAGAATGGGCGAGCAGTCCGCCGTGCGCGGCCTGGTCACCGCCGACGCATTCGCGCTCTGGTTCGGCGAGTTGGCCGAGTCCGCCTATATGCGTTACCTGCGATATCTGCGCTACATTCAGCCGCAATCACCGCCGCGGAGCTCGGAGCGGGGGAGACCGCCGGGGCTCGGGGCCGATGTACTCGGCACCGACCAGGACGGCACGGAGGCCAGACCATGACCGGTGAGAACGCGGGCAGGATCATCACGTTCTACTCGTACAAGGGCGGCACCGGGCGGACGATGGCGCTCGCCAACACCGCCTGGATCCTGGCCTCGGCGGGCAAGCGGATCCTGGTCGTCGACTGGGATCTCGACGCCCCCGGGCTGGACCGTTTCCTCCATCCCTTCCTGGACCGGGACAAGCTCGCCACCACCCCGGGAGTGCTTGACCTGGTCAGCCGTTTCAACCAGTCCCTGCTGGAACAGCTCCGGCTCGCCGAGGTCCAGTACCCCGCCACCTGGGGCGGCGAGCGGACCGCCGTGGACGACGCCTGGGTCGCCGAGCGGGCCCGGTTCAACCACTGTGTGATCCCCGTCGTCTGGGAATTCCCGCAGAACGGACGGCTCGATTTCCTGCCCGCCGGCACGAAGAACAAGGGCTATCTGAGCGCGTTCTCGCAGTTCGACTGGAAACCCTTCATGGAGGGGCCGCGAGCCACGCAATTCATCGAGGCGGTGAAACGGGAATTCGTACAGAATTACGACTATGTGCTGATCGACAGTCGTACCGGTCTCAGTGACATCTCCGACATCTGCACGGTCAACCTCCCGCACACCCTCGTCACCTGCTTCACCCCGAGCAGCCAGAGCATCGACGGCGCCGCCGCCGTCGCCGAACGCATCGAGGCGATGTACGGCAACCGCAACATCCGGATCCTTCCCGTGCCGATGCGCGTCGAGGACACCAACGGCCAGGCCGACCGGCTCGACGCCGCCCGCGCCCAGATCCGCCTCCGCTTCGGCAGGCTCCTGGAGCGCCACAGCACCGTGCCCGCGCACGAGTACTGGGGCAGCGTCGAGATCCCGTACCGCCCCGTCTACTCCTACGAGGAAATCCTCGCCCCCTTCCGCGACACACCCGGCAACCACGCCTCCCTCCTCGCCGCCTACGAACGCCTCACCGCCGTCGTCTCCGACGGCGAGGTCACCTCGATGCCCCGCATGGAGGAGACCAGCCGCCGCCGCTATCTCGACATGTTCACCCGCCGCCGGCCGCTCGACGTCTCCGATGTGTACATCAGCCATGTCCCCCAGGACCGCACCTGGGCCGAGTGGATCCGCTCCGTCCTCGAAGCCGCCGAGTTCCGGGTCCATCTCGCCCAAGAGAGTACCGGCGACGGCCGGCTGAAGACCGAGACCGAGCGCGGGGTGGAGTCCACCTCGCACACCCTCGCCGTGCTCTCCGGCGCCTATCTGCGCTCCTCGCGCTTCCGCGCCACCTGGGAGACGGTCTTCTCGCCCGACCGGCTCGGCAACCGCCGCAATCTGGTGCCGGTGCGGGTGGAGGAGATCGCCCTGAGCGCGCCCTTCACCGACCAGCTGGTCGACCTCACCCGCTGCGCCACCGCGGACGCCGCGGCCGAAGCCCTGCTCCGGGCCTTCGACGCCGCCCCCGAACCCCGCTCCGGCGCCCACTTCACCGGCGCCGACCGGAACGCCCCCCGCTACCCCGGCGCCGAGCCGCCCGTCTGGTCCGTACCGCTGCGCACCACTTCCTTCACCGGACGCACCGAGCTCCTGGAGACCATCAGGGAGCGGCTGCGGACGGGCAGCCAGACCATACTGCTGCGCGGCATGGGCGGTGTCGGCAAGACCCTGCTCGCCCAGGAGTTCGCCCACCGCTACAAGGGCGACTACGACGTCGTCTGGCACATCCAGGCCGAACAGCGCAACCTCGCGGTGGAGCAGTACGCGGGCATGGCGTCCGAACTCGGCCTCACCGAGCGCAAGAGCCCCACCGACGCCGCCCGCGCGGTCCGCGAGGCGCTCGACCGGGGCGAACCCTTCCACCGCTGGCTGCTCATCCTGGACAACGCCGACGCCGCCGACCGGCTCAGCGACTTCCTGCCGCACGGCCGGTCCGGGCACATCCTCATCACCAGCCAGCGCTCCGAGGGCTGGGGCCGGCATGCCGAGACCATCGAGGTGGGCGTCTTCAGCCGCCCGGAGAGCATCAGCCACCTCCGCCGCCGGCTGCCCGACATCGGCCCGGACGAGGCCGACCTCCTCGCCGACGCCCTCGGCGACCTGCCCATCGCGGTCGAACAGGCGGCGGCCGGCATCAAGGAGACCGGCCTCGGCGCCCGTGAGTACATCAGGCTCCTCCAGAAGCCGGGCGGCGCCGAGCCGGACGAGGGCGATCAGGTCGCGGATCTCACCAGGACCACCAGCGGCACCTGGGACTTCGCCATCGGACGGCTGCGGGAGAACTACCCGCCCGCCGTCCGGCTCCTCCAGCTCTGCTCCTACTTCGGGCCCGAACCCATCTCGATGGAGCTCCTGGAGGGGGTGGAGATCGCCCGCTCCATGGGCGGCGGGCGCACCGTCTCCCGCGCCTATCAGGAGCTGAGCCGGTTCGCCCTGCTCCGCGTCGACCGCAAGGCCCGCTGTGTCCAGGTGCACCGGCTCATCCAGCTCTCCATGCGCCACAGCATGACCGAGCAGGAACAGGACGACGCCCGCCACATGGTCTACCGGGCCCTGATCTCCGCCCGGCCGGGGAAGGACGACCCCGAGGACCCGAGCACCTGGGACCGCTACCGGGTGATCTGGCCTCATCTCGGCACCCCCTGGGCGCTGGTCACCTCCGACGAGGGCGTCCGCGAGCTGATCGTGGACCGGGTCCGCCAGCTCCGCCGGCGGGGTGAGCTCTCCCAGGCCCTGGAGCTGAGCGAGCGGTGCGTCAGGGGCTGGAGCGAACACGGCGACCCGGACGAGCGCTGGACCCTTCACATGCGGTTCCAGATCGGCAACATCCTGCGGGCCCAGGGCCGGTACGAGGAATCGCTCTCCCTGGACACCGCCGTGCTCGAACGCCAGCTCGACGTGCTCGGCGACCGCGACGATCAGCATGTCCTGATGACCACCGGCAGCATCGCCGCCGACCTGCGCGGCCTCGGCCGCTTCACCGAGGCCCTCGAGTACGACCGCGAGACGCACCGCCGCTACAGCGAGGTCTACGGCGACGACCATCCGCGCACCCTCAGCACCGCCAACAACCTCGCGGTCTCGCTGCGCGCCTCCGGCGACTACTACGCCGCGCGCGATCTGGACCGCAGGACCCTGGAGACCCGCGAGGAGATTCTGCTCCCCGACCATCCGCTGACCATCGAATCCGCCGTCAACCTCGGCCGGGATCTCTGGGACTGCGGCGACTACACGGCCTCGGTCAATCTGCTCAAGCGGGCCCATGAGCGCTGTCTGCGCAATGTGGAGCTGACCGAGGGCGCGCCCACCGTGCTCAACACGGTCAAGGGACTCGCCGGCGCTCTGCGCGGGGCCGGCCGGCCCGCGGAAGCGGAGCAGTTCACCCGTCATGTGCTCAAGCACATGCCCGACGGGGACTCCGGGGACTCCCCGGACCGGCTGCTCACCGAGATGAACCTGGCCGGCGATCTGATGGCGCTGGAGCGGGTGGAGGAGGGTCTGACCCTGGTGCGCAGGGTGCTGGAGGCGCTCACCAACACACTCGGGGCGAAACACCCGTCCACGGTCGCCTGCTCCGCCAACTACGCCGTCCATCTGCTGAACGCCGGAGAGCCCGAGGAGGCCGAGACGATCCTGGAACGGGCCGTCACCTCCTTCACCAAGCTGCTCGGCGAGAGCCATCCGCACGTCCTGGCCTGCCGGGTCAATCTCGCCAACGCGCAGAGCGCCCGGGGCCGGCACGAGCAGGCCCGCAAGACCTATGAGGCCGCCTTCGACGAGCTGCGCGAGGTGCTGCGGTCGAGCCATCCGTCGACCCTGGTCTGCGCGGCCAACCTCGCGGTCGTCCTGCGGGAGCTGGGCGAGGAGGCGGCGGCCGAGACCATGCGGGACGGTGCGCTGGCCGAGCTGATCAGACAGCTGGGGGCGGATCACCCGCGTTCGCTGGCGCTCCAGTCATGGCACCGGAGCGGACTGGAACTGGAACCGCATCCGATCTGACCCGCCGTCCGGGGCGGGCTGTCTCCCGCGCGCAGGTCACCCCGCGTGATCGCGCACCCGGCCGGAGGGCACGGCCGCGTTGTCGCGGACCCAGGCCAGAATCGGGCCGAGCGCCGGCAGCGCCGCGAAGTGCGCGGCGGACGGCTGAAGGACCGCGCTCGCCCCGGGGATGCGGTCCGCCAGCCAGTGGAAGTGGCTCACGGGCGCGAACACGTCCTGCTCGCCGTGCCAGAGCAGTACCGGCACATCGGAGATCTCCTCCGGGGCGAATCCCCAGGGCTGGCGCAGTGCCACCAGATCGTCGATCCAGCCCAGGGGCTCCGGCAGCGGCGCCGGTCCGCCGCCGTCCGGCTCGCTGGGCTCATCCGCCTCCCCCACCGCGGAGAGGTAGTTGAGCTGGAGCAGATCCCGGATTCCGGCGTCCTCCACCACCCGGCGGTCGACGGCCGGCATCTCCCCGGCCAGCGAGCTGAGCAGCGAGGAGGGGTCGCGGCGGATCGCGTCCGCGTTGCGCGCGAGCAGTGCGCCCACCTGGGTGAGATCGGGGGAGTTGCGGGCCATCATGGTGTACGTCATCACATTGGACTCCGCCATGCCCACCAGCCAGTTGAGCCCCTCGGCGTCCGGCGGGGCCACGGTCACCACGGCCGCCGCGCTGCGCACCCGCTCCGGGGTGAGCGCCGCGCAGGAGAGGGCATGCGGACCGCCGCCCGAGCGTCCCACCACCGAGTAGCGGCCGATCCCCAGGGTGTCGGCGATGGCCCGCACATCGAGGGCCGCGTCCGCCACGCTCCGGCCGGTGTGCGGGTCGGAGTCGCCGTACCCGGGGCGGTCGTAGGCGATCAGCCGGATCCCCAGATTGTGCAGATGGAAGGTGCGCGGACGGGGCCCGAGCCGGCTTCCGGGCGTGCCGTGCAGCAGGAAGACGGGATACCCCTGGGGGTCTCCCCACTCCTCGTACGCCAGCTTCCCGTCACGGTCGGGCGCTTGCACCAAACCGAACACCCGTTGCCTCCCGTTGCCAGTGGATCGGCCGGAACGGCACCACCATCCAGCATGATGGAACAGACCGTCCTTGGCAGCGCTCTAATCAGCCGAACTGCCAGGATTCGGGCAGCGGAGCAGAGCGGGTACCGAGCCTCGCGTCCCGGGAGGATACCGGCCGACCGGCGGTCATGACCGTATCCGCGGCTGCCTTCCTCGTCCTTGAGCCCGAATGGATCCCCGGGTGACGCACGGCTGCGGGGGTTGACGCCGCGGGCCGGGCCGGCCGCGTGCGCGGCCGGCCCGGCGGGCGGCATGCCGGACCAGAGCCCGTCGGCGATCCCCAGCGGCTCGCCGGTCCCCTCCCGGAGCACCCGGGAGACGGGCTTGCCGGTCACCCGGCGCACCATCGCGCCGATGATCCGGCCGAAGGCGTACGCGCGACGGCCCATCGCCGTACCGGGCTCCCGCCACGGCTCCGCGCCGGCGATCACCGAACAGATCCGGTCCCCGTCGCTGATGTCCGCGGCGGATCTGCGTTTCGAGCGTGGCCACAACAACTCCTCGGCTGTTCCGGCCGGCAGTGCGCCGGACACCGGCAGGACCGGACGGGCGATGTGAGGTCATCGGGCCGATGCCGTGGAAACCGTGCGCCCCGCCGGCCGCGCGGCTCCGCGTACCGCTCTCACGGGGGACGGCCGGAGGGAGCACGGGCGCGGAATTCCGGCGCCCGGGCCCCGGCGGGCTCACGTCGCCGTGCCCTCCAGCCGCCGCAGCCGTTCGGCGTCATCCGTGCGCGGGCAGGTGGCACAGGCCTCCGCCGGCCGGATCGTGTAGTAGAGGCAGCAGCCCATCCGGTTCCGGGTCGGATACGACGCTCCGTCACGGCCCGTCAGCCGGCGGAAGGCGGCGCCGCCCGGATAGGGTCCGACGGCCCCCGGCAGCAGCTCCCCGGCCTCGCGCACCGCGCGCTCCTCGTCGCCGAGCATCCGCCCCGCGTACCAGATCCCGGAGACCAGATCATCGGTCACCATGCCCCACAGCGCCCTCGGGCCGCGCCGCACCCGGGGGCCGATCGCCGCCAGCAGCGGCCGGACATGGTCGGCGACGGCCGCCCGCAGCGCCGCGCGGAGCGATTCCTCGCCCGGCATCACGCGCACCCCGGGCAGACCGGCCGCAGGATCGTCCGGAAGGCAGGAGAAGGCGCCGGGGACGACGGCGTACGCGTCCCCCGCCCGGCTGACCCGGACCTGATGCGGGCGGAGCAGCGGCACCCGGCGTTCCAGATACCAGGGGCCGCTGATGAGCAGGCCGGCCGACCAGAGGAATCCGTGCAGCGCCCGGGAGGCGATCACATCCGGCCGGGCGATGTGCTCGTACCGGTCCCGGATGCGGGCCGCCTCGGAGTCGAGCAGGGCGTCGAGCAGTTCGGGCTGACAGGCCAGCTCCGAGCCGTCGGTCCAGCCCCGGGCCATGGGCGCATGAGGCTCCGCCACCACCACATCGAGGGCCTCGCACAGGGCGGCGAGCCGTCGATAGGAGGATGCGAGCAGAGCGGAGCAGCTGAGGGCAGCTCCGGCAGGTGCGAGCGCCGGGGCCAGGGTCACGGGGGTACTCCTCAGAAAGGCGGCGAAGACGAGGAAGGTAAGGCTCACCTTAACCACATCGTCGGACCAGATCGTTAACTGGGGCCCGAACGCGCCGAATTGGCTTTCTGAGGTATGCCTAACCTAAGCTCCGGTCTGTCGGCCGGAAGCGGTCACCACTGCTGCGACCTGCGCGTTTCCCCCCGGTCCCGCGGGCCGCCCGCCTCTGGCCGCCCGGTATTTTTCCTCCCTGTCCCCTCCTCACCAAATGCGCGCGCGGAAGTATTTCACCCATGCAGATGTATGTGCTCGCCCTCAATCCCACCGACTCGGTCACCGAGGGCTTCCTCCCCGCCGCACACCGGCTCGGCCTGGCCGTCACGGTGCTGACGGACCAGCCCGCCGCGCACCGCGCCGCCTACCGGGACCGGGACGGGCTCGGCGAGGTGGAGGTCGTGGAGTGCGCCGTGCGCGACTTCCACGCGGTCATCAGCGCCGTCTCCGCACACCGCCACCCGGACGCCGTCTTCAGCAACAGCGACCACCTCCAGACCACCACCGCGCTCGCGGCCGAGTGGTTCGGCCTGCCGGGCAAGAGCTGGCAGGCGGCGCTCCGCACCAAGGACAAGGCGCAGATGCGCCGCCACCTGCCCCAGGAGCGGATCCGCGCGGCGGAGCTCGCACCCGGCCGTGACCCGGCCGCACTGCTCGCCGCCGGCATCCCCTTCCCCTGTGTGGTCAAGCCCCGGGAGGGCGTCGCCAGCGAGGACGTCTTCCGGGTGGAGGACCCCGCCGAACTGCTGCGCCGCTGCGCGGAGATCCGCACCCGCCGCCCGGGGGCCGCCCTCGTCGCCGAGGAGTACCTCCCCGGGGAACTCCACACCCTGGAGACCCTGGGCGACGGGGAATGCCTTCATGTCCTCGGCGGATTCCGCACCGAGCTCTCACCGCCCCCGCACTTCATCGAGGAACGGCTGTCGTACGTCCCGGCCCACCCCGAGGCGGTCGTGACCCAGGTACTGGAGCGGCTCCGGGCCCTCGGCGTCGGATTCGGCGCCTGCCACACCGAATTCGTCGTGCACCGGGGAGAGGTGCGCATCATCGAGGTCAACTACCGGGCCATCGGGGACCAGTGCGATCTGCTCCTCGCCGAACTCCTCGCCGTCCCCCTCTTCGAACTCATACTCCGCACCCACCTCGGCGAACCGCTCCCCGCCGCCCTCGGGGCCCGCACCGACGGCGCGGCCCGGCTCGAATACCCCTGCGCCGACCGGGCGGGGACCCTGACCGCGGCGCCCGGACCCGCCGATCTGACAATCGGTGATGTGAAACTCACCTTCCGCCCGGCCCGCACCGTCGGCGAGCGGCACGATCTCCACCACACCAACCGCGACTTCCTCGGCATCATCCGTGCCACCGGAACCGACCAGGACTCCGTCGACCGCGCCGTGGAGGACTTTCTCGCCGGGCTGAGCTGGGAGATCACACCGTGACACCGATGAGCTCGGACCCCGCGCGTCCCGTACCCGCCCCCGCCGGGGCCGATCCCGGCCCCGGACTGCTGCTCGCCGTGCTCGGCACCCTGCTCCGGGAGGACGTCGCCGGCCTGCGCACCCGCACCACCCGCCGGCGGGAGCCCGACGGCGGCTGGCTGCGCCTGCCCGTGCCGGGCCCGGACGCCCTGCTGCTGCCGGTCCGCCCGGCCGATCCCGGCTTCCAGTGCGACACCGAGCCCCGGCTGCCCCTGCTCCGCCGGGAGTCCGACGGCGCCGAACTCACCACGGCGGAGACGGTGCTGGCCGCCCTCGCCGCCGCGGCCGACCCCCGCGACGGCGACGGGTTCACCGCCTTCGCCGCCGAGTGCCGCCGGGCCCTCGACACCGCCCGCCTCCACTCGGAGACCCTCGGCGAGATCCTCACCGAGCTCACCGGCGCCCACGGCCGGCGGCCCGCCCACTGGTCCGGACCGGCCGCCGGGCTCGCCTTCGACACCCTCGCGGCCCGCACCGACCACCCCGTCCACCCGGCCGGCCGGAGCCGCGCCGGACTGACCCGTACCGATCTGCGCGCGTACGCCCCCGAGTTCCACCCCCGCTTCCCGCTGCGCGTCCTGCTGCTGCCCCGGGAGAGCGTCACCGCCCACGGCTGGGACGACAGCACCGGCCCCGCGATGGTCCCGGGCCTCCCGGATCCCGGCGGGGACCTCTTCGCCCTGCCCGTCCACCCGCTCACCGCCGGTGAACCGCTGCGCGAGGCGCTGCGCGCCACCGGCCTCGGCCGGCGGGCCGTCCTGGAGAGCCGTCCGGGACCGGAGGCCGTGCCCACCCTCTCCATGCGGACGGTCGCCCTCACCTCAGATCCGTACATTCATCTCAAACTGCCCCTGTCCACCGCCACCCTGGGCCGTCTCAACCGGCGCACCGTCAAACCCGGCAGCCTCGTCGACGGCGCGGCCGGACAGCGGCTGCTGGAAGCGGTCGTCGCCCGCGAGCCCCGATTCCGGGAGACTGTCCTCCACATGGACGAGACCCGGTTCGCCCACGCCGGACACGAACTGCTCGCCGTCCTCGTCCGCCGGCTTCCGGCCGGCCTGGAGGACACCGTCACCGTCCCCCTCGCCGCCCTGCTCGCGCCGGGCCCCGGCGGCCGGCTGGTCGTGGACGACCTCGCCGACCGCTTTCACGGCGGAGACCCGCTCGCCCTGTTCGACGACGTCCTGACCCTTCTCCTCGACTGGCAGACCACCCTCTTCGGCTACGGAATCGCCCTCGAATCGCACCAGCAGAACATCACCCTGCTGCTGGACACCGCCGGCGGACGCACCCGGCTGCGGCTGCTGCTCAAGGACAACGACGGTCCGCGCGTCAACACGGACCTGGTCCGCGAGCGCCTCGCCGGCCCGGCCGCGGGCGCGGCCGGCTTCGACCCGGACACCTTCGACGACGCCCGGATCCGCACCGGGGGCGACCGGCCGGTCATCGACCTCTTCACCACCATCACCGTGCATCTGTGCGCCGGCGCCCCCGCCTTCGCCCTCGCCCGCCACGGACACGCCCCGCTCGCCCGGCTCCTCGGTCTGGTCCGCGACCGGCTCACCGAGGCCGTCGCGCGTCTCGACCCCGGGCGGGCCGCCCTGCTGCGCACCCATGTCCTGGACGCGCCGCACCTCCCCGTCAAGGCAATGGTCACGGCGGGCACCCTGCTGACCAAGGAAAGATCAGGGGCTTTGGACATCAACAAGCACTACACCACCGGCCCCAACTATCTGGCACGGGGGAGTGACGCACGATGACCAGCACCACACCCGACCGTCCCGCCGCCTCCGCGGGACCGCCCGCCAAGCTCCCCACCCCCGACGAGGCCGTCGCCCACACCCTCCTCAACTGTCTCCTCAGAGAGGTCTCCGGCCCCGAGCACCAGACCGCCGTGGTCGGCCGCCATCTGCTGCTGCGGCTGCCCCGGCGCGGAGTGCTGCTCCGGGTCGGGCTGCGCCGCACCTCGCTGCTGGGCTCCCACCGGTTCACCGGGCCGGTCACCGAACAGTCCGGGCGCGGCTGGACGGAGCTGGAGTGGCGGCGGCTCGCCGAGTACACCCATGCGGAGCTCTCCCTGCGCACCGGAGCCCGCAACGACGAATTCCTGCCGCAGATCGACGCCACCCACCGGGGCGTCTCCGCCGCCCTGGCCGCACACGGCCACCGCACCCACCGGCCCGGCGACCCCCTCACCACCTATCTCGCCTCCGAACAGTCCCTCGTCCTCGGCCATCGCTTCCACCCCACACCCAAGGCACACAGCTCCGATCCGGCCAGCTGGGCCGCGTACGCGCCGGAGGCCGGAGCCCGCTTCCCGCTCCGGATGCTCGCCGTGCGCGAACATCTGATCGCCCGGGAGTGCGCCGAGCCCGGCGCGGACGCGGCCCTGGACCGGCTCCGTCCCGTCCCGGCCGGCTACCGGCTGCTGCCCGCCCACCCCTGGCAGTACGAACACCTCGGCTCCCGCCCCGCCCTGCGGGCCGCCCTCGACCGCGCCGACATCATCGACCTGGGGCCCGGACAGACCCTCTTCACCCCCACCGCCTCCGTCCGCACCCTCTACGACGGCGACACCTTCCTGAAATTCAGCCTCAATGTCCGGATCACCAACTGCGTCCGGAAGAACGCCCACTACGAACTCTCCGGCGCGGTCGCCCTCACCCGGCTGCTCGCACCCGCCCTCGCCGACCTCGCCGAGCGCTACCCGCACACCGGGATGCTCCGCGAACCCGCCTACCGCACTCTCGCGCTGCCCGGCCCGGACGGCCGCCCCGACATCGGCCTGCTGGAGGGCTTCGGGGTGATCGTGCGCGAGGGGCTCGGCGAGCGGCTGCGCCCCGGCACCACACCGCTCCTCGCGGCGGCCGTCGCCGACGAGTACCCCACCGGACCCGGACATGTCTCCCGGCTGGTCGGCACGGACCCGGCACACGCCCTCGGCTGGTGGCGCCGGTATCTCGCCCTGCTCGTGCCCCCGGTGCTGGCCGCCTACTTCGACCACGGGCTCGTCCTCGAACCCCACCTCCAGAACGTCGTGCTCTGTGTCGACGGCGACGGCGCCCCCGCCCAGATCCTCTTCCGCGACCTGGAGGGCACCAAGCTCGTGCCCGAACACCACCGGGAAGCCCTCGCCGCCCTGCCGCCCGAGGTCGCGGGGCCGATGAGCTACGACGCCCGGCGCGGCTGGGACCGGGTCGTGTACTGCCTGCTCGTCAACCACATCGCCGAACTCCTCGCCGCCCTCGCCGATCTCCACCCGAGCACCGAACCGGCGCTCTGGGCCGAGGTGCGCCGGGCCCTCGACGACCACGCGGGGGCCAACGGCCGCCCGCCCCGGCTCGGCGCGCTGCTGGCCGGCGTCCCGCTGCCCGCGAAGGCCAATCTCCTGGCCCGCTGGGAGCGTTCGGCGGACCGTCACGCCGGGTATGTCCGGCTGCCGTCCCCGCTCGCCGAGGATGTGCTCTCCGAGGCGACCCGGGCCGGCGCGGGACGGAACGCCCAGTGACCCGCAGCCGAGCCCTTCACCCGTCCGCCACCACTGCCGCCCGGAGCACCGGATGATCACAGCCGCAGTCCGGGACAGGGCCCTGGCCCTCGGCCCCGGCGACCTGCCCGCCTACCTCTACGATCTGGACGCGCTGCGCGTCCACGCCGCCGCCGTGCGGGCCGCGCTCCCGGCCGGGACCGAGCTGTACTACGCGGCCAAGGCCAATCCCGAACCGGAGATCCTGGCCGCCCTCGCCCCGTACACCGACGGCTGCGAGGTCTCCTCCGGCGGTGAACTCGCCCATGTCGCCGCCGCCGTCCCCGGCCGCCCCCTCGCCTTCGGCGGCCCCGGCAAGACCCCGGACGAGATCGCCGCCGCCCTGCGGCTCGGGATCCGGCGGTTCCATGTGGAGAGCCTGTACGAGATCGACGTGCTCTCCGCACTCGCCGCCGGCTCCGGCACCTCCGCCGGAGTGCTGCTCCGCTGCAATGTCCCGGTCCCGGGCGGGCTCCCGGCCGGCGCCGCGCTGGCGATGGGCGGACGGCCGGTGCCCTTCGGCATCGACCCGGCGGACGCGGACACCGCCGTGCGCATGCTCACCGACGGCAGCCGGCCGCGGCTGGAATTCCTCGGCGTCCACGCCCATCTCGCCAGCGGTCTGGACGCCGGGCCCCAGCTCGCCCTGGCCGAGGCCATCGCGGAGTGGTCGGCCGCCCTCGCCGCCCGCCACGGGGCGGTCCTGCGCGAGGTCAACACCGGCGGCGGCATGGCCGTCGACTACACCCGCCCCGGGGAGCTCTTCGACTGGACGGCGTACGGCCGGGGCCTGGCCCGGCTCGCCGCCCGGCATCCGGGGACGGTGCTCCGGATCGAGCCGGGCCGGGCGCTCACCGCGTACTGCGGCTGGTACGCCACCGAGGTGCTCGATGTGAAGCTCAGCCACGGCGAGGCGTTCGCGGTCGTCCGCGGCGGCACCCACCATCTGCGCACCCCCGCCGCCAAGGGCCACGACCAGCCCTGCACGGTCCTGCCCGCCGGGCACTGGCCCCACCCCTGGCCCCGGCCCCCGGCCGCGGCGGGCCCGGTGACCGTGGCCGGCCAGCTCTGTACCCCGAAGGACGTCCTCGCCCGCGCGGTGCCCGCGCCGGACGGGCTGCGGGCCGGGGACCGGGTGGTGTTCGCGATGGCCGGTGCGTACGCCTGGAACATCTCGCACCACGATTTCCTGATGCACCCCCGCCCGGGCTTCCACTTCCTCGGAGGCGGGACGAGCGGCTGAATGCGGCGGCCGGCGCCGGAAATCCGGCTGACGGTAAGGACGTGAGGGACTAGCTTCGGCGGGATGAAGGAGCAGCCGCAGGACGTGGGGGATAACGCCCTCCGGCACACGCTGCGGGCGTGGGGCATCGACCCGGTCCGTCTCGCGTACGCCCCGGTCGGCTTCGGCGACCACCACTGGACCGCGAGCGGCGGCGGCGACTGGTTCGTCACCGTCGCCGACCTCGAACACAAGGACCACTGCGGGGCCGGCGCCGAGGCCGCCTGGCGCGGGCTGCGCCGGGCGATGGACACCGCGGCCCTGCTGCGGGAGTCGGGTCCGCTGCCCTTCGTCCTGGCGCCGCTGCGCACGCCCGGGGGCGAGACCGTCCGGCGGATGCCCGGCGGCCGGTACGCGATGAGTGTCTTCCCTCTCGTCACGGCGGTCGCCGGGGAGTTCGGACAGCGGCTCCCGGCGGAGCGGCGGGCCCGGGTCGTGGAGATCCTGGCCGCGCTGCACCGGATGCCCGTGCCCCGGGGCATTCTGGTGATCCCGTCGGCGCCGCCGGGCGCCGGAGCGCTGGAGCGCGCCCTGCGGGAGCCCTCCGCCGCTGTTCCGGCGGGACCCTTCACCGAGCCCGCGGCGGAGCTGCTGGCCGCTTCCCGGGGGGCCCTGCGCCGCCGGCTCGGTGAATTCGGCCGGCGGGCCGCCGCGCTCGCGGCAGGCGGCGGGGAGCCGGTGGTCACCCATGGCGAGCCGCACCCCGGCAATCTGCTGTGGGACGGCCGGGGGCGGCCGCTGCTGGCCGACTGGGACACCGTCGGCCTGGCCTCACCCGAGCGGGATCTGTGGCTCGCCGCCGCCGGCCCGGAGGATCTGGACCGGTGGAGCGAGCTGACCGGCCGCCGTCCCGACCCGTCGGCGCTCGCCCTCCACCGCCTCCGCTGGGATCTCGCGGACACGGCGGAGTTTCTGAGCCTGTTCCGCGCACCGCATACCCGCGGCGCCGATACGGAGGAGGCGTGGCGGGGATTCACCGGCACGGTGGAACGTCTGGTGGCCGGATGACCGTTCACCCGCGACGCTGATCGCGGGAATCCGTGAACGGGCGGTCACCGGGCGTTCGTTCATTCGGACCAGGGGGAGTCCAGGATCGTTCGTACGAAATCACCGCGTTCGAAACCCGGCACATAGTGCTGGAGCACATCCGCCTTCACATTGCCGAAAGCGGTCTCCGGCTTGGGCCGGATTCCTTCGGTGAACGCCTCCAGGATGTGGCGCTTGAAGTCCGGGCGCGGATGGTGAGTGACGATTTCCGCACGGTCCGTATCGGAAACATCGTTGAAGCCGATACCGAGAACGTCGTACTCGACACCCGCTGTCACCAGAGCCACTTCCGGTTCCATGAACGCGGGAATACCCGGGGTCGTGTGCAGTGCGATGGCGGTCCAGACCCGGCGGACGCTGTCCTCGGGCACACCGCGCGCGGAAAGGAAGCGCCGGGCCTCGTCCGCGCTGTCCACCTCGAAGCGGCGGCCGCTCCTGTGGAACCGCTCGGCCAGCCCCAGATCGTGGAACATCGCCCCGATGTAGAGCAGTTCCGGGTCGAAGGAGAGATCCCGATTGCGTCCCTGAAGTGCGCCGAAGAGGTACACCCGGCGCGAGTGATGGTAGATCAGGGGGCTTGCCGTGTCCCGTACCAGCTCCGTCGCCTCCCGGGCGAGTGCGGTGTCCGGCACGGGCACACCCGCGATCGGGGGAAGTTCGCTCGTCACGATGTTCACACCCTTTTCCTCGTACGAATGAATCCGCTGAGGGGGCCGATACTGCCGGGTCCGAAGGCCCGTGGCCATCACTCGGGGGTTCCGTGTCCGTACGCACAGTACCGGCGGCTCCCGGCGGCAAGGAACGCGCTATCACGCGGTGTTCACCGCGTGAGAGAGTTCTCGTGAACACTGGTATGAATGTGACCAGTGAGACGCATGAGGCTGATGGTGACCGACATCACTCTCCTCGCGGATGCACGAAATCAGTGTCCCGAGCGTCTTAATATCTGTCAGGAAAACGTCAACGTCCCGCGCGCGCGGGTGTGTTCTGCGGCGTGTTGATGCGGCTGCTCGGATCGGGGACGTCCGACTGGCAAGCAGTTCATTGCACTATGACGGAATGTGATGAATCAACTACATCCACTCCGCGTATTGCTCTCATGAAGCCACATCCAGTGGCCCCGGACAGTCCCGTGTGGGCAGGGAGAAAGCATGAAACCGTTCGCGTGGAACTACGCACGTCCGGCCGAGCTGGCGCCTGTGATCGACCAGTACTCGTACGACTCCGCTCTGCAGTTGAATGTGCTGCCGGACGGCCGGCCCGCCATCGCGGACCGGGCGCTGCTGGCCGCCGTGGGCACCACCACGTCCACCGCGGGCTCCGCCACCCACTTCGACGACTGAACAGCCGATCCGATGACCGTACTGATCCTCACCTGTGAGCAGGACGTCACCGCGGACATGGTGGTGGCCCAGCTCCACCGGCGGGGTGTTCCGCTCGTCCGGTTCGATCCGGGCGACCTCCCCGGCGAGGGCGCGCTCTCCGCGGAGTATGTGCGCGGAGAGTTCCGCGGCTATCTCTCGACCGGCGGCCGGGTGGTCGGCATGGACGGTCTGCGGTCCATCTGGATCCGCAGACCGGGCGAGCCGGCGGCGCATGCCGCCGAACCGTCGCCGTGGCTGTCCGCCGAGAGCGGGCAGGCGCTGTACGGGATGCTCGACTGCACCTCGGCCCGCTGGATGAACGAACGCGGCGCGGCGGCGCGGGCCCGCCTCAAGCCGTGGCAGCTGCGGCTGGCGCACCGCAGCGGCTTCCCGGTGCCCGCGACGGTGATCACCACCTATCCGAGGGTCGCCCGGCAGTTCGCGGATCAGTACCGGCATGTGGTGGTGAAGACGGTGTCCGGCAAGGCGCCGAACGATCCGCCCATGGCGCTGCCCACCACCCTCGTCCCCCCGGACGCGGACTTCTCCGACGTCGCGGCCGGGCCCACCCTGCTCCAGCGGTACATCGCCAAAAGCGCTGACATCCGGCTCACCTGCGTCGGCGGCACATCCTTCGCCGCCCGCAAGGTGTCCGAGCCGGGGCAGGTCGACGGACGGTTCGGCGACACCGGCCACACCTGGGAACCGGTCGAGGTGCCGGGCCGGGTCGAACGCGCGATCACCGAGTATCTGAGGCTCTCGGGCCTCGCGTACGGAGCGTTCGACTTCGCCGAGGACTCCGAGGGGATCTGGTGGTTCCTGGAGTGCAATCAGGGCGGCCAGTTCGGCTTCATCGAGCTGGAGACGGGGCAGCCGATCGCCGAAACAGTCGCCGACTGGCTGAGCGCCCCGGCCGACCCCGCCCTCTGACCAACCCGCGCCGCCCGCCGGCTCAGGGAGCCCGGGGCCGGCGGGGTCACCACCCCGCCGGCCCCGGGGCGCGGCCCGCGCGGCCCCCGGTCAGCAGCAGCGTGACGGGGACTCCCGCTCCTGCCGCCTCGCCCGCATCCGCTGGAACTCCCGCCGGGACGGCGGCGGAACGGCCGGACGGGTCCGGCGGTGCCGGTCGCAGTACCGGTCGTACGCCGTCTCCCCGCTGACCTCGCGCAGATACCAGCGCACCGCGCCCAGCCCCCGGCGCAGCCCGGACAGCAGCCGGGCGGCGCTCACTCGGCCACTCCCGCAGGTTCCGCCGGGGTGCCCAGCTTCGAGGCGACGTACGGGGACTCGGTGGTCGGCGGCGGGGTGGGGGAGCGGACCGTGCGCACACAGATCAGCGCCGCGTTGACCATCACCGTGGTCACCAGCGCCACGAAGACGATGATCAGCACCCCGTCCACCGTGGAGTTGGTGACGATGGTGTGCATGTCGTCCATGCTCTTCGCGGGCGGCAGCACCGTCCCCGCGTCGATGGCGTCGGCGAACCGCTCCCGCTGGGCGAAAAAGCCCACCCGGGGGTCGGGGGAGAAGACCTTCTGCCAGCTCGCGGTGAAGGTCACCGACACCACGAAGGCGAGTGGCGCGGCCGTCACCCAGGCCCAGCGCAGCCGGCCCGACTTGATCAGTACGGTGGTGGCCACGGTCAGCGCGACCGCCGCCAGCAGCTGGTTGGCGATGCCGAAGAGCGGGAAGAGCTGGTTGATCCCGCCGAGCGGATCGGTGGCACCGGCGTAGAGGAAGTATCCCCAGCCGGCCACCACCACCGCGCTCGCCAGCCAGATGCCCGGCTTCCAGTTGACCCGGCCCAGCGGCTTCCAGACATTGCCCAGCATGTCCTGGAGCATGAACCGGCCCACCCGGGTCCCGGCGTCGACCGTCGTCAGAATGAAGAGCGCCTCGAACATGATGGCGAAGTGGTACCAGAACGCCTTCATGCCCTGGCCGCCGATGACATCGGAGAAGATCTGCGCCATGCCGACCGCCAGCGTCGGAGCGCCGCCGGTGCGTGCCACCAGGGTGCTCTCCTCCACCGCCTTCGCCGCCGCCGCAAGCTCCTCCGGGGAGATGGTGAAGCCCAGATTGGCCACCGCCGCCGACGCCGACTCCACCGTCGAGCCGAGCATGCCGGCCGGGGCGTTCATCGCGTAGTACAGCCCCGGATCGAGCACCGACGCCGCGATCAGCGCCATCACGGCGACGAACGACTCCATCAGCATGGCGCCGTAGCCGATCATCCGGACCTGGGACTCCTTCTCGATCAGCTTCGGCGTGGTGCCGGAGGAGACCAGGGAGTGGAAGCCGGAGAGCGCGCCGCAGGCGATGGTGATGAAGAGGAAGGGGAAGAGCGAGCCCGCGAACACCGGGCCCTGGCCCGACGAGGCGAACGACGTCACCGCCTCCGCCTGGAGGTTCGGCGCCGCGAACACCACCCCGAGGGCGAGCAGGGCGATGGTGCCGATCTTCATGAAGGTGGAGAGATAGTCGCGCGGGGCGAGCAGCAGCCACACCGGCAGCACCGAGGCGACGAATCCGTACCCGACCAGACAGAAGACCAGGGTGGTGGGGGAGAGGGTGAAGGTGTCCGCCCACGAGGAGTCCTGGATCCAGCCGCCGCCCACGATCGCCAGCAGCAGCAGGATCACCCCGATGACACTGGTCTCCAGCACCCGGCCGGGCCGCAGCAGCTGGAGATACACCCCCATGAAGAGGGCGATCGGGATGGTCATCGCCACCGAGAAGGTGCCCCAGGGCGAATGGGCCAGGGCGTTGACCACGACCAGCGCCAGCACCGCCAGCAGAATGATCATGATGATGAAGACGGCGATCAGCGCGGCCGCGCCGCCCACCTTGCCGATCTCGTCCCGGGCCATCTGCCCCAGGCTCTTGCCGTCCCGGCGCATGGAGAGGAAGAGGACGACCATGTCCTGCACCGCCCCGGCGAAGATCACGCCGAAGACGATCCAGATGGTGCCCGGCAGATAGCCCATCTGCACCGCGAGCACCGGGCCCACCAGCGGACCGGCCCCCGCGATCGCGGCGAAGTGATGGCCCAGCAGCACCCGGCGGTCGGTGGGCTGGTAGTCGACACCGTCCTCCAGTCGCTCGGCCGGGGTCGCCCGGGTGTCATCGGGCTTGAGCACCCGGGTCACGATGAACCGCGAGTAGAACCGGTAGGCGATGGCGTACGTCCCGAGCGCGGCGGCGACCAGCCAGACCGCCGAGATCTCCTCGCCGCGGGCGAGGGCCAGCACGCCCCAGCAGATCGCGCCGACCACGGCGACAGCTGTCCATATCAGGACGGACTTCGGATTGGCCCGCAAAGCGGGCACGGGGGACCGGGACACACAGGCTCCCTAGGAGGACGGAGGGTTGAGAGGACCGGCCGGCCCGCCGCCGGACCGCCGGCGGGTCAGCAGACGGGCGGCGAGCAGACCGAGAACACAGCCGGGCACCCAGACGAGCTGATACCAGTAGAAGAACGGCACCCCGGCCAGCCGGGGCTCCTCCCGCGCGTACCCGGGCACCCAGAGCAGGGCCGCCACCGGTACCAGGAGACAGACGCCGGCGGCGGCCCGGCGCCCCCGTGATCTGCCGTTCTCCGTCATGGAATCCTCATTTCCGTCATGAGCGGGGCCCGGCGGGGACAACCCCGACAGGGGCCGGCCCCTCAGTCTGTGCAAGAGTTGCCGGACTCCCCGGTTTGGTTGACACGAGATGGCAGGAAGATTTCCGTGCGCCGGACCCGCCCTTGTCACACCCGGCGCACGACCGCGCCCGGACCGCAGCCCGGACGGTGAACGATGACCGAAGGCACCGTCCTCGCCGCCTTCCTCGCCGTCGTCGGCGCGGCGTCCCTGCTCGCGGTGGCCGCCCGGCGGTTCCACCGCACCGACACCCTCCCCTCCCTGGACGGCTGGGCCCTCGCCGACCGGAGCCTGGGCACCGGCTGGAGCTGGCTGCTGCTCGGCGGCACCGTCTTCACCGCGTACACCTTCACCGCCGTACCGGGACTCGCCTACGGCAACGGCGCCCCCGCCTTCTTCGCCGTCCCCTACACGGTGATCGTCTGCCCGCTCGCCTTCGTCCTGCTGCCCCGGCTCTGGTCCGTCGCCCGGGACAGCGGCTGTGTCACCGTCGCCGACTTCGTGCGCGGACGGTACGGCTCCGCACCCCTCGCGCTGGCCGTCGCCCTCACCGGCATCCTCGCCACCATGCCGTATCTGGCCCTGCAACTCCTCGGCATCCGGGCGGTGCTCACGGTCCTCACCGCGGGCGGCGCCCACTCGCCGGCCGCGCTCCTCGCCGGCGATCTCGCCATGGTGGCCCTCTTCGCCGGACTCGCCGTCGCCACCTACCGGCACGGACTGCGCGCCCCCGCCGTCATCTCCGCCTTCAAGGGAGCCGCCGTCTTCGGCTCCGTCCTCGCCATCGTCTGGCTGGTGCTCGACCGGTTCGGCGGCCCCGGCGCGGTCTTCGAGACCGCCGCCCGCCGCCTCGGCGACCCGGGCGGGCCGCAGGCTTCCCTGCTGCTCACCCCCGCCCAGCAGCCCGCCTTCGCCACCCTCGCCCTCGGCTCCGCGCTCGCGCTGCTGATGTACCCCCATGTGCTCACCGTCGCCTTCGCCGCCGCCGGACCCGACACCCTGCGCCGCACCGCCGTCGCGCTCCCGGCGTGGACCGCCGTGCTCGCCCTCTTCGGCCTGCTGGGAATCGCCGCCGTCGCCGCCGGGGTGCGCACCCCGGCGGGCAGCGCCGAATCCGCCGTCCCGATGCTGGCCGACCGGCTGATGCCCGCCCCGCTCGCCGGCATCGTCCTCGGCGCCATCACCGTCGGCGCGCTGGTCCCGGCCGCCGTGATGTCCGTGGCGGCGGCCACCTCCTTCGTACGGAATGTGTACGTCGAGTACGTCCATCCCACCGCCACTCCCAAACGGCAGGTCCGCGTCGCCCAGCTGGTCTCGCTCACCGCCAAGGCGGGCGCCGTCGTCTTCGTCTTCGCCCTGCGCGACCAGGCCGCGATCAATCTCCAGCTCCTCGGCGGTGTCTGGATCCTCCAGATCTTCCCCGCCGTCGCCATCGGCCTGTGGACCCGGTGGCTCCACCACCGGGCCCTGCTCGCGGGGTGGGCCGCGGGCATGGGTTTCGGTACGGTCATGGTCGTCCGGGAGGGCTTCTCGCCGGTCGTACCGCTGGGCGCCGGCGGTCCGGCCGTGGAGATCTACGCCGGGCTGGCGGCCCTGCTCCTCAATCTGGCCGTCAGCGCGGCGGGTACCGTACTGCTGCGCCGGCGGGGGGTACCCGGCCGTCCGGACACCACCTCGCTCGCCCGCCGGCCGGCGGGCCCGCCCCGCCCCGAGACGGGAACCACCCCTCCATGAGACGGACTCCACGCACCCTGCCGCCGGCGGCGGCAGCGCAGCCGCCGCCCGACGGGGCCGGCGCGCCGCAGCGCCCGGACTTCCGGGTCCCCGGCGCCCGGCGGGCACCCGCCGGGCCGTGCGACGGCGCCGACCCGGAGCGGGAGGCCGCGCTCGCCGGGCTCTTCGAACGCCACTACACCTCGATGCTCCGCCTCGCCGCCCTGCTGGGCGCGGACGACCCGGAGAACATCGTCGCCGAGGCGTACTACGAGATCTACCGCAAATGGCGCAGACTCCGCGACGCCGACCGTGCCGAGTCCTATCTGCGCTCCGTCGTCTGCAATCTGACCCGGATGCGGATACGCCACCTCCAGATCGTCCGCAAGCACACCGGGCCGCCGCCGGACGGGCAGGTGGTCTCCGCCGAGTACACGGCGCTCCTCCAGGACGACCAGCGGGCCCTGATCGACGCCCTCCGCCGGCTCCCGGCCCGCCAGCGCGAGGCCCTGGTGCTGCGCCACTGGATGGGACTCAAGGAGGGGGAGATCGCCAAGGCCATGGGGATCTCGGCCGGTTCCGTCAAAACACACACAGCGCGCGGACTCGCCGCGCTCACCCAGGTGCTGGAGAACCGCCGATGAACAGCCGGGAGACCGGGCCCGTGAACGGCCCCGGAACCGAACAGCGCCTGCGGGAGGCGATGGACGCCGTCGCCGGCCAGGTCCATCCCCCGCCCGGCGCGTACCACAGCGTCCTGGGGGAGTGGCGGCGCCGCGAGCGCCGGCGGCGGCTGGTGCTCACCCTGCTGACCGCCGTGGTCTTCACCCTCGCGGTCACCGCCGGGGTCTGGGTCCTCAACTCCGCCCCCGCCCGCCCGGGGGCCCCCTTCGACCCGTCCCGCACCACCTCGCCGACGGCACCGCCGGGCCCCTGACACCCCCGGGGCCGTCCGGACGCGCGACGCCCCGGGGCCGGCGTGCCCGCCCGCCCCGGGGCGTCCGGCAGCCCGGCCCGCGTCAGATGTCCGCGGCCACCGCGCTGTCGTACGGCTCCGAGCCCACCACCAGCACATCCCCCGCCGCCAGCGACGCCCGCCGGATCCGGTCCTCCCAGCCGGGCGGCCACACGGTGCCGGAATCCCACCGGATGCCCTCCAGCCGGACCCCCTCCAGCTGCGCGGCATGCAGATCCGCGCCCCGGAAGTCGTGCGCCGCCCGGTGCACCAGGCTCACCCCCACCCGCAGGGCCACCGCCTCCCGGTGGGCCAGCTCCAGATCGTCCGCGAGATCCTGCGCCACCTCCAGCGCGCCCGACCACCGCCCCCCGCCCGCGCCGCCCGGCCGGGGCAGCAGCTCCAACTCCAGTTCGAGCAGGGTGCGGCAGTTGCGGGCGACACTCAGCAGCCGGGCCGCCCGCCCGCCGAGCAGATCCGACACCAGCTCCGGATAGGAACGGCCCACCGGCGCGGCCGGCCGCACCGGCGGCTCCGGCAGGGCGAGCACCCGGCCGATCGCCAGGTCCACCTCCGCCAGCGCGTCCCGCGCCCCCTCCGGCGGGCACTCCGCCTCCTCCAGCCGTGCCAGCAGCTCCTCCACGGCTCCCGAGGCACCGAGGATCAGCTCGTCAAGATCGTGCGGCCAGTGCGACCGCGCGATCCGCAGCGCCTCCGCCCGGTACTTGAGCCGCACCGACGCCAGCCGCCGCATCAGCCCCCCGGCGCCCCGGCCCCCGCCGCCCGGCCCCGCGCCGCGCCCGGACACCTGTTCATCCCACCGGGTCCAGTCCGTGCGCCGGACCACGGCGGCCAGCGTCTGCCGGTGCACCCCCGCCAGCAGCCGCCCCAGCGCCCGGTCCGGATCGCGCGGCTCCGGCGGACCGCCCTGGCTCATCAGCGAGTCGTAGACCGCGATCCCCAGCCCCTCGTGCGCGGACGCGAGCAGCGTGTCCAGCCGGGCGGATCCGCTCTGCCGGTCCATCACTCCACCTCCCCGCCCGGGCCGTCGCCCGGATCCTCCAGACCGAGCCACACCTTCAGCGACGCTCGGGCGCGGCTGAGGTTCTGGCGTACCGCCTCCGGTGTGATGCCCATGGCCTGCGCGCTCTCCTGCGCGGTGAAACCGTCCAGATTCCAGGCCATCGCGGCCCGCTGCTTCGCCGGCAGCCGCAACAGCATCTCCACCACCCGGCGTTCCTCCACCCCCAGCTCCGCCGCGTGCGCCGGGCTCTGCCAGTGTGCGGACCGCACATCGGGGACATCCGCGCACGGGTCCTCCGGCCGCACCTGCTGGCGTAACCAGGAGCGCCACGCCACCGTCCGCAGCCACGCCTTGGGATGGGTGATCCGTGCGCCCGGCCGGCACATCTGGGTGAAGGCGTCCTGCGCCGCGTCCTGCGCCTCGGTCCAGGACGCCCCGCTCAGCAGCAGAAACCGCACCAGCCCCGGGTACTCCGCCTGGTGCAGCCGCTCCGCGAGCTCTCTGCCCCGCACCACCGGCGCGGGCAGCTCCACCGGCGCCGACACCCGCAGTTCAGCCCCGGCCGAGTCCTCCATGACGATTCACCCCGGCTCCCCCGAAGGGCGCTGCGGACGGCCCCGCGACACCGTTCACGCCCGCGCCCGCGCCCGGTCCCGCGCCCGGCCCCGGAATCCGCCCCGCGTCCCGCAGTGTCCGCACCACGATGTCCGACACCAGCCGTTCCAGCAGGCGCCGCGCCCCCCGCACCACACTCCATGCCGCCCCGCCCGTCACGATCGCCGCCGCCCCCAGCAACACCGGTTCCACCGAATCCTCCTGACCCGCGGTCGGTGCCGCCGTTCTGCGGCACCGTGGACACTCAAGTGCCGCCGGACCGCGAAAGTGTGACATCGCCCTGCTGAGCGCGGTTCCGTCCGGGACGGCACCCGGCCCGGACACCCCCGCGGAAGCCGCGGGACGGCCTCTCCGGCCGGAGCCGAACGGGGATATGCTGCCTGCGCCCCAGGATCCCGTACGGCCGCGGCAGGGCCGGTGACGCCCTCCGGCGCCGCCGGGAACCTCTCCGAGCGCCCTGCCGGGACCCCCGCGATCCCGTCCGCCCGCCCGGCGCTCCTCACCACGGCTTCGGAGGATTTGTGACCAGCCCGCGCCCAGACGTCCCCAGCGACGGATCCGTGCCCGCGCCGCCACCCGGCTGCCCGGCGCACCGGCCGGAATCCGGAGCGCCGCACCGGCTCCACGGACCGGCCGCGGCGGCGGATCCCCGGGCGGTGTACGAACTGCTCCGCCGCGAGCACGGCCCGGTGGCCCCGGTCCTGGTCCACGGCGATCTGCCGGCCTGGCTCGTCCTCGGACACCGGGAGAATCTGGAGGTCATGCGGACCCCCTCGCTCTACTCCCGTGACTCGCGCCGCTGGTCGATGTTCGAACAGGGCAGGGTGCCCGCGGATTCCCCGCTGATCCCGATGATCGGCTGGCAGCCGGTCTGCGTCTTCGCCGACGGCGACGAGCACGCCAGGCTCCGCCGGGCGGTCACCGACGGCCTGGCGCAGTTCAACCGGCACGGGGTGCGCCGCTATGTCACCCACCACACCCGGCGCCTGGTCGCCGGATTCGCCTCCCGGGGCGAGGCCGATCTCATCGGGGAGTACGCCGAGCGGCTGCCCATGCTGGTGATGAACCAGCTCCTGGGCATGCCCGAGGAGAACGGCCCCCGCCTGGTGGAGGCGGCACGCGACGCGACGCGCGGCGGCCCGGCCGCCCCGGCGGGCGAGGACCTCATGGCGCAGACCCTGCGCACCCTGGTCCGGCGCAAGACCGAACGCCCCGGCCGCGACCTCGCGAGCCGGCTGATCGGCCACGAATCCGGGCTCACCGGGGACGAGGTCGTCGACCATCTGCGGCTGGTCCTCCTCGCCGCCAATGAGGCCACGGTCAATCTGATCGCCAACACCCTCCGGCTGGTGCTGACCGACCGCCGCTTCCGGGCCAGCCTCTCCGGCGGCCAGATGACCCTCCCCGACGCGCTGGAGCAGGTGCTCTGGGACGCCCCGCCGCTCTCGGTGGTGGCGGGCCGCTGGGCGGTCGGGGACACCGTGCTCGGCGGCCGGCGGATCAGCGCCGGCGACATGGTGCTGCTGGGACTCGCCGCCGGAAACGCCGACCCGGAGATCCGGCCGGACCGCTCGGCCCCCGTGCACGGCAACCGCTCGCATCTCTCCTTCAGCGGCGGACCGCACGAATGCCCGGGACAGGACATCGGCCGGGCCATCGCCGACACCGGGATCGACACCCTGCTGACCCTGCTGCCCGGCCTCGAACTCGCCGTCTCCGAGGCCGAGCTGGTGACCGGCGCCGCCCGCCTCACCGAGCGGCTGGAATCCCTGCCCGTCCGCTTCACCCCCGAACGCGAGGCGGTCCCCGGACCGGAGCTACGGGTGAGCGCGGCACCGCCCGTCTCCCAGCCGCTCCCGGCCGCCTCCCCGCAGCCGCCGGCCCCGCCCGCCGTCCCGGCACCGCGCGGCGAACTCTCCCGGTGGCAGCGGGTCCTGCGGGGGCGCTGAGGGACCGGCCGGACGCGCCGGCGCCACCGTCCGGAGGGCCGGGCCGGGACTCCCCGGGCCGGTACCCGCACCGGCCCGGCGCCGGCCTCCGCCCCCGGTCCGGCCCCCGCGACCCGCCGGACCGATGAGATCACGAGCCATGAGCGCACCCCAGCCCACCATCGTCGCGACCTCCGGCGGCCACCGCGTCGGAGGCCGCACCAAGGTGAGTTTCGACTCCCTGGTCCATCATGCGATCGGCCGCTCCGGGGCACACGGCCGGCGCCCCCGGGGCATGTACGCGGGCACGGCCATCGGGGACGCCGAGTTCTTCACCGCGCGGATGAGCGAGGCCGCCCGGGTGGCGGGATTCGATCTCACCCCGCTCCATCTCTTCCCCATGCCCAATCCGGAGGACGTCGAGGGCGCCGTCCTCGAACAGGACGTGGTCCGGGTGACGGGCGGCTCCGTGGCCGATCTCCTCGCCGTCCGGCGGGTCCACGGACTCGACGGGATCCTGCGCCGCGCCAGGCGGGCCGGTGTGGTGCCGAGCGGGGCCGGCGCGGGCTCCATCCGCTGGTTCCGGGGCGGCACCACCGACTCCTCCGGCCCCCGGCTCCGTCCCGTCACCAACGCGCCGGGCCCGCTCCCGTACGGAAACGGCGTCCACCACGACGTCGACCCGGGGCGCCGGCCGCTGGTGCGCGAGCCGGTCGCGGACGGAACCCTGCCCGGGACCCACCGCACCGACGACGGCGTGGGGCCGGTCCACCGGGGCACCGAGCTCGTCGAGGCCGTCGGCGAACAGGCCGGCAAGGCCGCGTACATCGTGCGCAGGGACGGCGATTCGGCGGTGGAGGAGCGCATCGAACCGCGCCGGCTCCCCGCACCGCCCTCCTGACCCCGGCGGCGCGTTCCGTGCACCCGCGTCCGGGGCGCGCCGCCCCGGCTCCTTGCCGCCGCGCCCGGCACCGCCGCATGCTGGAACCGGCCCACGGGACGGGGACATGATGACGGAACAGACCACACCCACCACGGCGGACACCGGGGCCGGGGCCGCTGCCGGGCGGCCGGTGCCGCCGCCCGGGGACCCGGGCGGCCCGCCCGACTTCGCGCGGCTGCGCGCCGAGGAGTACGGCTACCTCGACGAGACCCGGCACGTCTATCTCGACCACACCGGCGCCGGGCTCCCCGCCCGGCGCCAGCTCCTCGCCCAGACCGAGCGGCTCACCCGCGCGGTGCACGGCAATCCGCACACCCACAGCCCCGCCTCCGCGCCCACCACCGCTCTGGTGGAGGAGGCCAGGGCGCGGGTGCTGGAATTCGCCGGCGCCGACCCCGCCGAGTACACGGCCGTCTTCACGGCCAACGCCACCGCGGCCTGCCGTCTCGTCGGCGAGGGCTATCCCTTCCGTCCCGGGCGGGCCGAGCTGCTGCTCACCCTGGACAACCACAACTCGGTCAACGGACTGCGCGAGTTCGCCCGCGCCCGCCGCACCCCCACCACCTACATTCCCCTCTCCGGACCCGGCCTGCGGGTCGACGGGGAGACCCTGGCCTCGGCCCTGGCCGGGCGCCGCGGCGAACGCGGGCTCTTCGCCTTTCCGGCGCAGAGCAACTTCAGCGGGGTGCGGCACCCGCTGGAGTGGATCCCGTACGCCCGGGAGCGCGGCTGGCACACCCTGCTGGACGCCGCCGCCTTCGCCCCCGCCAACCGGCTGTCACTCCGCGAACACCCCGCCGACTTCACCGTGCTGAGCTGGTACAAGGTCTTCGGCTATCCGACCGGAGTGGGCTGTCTCATCGCCCGTGACTCCGCCCTGGCGCTGTTGCGGCGCCCCTGGTTCTCCGGCGGCACCATCCGGGCCGCGAGTGCGCAGGGTCAGTGGCACCATCCCGCCGACGGGGCCGCCGCGTTCGAGGACGGCACCGTCAACTTCCATGCCATACCCGAGGTCACCACGGGAATCGACTGGATCGAGTCCATCGGAGTGGACGCCGTGCACGACCATGTGACCGCGCTGACGGGCCGGCTGCTCACCGGCCTCACCCGGCTCCGGCACAGCGACGGCACACCCCTGATCCGGCTCTACGGGCCCCGCACCGTGCACCGGCGCGGCGGCACCGTGGCACTGAACGTCCTGGACGCCCGGGGCTCCGTGCTGGACGAGCGGATCGTCGCCCGGGACAGCACGGCCGCCCGGATCTCGCTGCGGACCGGATGCTTCTGCAACCCGGGGGCCGGTGAGGCGGCCTTCGCGATCGACCACGGGGTCCTGGTCCGCACCGGCCGGGACCGGACACTGACCAGCATGGACGACTATCTCACCAGCCTGGGGCTGCCCTCGGGCGGCGCGGTGCGGGTCTCCGTCGGGCTCTCCTCCAGTCCCGGGGACATCGACCGCCTGCTCGGCTTCCTGGAATCCTCGTACCGCGACCGGGTGCCCGGACCGGACACCCTGCTGCCGCGCACCTTCTGCTGACCCTGAGAGGGCCGGGCGATGCCGGACCGGCCGATGGGCGGGCCGAGTTGGCGGCGCGGGCACGGAAGACGGCGCGGGCGCGGAAGATCGAAACGACCGCCGCTCAACCCTCCCGCGAATTGGTCCGGACCAATTATGGTGTCGGTGATCCGGGGGCACCCCGCACCCCGTGACATCAGGAGGTGCCGGTGCTCGCTCGTCGTTCCCTGCTGCTGGGAGCCGGAGGGGCCGCCGCCGCGGCGGCCCTGCTGCCCGCCGGCGCCGCTCACGCCGCCCGCTCCGTACCCGGCGGCCCGCTGCCGCTGCCCGCCCCCGGCGGGCCTCACCCCGTGGCCACCCGGTCCCACCCGGTGGTGGACCGCACGCGTACCGACCCCTTCGCGGCCGTGCCGGGACCGCGGGAACTCATGGTCCAGCTCTGGTTCCCCGCCGGCGGACACGGCTCCGTGCCCGCCGCGTACACCCATCCCCGGGTGGCGGATGTCCTGGAGGGCGAATGGGGTGTCGCGGCCGGCTCCCTGGCCCGGATCCGCACCGGTGTCGCCACCGCCCACCGCGCCGTACGCCGCCCGACGCTGATCCTGCTCAGCCACGGGCGCGGATCGTCCCGCTCCCTCACCACCGCGCTCGCCACCGAACTCGCCTCCCGCGGACACCTGGTGGCGGGCGTCGACCACACCCATGACGCCGCGGCGGTCCACTTCCCCGACGGGCGGCTGATCCGCGGCAGCCTGCCCGCGGCACCCGACGACTGGGACGCCCAGGACCGGCTGGAGACCGCGGTCCGGGCCGCCGATCTGCGCACCGTCGCCGACGATCTGACGGCCCGCGGTCTCGCCCCGGCCCGGATAGGACTGCTCGGCCACTCCATGGGCGGAGCCGCGGCGGCCGAGGCGATGCGGCAGGACCGCCGCTTCGCCGCCGGACTCGACCTGGACGGCGGGCTCTTCGGCACCCCGGTCGCCGATCAGGGCCTCGACCGGCCGTTTCTGCTGCTGAGTTCCTCGCCGGACCACGACACCTGGGCCCGCTGGCGGGCCGCGCACCGCGGCTGGGGCCGTCATATCCACCTCACCGGCGGCGGCCATCTCAGCGGCACCGACCTGAGCGGATACGCCGACGCCATCGGGCTCCGCACGACCTGGCCCCCCGCCGTCTGGCAGGAATTCTTCGGGACCCTCGCCCCGGCGCGGGCGACCGGGCTCGTCCGCGCCGTCACGGCCGCCTTCTTCGGGCGTTTCCTCGCGGGCCGCCCGGCCCCGCTGCTGCGAGGCCCCTCCGCGCGCCACCCGGAGCTCGACTTCCGCTGGAGCCGGGGGAGATGACGCCCCGGGGCCGCCCCCGGCCGTGTGCCGGGAGCGGCCCCGGACCCCGCTGCGGGACCGGGGGAGCGGGTCAGGCGCCGCCCGCCTCCGGCAGCACCCCGGGCGGGAACTTCTCCACCCCGATGATCCGCCGCGCGCGCTCCGGCTCGATCAGCACGCTCACCCGCTGCTCGCCGGGAATCCTCAGCTCGAACCGGTCCGTGCCGAGATACTTCCGGGCCAGCCGGTCGATGTCCCGGTCCGCCCGCTCACCCTCGACGAAGCGGATCGCCCGGCCCCGGATCTGCACCCGGTCATAGGGATCGGCCTTGTCCGTGTGCGAGAGATACAGCCGGGGATCGTGCCGCAGATTGCGCTCCTTGACCCGGCCCACGGCCGTGTTGAACAGCAGCAGATCACCTTCGACACCGAGCCACATCGGACTCACGTGCGGAGCCCCGTCCGGACCGACGGTGGCGACGAACCAGATATGGGCACCCGCCACCCGCGCACGGATCTCCGGACTCAACACACTCATGGGCCACCTCTCGGGCTGTGGGTTCGGCACTTCGGAACACCTGGCGAACACACCGGCCGCACCGGGGCCGCCCGGCGGCGGGACATACCCGCCGGCGGTGTCCGGGATGACCGCCCGCCGCCCCGCAGGGGAGCCCGCGCACGGCACGGTGTGACCGCCCTCACCCTAGCGATCACCGGGCCCGTACGGACCTCCGGGGCTCACCCGATCCGGCCCCGCCGCTCGGAAATGGTTCCGATTCCGGCCGCTCACGGTGGTAATGTCGGCCGCGTACCGCACCTCATGGCGGCCTCCTCAACCGTTACTCCACGGAGGCTCCACCATGTCCGCGTCCCTTTCCGTGCGTCCCTTCCACCGGGAGGACCGCGACCAGCTCACCGACCTGGTCAACGCACACACCGCCGCTGTCGTCCCCGGCGCGGCCGTCTCGGTCAACACCGTCCTCACCAGTCTTGAGCGCCGGCCCGAGGAATACATCATCGACCCCTGGGTCGCCGAGCGGGTCACCCTGGTCGCCGAGGAGCGGCGCCGGATCGTCGCCGCCGCGCATCTGCTGCGCTACCGCAATGATCCGGACGTCGGTGAGGACTACCGCGACACCGGCCACATCGCGTGGTTCCTGCACACCCCGCCGGAGGAGCCCGCGGCACCGGGCGAGGAGTCCGGGCGGGCCGCCGAGGTGCTGATGAGCGCCTGCCTCGCCCAGCTCACCCGCTGGCACGTCCGGGCCCGCCACGCCGACGGACAGCTGCCGTCCCCGGGCGTACAGGGGGTGCCCGAGCAGTGGCCGCATGTCCGCGCCGTCCTGGCACGGGCCGGTTTCGTCCACACCGGCCCCACCGAGGTGCTCTCGCTCGCCGCGGTCCGTGATCTGCCCGCTCCGGGCCCGGCGCCCGTGCCGGGGATGACCCTGCGCCGGACCCTCGGTCCGCTCGGCACCCGGCTCACCGCCCGGCTCGGCGGTGCGGACGCCGGACACATCGAGCTGGACACCACACTCGACCGGCCCGAGCGGCATGCCAGGTCCGGCGGCATGGCCGAGATCGCCGATCTCGAACTCCCCGGCGACGCCCATCCCGAACTGCTGGGCTGGCTGCTCGGCGGGGCCCGCCAGTGGCTGGAGCTGTGCGGCTGCGACCGGCTGCTCACCTGCGCGTACGAGGACGAGGCCGGGGAGATCGAGGCCATGTCCGGATTCGGCTTCCGCGAGCTGACCCGCACCGCGCGCGGCTGGGACCATCTGCCCGACTGATGCGGGGCCGCCCGCCGGGCGGCATGACGAAGGCCCCCTGCGGCGGCAAGGCCAGGGAGAGCCGCCGCGGGGGGCCTTCGAGTTCAGAAGCGATCAGAAGTGATCAGTGGGAAGACGGGTCAGCAGGCACCCAGGTCCTGCCAGACACCCCACTGGCCGGTGGTGCCGGGCTCGTCGCCCTTCGTCCACCACTTCGACTTCCAGTTGCGGGACTTGTGCGACACGGTCTGGGCCGAGCCGTACTCACTCGCCGCGCTCCAGGCCGGGGCGGTGCAGGTGCCGTTGCCGCCGGTCGTACCCGTGGTGCCAGTGGTACCGGTCGTGCCGGTCGTGCCGGTCGTACCCGTGGTACCGGTCGTGCCAGTGGTACCGGTCGTGCCAGTGGTACCCGTCGTGCCGGTCGTGCCGGTCGTACCGGTCGTGCCCGTGGTGCCGCCCGTGGTGCCACCGCCCGGCTCGACCAGGGTGGTGCCGCGGTTCAGGTCAGCGGCGATGGCGTAGCTCTTGCCACCGAAGGTGACCGTCCAGTTCGACGGGGTCGAGACCGGCGAGTAGTAGACGAAGTCCAGCTGGACCGACGCGCCGGGGGCCAGCGACTGCCACGCGGGCAGCTTCAGGGAGACCCGGTTGAAGTCGCCCTTCAGGCCACCGATGTTGTTGCCGGTGTGGTCGCTGCGGATGATCGACGTGCCGAAGCCGGACTGGTCCTTGGCGTTGGCCGGCGCGGAGGTCGCGTAGTCGAACTGGAACTCCGTGCCACCCGGCAGGGTCGCCTTGGTGTTGTTGGTGATCTTCAGCTTGGGGCTGATCGGGTAGTTGGAGTCACCCAGCGCGAACTGTCCGAAGTCGACGTCCACATCGATGGCCTCGGTCGGCAGCGTGATGTTGGACTTCTTGGCGCCGTACGGGGCGGCGGCCTTGAACTTGTCGTACATCAGGTTGGTGAGCGTGTTGCCGGGCTCGTACTGACCCTTGGCCGCGTTGAACTGGTAGTCGCCCGCCAGCTCCCAGATCATGGTGCCGCCGATGCCCTTGTTCACCACGTAGTCGGCCTTGGCGCCGATGGACTGCTCGTCCTCGGTCGACATGAAGACCTTGGTCTGCGCGTTCCACAGCCACGGCGCGACCAGGGTCGAGTCGTACTTGCGGGCGTAGGTGCCGGTCAGCTTGGTGGTCGCGGGGAGGCCGAACTTGGTGACGTAGTCGCCGACGACGCCCTTCTCCAGGTTCTTGGCGTGCCACATCGGGTTGAAGCCCGCGGGGGCCTCCTTGCCGGCGGTGTCCTTCTCGTGCCAGACATTGTCGATGCCGACGGCGCCGTCACCGCACTTGGTGAGGTTCTGTCCGGCCGGGCAGGTGGTCGTGGCCGCCTTGCCCCACAGACCGTCCGTGCCGCCCTGGACGTTCTTCCAGCCGCGGGTGTAGTACGGCAGGCCGACATTGATGCGGCCGGCCGGCATCGAGCCGCGGAAGTAGTGGTAGGCCCAGTCGGTGTTCAGATAACCGATTCCGCCGTACTGCGCGGTGCTGTAGACACCGGCTCCGGCGAGCTCGGAGTCCTTGCCGTCGTCATTGAGCGCGGCCTGCGGGCCGACGTGCTCGTTCCAGGTGCCGTGCAGGTCGTACGACATGATGTTGACGTAGTCCAGGTACTTCTGGACCTGGAAGGTCTCCATGCCGCGCAGCAGGTAGCCGGAGGACGGCGCCGCGACGGTCAGCAGGTAGTGCTTGCCGTCGGCCGCTCCCGCCCGGTCCAGCTTCTCGCGGAGGGTCTTCATCAGGACCGAGTAGCTCTTGACCAGACCCGCGCGGCGGCCGTTGGCGAGCTGCCAGTCAAGCGGGTTGCCCGCGTCCTTCATCGTGGTCGGGTACTCGTAGTCGACATCGACGCCGTTGAACCCGTACTTCTTGATGAAGGCGACGGCGGAGTCGGCGAAGGTGTCGATGCCGGCCTGGTTCACCGAACCGTCGGCATTGGTGGTCATCGAGTAGAAGCCACCGGAGTTCACCCGCTTGCCGCTGTCGTCGTTGTAGCCACCGGTGTCGGACCAGCCGCCGACGGAGATCAGTGTCTTCACATTGGGGTGCAGCTTCTTGTACTTCGTCAGGAGGTTGAAGTGCCCCTTGTACGGAAGCGCGGGGTCCATCTCGGCCCCGGCGACGCCCGGCCAGGTCATCCCGGTGTTGGCGTTGTTCGGTCCGTCCGTGCCCACCGTGATCTTGTTGGCGGAGTCGACGGCCGCGAACGCGTAGTTGATGTGGGTGATCTTGTTCCACGGGATGTCGGACGCGAGGTACGCCGGCGTGCCGTCCTTGCCGGTGCGCCAGTTGGTGAAGTATCCGATGATGCGGCGCTGGTGGTCCGCGCCCATCTTCTCGCGGCCGTCGGCGTCGTAGACCGAGCAGTACGGGACATCGACGCCGGGCGTCTTGTAGAGGCCTTCGGGCCGACAGGTTTCCTGCGGCGTGGCGGCCTGCGACACACCTGCGGAGAGCGATCCGGCCAGCAGCGCGGCGGCGGCCGCGCCTGCTGCGGCCAGGGCCACTCTGGTACGGAAGGGGGACAGCACGGTCGGATCCTCCTGGTGGGGGGCCCGCGTGTGGAGACGCGGGGGTGGGGCGGCCTTGCTCAACTCAATGGGGGGTGGAGCGTGTTGCCAGGGTGCGTGCACACGGCCCTGACTGATCCGCGGAGGTGACGCAGAGATTAAAAGGACTAGACCAGTACGTCAATAGGTCTGGACCTTATCTCTGCATATGCGTGGGTCCGTGATGGCCGCCGATGAGTTCCGCGGGGCCCGCCGGTCTGTGTCACCGGGGCCGGAACCCCCCCCGGGCGGGGGCGGCGGGGCGGGAGGGGATCGTACGGCCTCCGCCGGCGGTGAGCACAGGGCAGTACCGGGAGAATCCGCCGGTGATATCACCGGGAGAGGACGGAAGAACACCGGACGGAAGGAGAGAATCGGCGCGGGGCGCGTACGGGAGTCGACCCGGACGGCCCCGGGTGACGGACAGTCCGGCGGGACACCGGGAACTGTCCGGGAACTGTCCGGGAAACAGCCGGAGAACGGCCGGATGGCAGCCGTCCGACAGCCCTCCGACAGTCCGGGAACGGCCCGGAACCAGCCGGGGAACGGCCGGACCGACAGCCGGGGAACGTCCCGGGAATAGGCCCGGCGGACAGACCCGGTGCCCGTCCGGGAAGCAGTACGCGAAACAGCACGGAAACAGTACGAGAACCATGGAAAAGGAACTCCGAATGACCGCGGCCGACCACAGCCACCAGCCGGCAACCGCCGACAGCCACCATGTGATCCAGGTCAGGAGAGCCCGCGAGAACAATCTCCGCGGCGTCGATGTGGATCTGCCCAAGCGCCGTCTCACCGTCTTCACCGGGGTCTCCGGATCCGGGAAGTCGAGCCTGGTCTTCGGCACCATCGCGGCCGAGTCCCAGCGCCTCATCAATGAGACCTATGCGGCCTTCATCCAGTCCTTCATGCCCAGCCTCGGCCGCCCCGACGTGGACGGACTGCACAATCTGAGCGCGGCGATCGTCGTCGACCAGGAACGCATGGGCGCCAACTCCCGCTCCACCGTCGGCACCGCGACGGACGCGTACACCATGCTGCGGATCATCTTCAGCCGGCTCGGGACCCCGCACATCGGAACCGCCGGCGCTTTCAGCTTCAATGTTCCCGAGGGCATGTGTCCCCGGTGCGAGGGCCTCGGCCAGATCTCGGACATCGACATCGACCAGCTCGTGGACCGGGAGAAGAGCCTCAACGAGGGCGCGATCACGGTTCCCGGATATGCCGTCGATTCCTGGCCGTGGTCCATCATGGCCGCCTCCGGTTTCTACGACCCCGCCAAGAAGCTCCAGGACTTCACCGACCGGGAGTGGGCCGATTTCCTCCACAAGGCGCCGGTCAAGGTGAAGGTGGGATCCAACAACTTCACCTATGAGGGACTGGTCGCGAAAATCCAGCGCAGCTGGCTGGTGAAGGACCGGGAAGCGCTTCAGCCCCATATCCGGGCATTCGTCGACCGGGCCGTGGTTTTCAGCCCGTGCCCGGAGTGCGAGGGCACCCGGCTGACCCGGGCGGCCCTGTCCTCGCGGATCCGCGGGAAGAACATCGCCGAGTGCTCGTCGATGGAGATCAGCGATCTCGCCGAGTTCGCCCGCGGCATCACCGATCCGGGCGTCGCCCCGCTGCTGGACAGCCTCCGCCATCTGCTGGAGTCCCTGGTGGAGATCGGGCTGGGCTATCTCAGCCTGGACCGGCCCGCCGCCACCCTCTCCGGCGGCGAGGCGCAGCGGGTGAAGATGGTGCGCCATCTCGGCTCCAGCCTCACCGACACGACCTATGTCTTCGACGAGCCGACGGTCGGACTGCACCCGCACGACATCCAGCGGATGAACGATCTCCTGCTGCTGCTCCGGGACAAGGGCAACACCGTCCTGGTGGTGGAGCACAAGCCGGAGGTGATCGCCATCGCCGACCATGTGGTCGACCTCGGGCCGGGCGCCGGCGAGGCGGGCGGCGAGATCTGCTACAGCGGGGATGTGGCCGGGCTGCGCACCTCCGGCACGCTCACCGGCCGCCATCTGGCGCACCGGGCGCGGCTGCGGGACACGGTCCGCACACCCCGGGGACAGCTCTCCATCAGGGACGCCGATCTGCACAATCTCCAGGGTGTCAGTGTGGACATACCGCTCGGGGTGCTCACCGTGGTCACCGGGGTCGCCGGCTCCGGGAAGAGCTCGCTGATCCACGGTCATCTCTCCGCACGGGCGGGTGTGGTGGTCGCCGACCAGACCCCGATCCGGGGCTCGCGCCGCTCGAACCCGGCGACGTACACCGGAGTGCTCAACCCCATCCGCAACGCGTTCGCCAAGGAGAACGGCGTCAAGCCCGCGCTCTTCAGCGCCAACTCGGAGGGCGCCTGCCAGCACTGCAACGGCATCGGCCTGATCTACACCGACCTCGCGATGATGGCCGGGGTCGCCTCGGTGTGCGAGAAGTGCGAGGGGAAGCGGTTCACCCCCGAGGTGCTGACCTACCGGCTGCGCGGCAAGGACATCAGCCAGGTGCTGGGGATGTCGGTCGAGGAGGCCCACGCCTTCTTCCCCTCCGGCCAGGCGCACACGATTCTCGGCCGGCTCACCGATGTGGGGCTGTCCTATCTGCGCCTCGGCCAGCCGCTGAACACCCTCTCCGGCGGTGAGCGCCAGCGGCTCAAGCTCGCCATCCACATGGCGGAGAAGTCCTCGACCTACATCCTGGACGAGCCGACCACGGGTCTGCACCTGGCCGATGTGGACAAGCTGCTGGCCCTGCTGGACCGGCTGGTCGACGAGGGCAACACGGTGGTGGTCATCGAGCACCACCAGGCGGTGATGGCCCATGCCGACTGGCTGATCGACCTCGGGCCCGGGGCCGGCCACAACGGCGGACGGGTGGTGTTCACCGGCACCCCGGCCGATCTGGTGGCCACGGGGGAGACCCTGACCGCGCGTCATCTCCGGGAGTATGTGACCGGCTGACGACCCGGGGGCCGTCCGCCCGGCAAGGACGGCCCCCGCGCCTGTTCCCGGGATTCGGCCACCGGCGAAGCGGTCAAACCACGCTTTCCGGTGAGTGAGCAGAATCGTTAAATCACCCAGAGTGACGGCTACGGTGAGTAGTGCCCGGAGTTCCGGGCGTCACTCATCCGAGAAGAGGCGACTCTCATGCGATTTCGCGCCGCCACCGCCGCCGTTGCCGGTTCGCTGCTGCTCCTGCTCACCCTGCCCGGCCGGGCCGCCGCGGCGACCGGTGACTTCACCTACGGCTTCACCGGTCCCGACGGCCGGCCCCAGCGCACGGTGCTCGCCGATCCGGTGAGCCGGGAGTGCGTCACCATCCCCGAGGCGGCCGATCCGGGCTCCACCTCGCCGGCTTTCGCCCCGGTGAACGACACCGACGAGGTGGCGGTGGTGTGGACCAACCCCGACTGCACGGGGGAGCACTATGTACTCCGCCCGCTCGGCGGCAGCGCCTCGGAGCGGCTGAAGCTCCGCTCCGTACTGTTCTTCTGACACCCCCGCACGGCTCCCGGGGCCTCCCGCGCACCCGGGTACCGCCCGCGTGTGCCGGTACCCGGGGCGGGTGAGGCCGGGGAGCCTCCCCGGAGGTCAGCCGCGCAGGAAGGCGAGCACCTCCCGCTCGAACCGTCCGCGCGCCTCCAGGTGCGGCAGATGGCCCGTGCCGGACAGCTCCACCAGCCGGGCGCCCGGGATCGCCGCCGCCGCCCGCCTGCCCAGGACGGGGAAGTTGCCCAGCCTCGCGCGGTTCTCCGGGGTGGCGTACGACTTGCCCACCGCCGCGCGGTCCTCCTGGCCGATCACCAGCAGCACGGGAAGGCCCAGTCGCGGCAGGTCGGAGAGGACCGGCTGGTGGTACGCCATCTGATAGGTGCGGGCCGACGCCATCGCCCAGCGCGGGTACTCGCCGCCGAGGGTGACCCGGTACCGGAGCTCGACATTGCGCTCATAGGCCCGCCGCCACTCCACCACATAGGAGCGGTAGAAGCCGCGGATGGCGTTGAGGTTTGTATTGGCCAGCTCGTCGGCGAAGAGCCGTTCCGTGCTCAGGGCGGGGACGAGCTCCCGGTAGTCCTCCAGGCCCACCGGGTTGGCGAGCACCAGCCGCCGCGTGCGCTCCGGGTGGTCGAGAGCGAAGCGGACGCCGACCATGCCGCCCATCGAATGCCCGATCACATCCGCGCGCTCCACGCCGAGATGGTCGAGGAGCGCCGCGGTGTTCCCGGTCAGCAGCCCGAAGGTGTAGTCGAGAGCGGGCTTGGAGGAACGGCCGAATCCGATCTGGTCGGGCACGACGACCCGGTGTCCGGCAGCCGCCAGCGAGCGGGCGGTGGGCTTCCAGGCGCCCCCGTCGAAATTCTTGCCGTGCAGCAGCAGTACGGTGCGGCCGGACGCGGTGCCCTGGGCCGGGGGGATGTCGAGATAGGCCATACTGACCGTCTCGCCCTGGTTGACCAGCCGGAGGAAGTGGACCGGGAAGGCCGAGGGCCAGCCCTCCATCGCGATGCCGAGAGCTTCGGTGTACACCGGTTCGGCACCGCCGTCCCGCCCGTGCGCTCCGGCTGCGTGCGCGGGGGAGGCCCCGCCCGCGACGGCGCCCGCGCCCATCGCCGCCACAGCCGCCCCGGCACCCGTGGTCAGGAATATCCGGCGTGAGTTCATACTCTCCCCTGGCTCGTACATCAGTACGCCGATCCTGCCCCAACTCCCCGGATGATCAAAGGAACCGACCCGCCGGACCCGGCCGCGCCCCGCGCCGCCGCCAGTCCCTCCCGTCTCCCGCGTACGGCTCCCCGCCGGGGAGCGGCACACGCCCGCCGGGCCGCGGATCGGACGGCCGTGCCAGAATGCGAGGGGCGGGTGCGGGCCGCGACCGCGGCCCCGGAAGGACGAGGAAAGGCCGGAGCCGGTGGCGGACGAGCAGTGGCTTTCGCGACGCGACCGGGCGGCCGAGAGCACGGTCGCACCGGATTTCGACCTCGACGAGTGCGTACGCGAACCCATCCATCTCCTGGGCGGAATCCAGTCCCATGGCACCCTGCTCGCCGTCGACCGGGCGACGGGCCTGATCGAGACCGCGGCGAACACCGGCCCCCTGCTGGGAACCGACGCGGCCGACGCCGTGGGCGCCCACATCGACCGGCTCCTGGGCACCGGCCCCTTCACGGAGGTCCTCGACGCCCTGGACGGCGACGGCGCCGACATCTCCGTACATCTGCTGACCCTGCCGGTCCAGGGCACCGGCCGGGCCTTCGACGTCACCGCGCACCTCCGGGACGAGCTCGTCGTCCTCGAACTGGAACCCCGGGCGGACGGCCGGCCGCTCCACTTCCCGGGCTTCTACCAGAAGGTGCGGAGCGCTCTCGCCCGGCTGCGCGCCGCCACCGACGCGGCGGAGTGCTGCCGCACCGCCGTACGCGAGATGCGCGCCCTGACCGGTTTCGACCGGGTGGTCGCCTACCGCTTCGACGGCGCCGACGGCCCCGGCGAGGTGCTCGCCGAGTCGGTCTCGGACGGCCGTGAACCCTGGCTGGGGCTCTGGTTCCCCGCCACCGACATTCCGCCGCAGGCCCGGCGCCTCTACCGGGAGAACTGGATCCGGGTCATCGGCGACGCCGAGGACAGCGGTGTCCCGCTCCATCCGCCGGTCCGCCCCGGATCCGGGGTGCCGCTGGACCTCTCCCGCTCCGTGCTGCGCACCGTCTCCGGCTTCCATCTGGAGTATCTGCGCAATATCGGCGTCCGTTCCTCCATGTCGGTCAGTGTGCTGCGCGACGGCGAACTGTGGGGCCTCATCGCCTGCCACGGCGACAGCCCCGTACGGTTCGGTCCCGAGCTCCGCGCGGCCTGCGAGTTCTTCGGAACCGCCTTCTCCCTCCAGCTCGCCGTCATCGAGGAGCGCCGGCAGCGCCGGGCCGTGGACCGGAGCAGGGAACGGCTCGCCGCTCTCGTACGGCACCTCACCGGCGACCCCGCCGATCTGCTGCGCCGCTGCGGCGACGGACTGCGGGAGCTGCTCGGCGCCGACGGACTCGTCCTGGCCGCCGGCGGAAGGGTCACGACGAACGGCGCACCGGCCGGATCGGCACTGGCCGATGCCGTACGCGAGCGCGCCGCCCGGCTCGCTCCCGGATCCGTCTGGCACACCGACCGGTTCGCCGAGACCCTCGCCGAGGAGGGCGACCCGCCGCCCGCCACCGGCCCGGACGCCCCGGCCGGAGTGCTGATGGTGCCGCTGGGCGGCTCCGGTGACTTTCTCGCCTGGTGGCGCGCGGAACGCCGGGTCACCCGCCGTTGGGCCGGCGACCCCGCCCGCCCCGTCCGTCTCGGGCCGCGCGGGGAACGGCTCACCCCGCGCGGTTCCGGCGAGGTCTTCCGCGAGGTGATGCGCGGCCGCGGCGAGCCGTGGACACCGGCGGATCTCGCCGCCGCGCAGGAGCTGTGGCGCACCCTCACCGGCATGGCGCTGCGGCATGCCGAGGAACTCGCCGCCCTCAACGACGAGCTCCGCATGATCAACACCGATCTGGACTCCTTCGCCCACGCGGCCGCCCACGACCTCAAGGAGCCGCTGCGGGGCATTTCGAACGCCGCCACGTTCGTCATGGAGGACGCGGCCCACCACCTGGACGAGGTCACCCTGCGCCGGATGGCCACCATGCGGCGGCTGGCCGGACGCATGGACGAACTCCTGAACTCCCTTCTCCAGTACGCCCGCCTCGGCCGTTCCGGACTGCGCCGCGAGCGGATCCCGCTGGACACCGCTCTCGACGCCGCGCTCGATGTGGCGGGCGAACGCCTGGCCGGATCCGGAGTGCGGGTGGTCCGGCCGCCGGAGCTCCCGGTGCTCTGGGCGGATCCGCAGCGATTGCACGAGATCCTGGTGAATCTGCTGGTGAACGCCGGGAAATACGCGGACGACACCCTGCCGGAGGGAGCCCGGACCGTGGAGGTCGGCACGGTCGCCGTCACACCGCCCGGGGAGAGCGCGCCGGTCCGCGCGGTGGTGGTGCGCGACAACGGCATCGGCATTCCGCACGAGGCCAGGGCGGAGGTGTTCGAACTCTTCCGGCGGCTCCACGGGCCCGCGGAGCGGGGCGGCGGCACCGGTGTCGGACTGGCCGTGGTGAAGCGGATCGTGGAACGCCACGACGGGCGGCTGTGGCTGGAGGGCGAGCCGGGGGTGGGCACCGCGATCCACTTCACCCTGGGGGAGGGGGCTCCGGGGGAGGACCCCCGGGGCGAGAGTCCGCCCGGGTGATGATCAGCCGAGGTCCCGCGGATCGCCCGAATCATCCGGCGATCCGGCGCCACTCCCGGACGGACCCGGCGCCGACTCCTGCCAGTAGTCGATCGCACCCTTGAGCACGGTCTTGAAGAGCTCGAAATTGACCGGCTTGTACACGTAGCTGTCCGCGCCGGCCGCATAGCAGGAGTCGACCTCGGCCGGCGCGGTGGACGAGGTGAAGACCACCACCGTCACCGCGTCCAGACTCGGCTCCGCACGGATCGCGCGCAGCACCGCATGCCCGTCCCGTCCGGGCATGTTGAGATCGAGCAGGACCAGACCGGGCCGGGGCTCCGTGCTCAGCAGCCGCTCCGCCACCCCTTCTCCCCGGGAGACGAAATCGAGCCGGAGGCGGGGATGCGTACGGCTGAGCGCCCGCTCGATCGCCTCCGCGTCCTCCGCCGAGTCCTCGACCACCAGTACGCGGCCCCGGTCCAGCGCGGCCGCGGTTTCCTGTGCGTTTCTCATCCTGCCGCCTCCACCTGCGCGGCCAGTACCGCGACATCGTCCTCGCCACTCGCCCGGAACGCGACCCCGGCTCTCACCAGCCGCTCCGCCAGCAGCGCCGGTTCGCCCGCGCCCTCACGGGCCACCACATCCGACAGCACATCCTCGAAGAACCCGCCGCCGTGCTCGCGTGCCTCGGTCAGCCCGTCGGTGAACAGCACCAGACTGTCCCCGGGGCCGAGCCGCAGCGAGGCCGGGGCGTACTCGGCGGACGGCAGCACCCCCAGCAGCAGACCGCCGCAATCGACGCTCTCCACCGCCCCGCCGGCCCGCCGGACCAGAGGCGGGGGATGGCCGGCGTTGGCGACCTCCGCCCGGAAGCCCCCCGCACCGTCCGGCACCATCGTCACCACGAGCGCGGTGACGAAACGCCCCGCTTTCTCCCGGTGCAGTGCCTGATTGAGCCGGGCCAGTGTGTGCGCGGGCGGACTTCCGTCCTCCAGCAGGGTGCGCAGGGTGTGCCTGGCCAGCCCGGTCAGTGCCGCCGCCTCGGCGCCCCGGCCGCACACATCGCCGATCAGCAGGGCCACCCGGCCGTCCGGCCCGGAGACCGCGTCGTAGAAATCGCCGCCGACATCGAGGGTGTCGTCGGCCACCTCGTAGGCGGAGCTCAGGGCCAGGCCCGGCACGGCGGGCAGCGCGGCGGGGAGGAGGTGCTGCTGGAGCGAGACGACATGCTGTCTGCGCTGCTCATAGAGAGTGCTCGTATCTATCGCGAGTGCGGCACGGGTGGCCAGGTCGGCGAGGAAGCGGGCCATCTGCGCGCTGGTGTCCTGCCGGTGGAAGAGAAACGTGAGCGTGCCCAGAACGCGGCCTCGGGCGCGGAGGGGATTGACGCTCAGCGCCCGGACGCCGCCGCCCGGTCCCCCGGCGGCCGTGCCGAGCGGTCCGCCGTCGAGCTCCTCACCGCCGAGGATCAGCCCTTCCTGGCGGTCGACCGCCTGCTGGAGCACCTTGGCGAGCCAGGGGTCCCGGCTCGCGGTGTCGGCCAGCCAGGACTGCCGGGCCGCCGCGACATGCGCGGAGGCCACCGGCGCGAGTTCGGGCCCCTGCCGCAGATGGAGCAGACAGCCCTCGGCGACGGCGGGAACCGCGAGTCTGGCCACCCGCTGCAGCGTCTCCTCGACATCGAGGCTGGCGTCCATCTGAAGGGACGCCTCGGCCAGGAAGGCGTCATGGACCTGGCGCCGCTCGTGCTGGCGCTGGGTGACGATGCGCCGGTTGCAGGTGGTGACGATCTCGGCCGCCTGCCGCAGCCGGGCGCGGAGATCGCCGACGGCGGAATCCGGCGGCCCCAGACCGATCACCAGCGCCGCCCAGTCCCCGGAGTCGAGCGGGAAGACGCATTCCACGGCCCGCTTCGACCCGGCGCCGCGCAGGACCCCGGCCTCCGGCCAGCCGTCCGCGAGCCCCGCGGCGTCGTGGTCCCGTATGAGGATGCGGCCGCCGGGGCCGCGCTCCGCCGCGCGGGGACCCCAGTCGCCCGCGGTGTCGAACAGGGTGGGGACGTCGTCCGAGGCGTGAAAACTGCGCATGTACCGCAACTGCCCGCCGTGCCAGCGGGTACCCACGACCACCACCACTCCGGGAAACTCGGCGAGAACGTGGTAGAGGCGGTCGGCGAGCGCCGTCACATCCTCGGCGGCGTCGGCCGCGCACCACAGTTCGTGCACGGCCTCCGACCACTGGGCCGAGATCTCCCGAGCCGGAGCCCCGGGGGAGGAACCGGCCTCCCCGGGTGTGCTCGGTACACCGGGCACACCGGCCCCGTCGGGCACACCGGTCGCACCGCCTGCACGGGACGCACCATCTGCACGGGACGCGCCGTCCGAACCCACACTGTCCGAACCGGACGCACCGTCCGAACCGGACGCACCGTCCGAACCGGACGCACCGTCCGAACCGGGCGTGCCGAACTCCCCTTCCCGCATACCGACTCCCGCTCCGCTTCCGCATCATCGACGACTCGCGACCGTACCCGCGATGCGGAACTCGAACCGGTTTCCAGCCGGAAGGCCGCGCGGGAATCAAGAATACTTGTGCCCACCGGGTGGGTCGGCCGGACCCGGCCGGCCCGCCGTCCCGGCGCGGCGGCAGTGTCCTGTACTGCCCGAAAACCGCCCGGAACCCTGTCGGGTCATCGCGCTCCCGGTCCTGCCGCGCTCCTGCTCCCGTACCCGGCCCCGGCGGTGACTCCGAGGCGGGCTGCCACTCCGCCCGGCCGGCGGCACCCGGCGAGTGGCCGGAAGTCGACGGTTTGGGAGCCCGGGTGGTGAGGATGCGCCGATGGTGACATTTAGGTAAGCCTCACCTAATATGATCGCTGTCGACTTCGGGTCCCCCACTCCGAGAAGCCGGTCCAGCTGTTTTCCCTTTTGTTCACGTCTTGTACTGCTTGTACGGCATGAACCGTTTTTGCGTAGCCCACACCACGCATCCCCGTATGCCCCTCTCCCCGAAGGAGACATGCAGCGCATGTCCATGCCCCGCAGCACCCGCCTGGCCGCCATCGCCGCGCTGACCGCCGTCTCGATGGGCGCCGGTGTTCTGACGGCCACCGCCGCCTCCGCCGCCCCCGCGCAGTCGGCGACCGCCGGAACGCAGGCCGAGGCCCCCAAGCCCGGCAGTGCCGCCGCGCCCTCCCCGATCCTGCTCACCGGCCAGGCCGGCTGGAGCTTCAAGGCCACCTGGTTCGGCTACATCACGGGCAACGGCGGCACGGTCGCCGTGGCCGACGGCGCCACCCAGGGTGCGGGCGGAGTCGTCTCGTACCCCGTGCGCCACGGCGCGGTGAACCCGGCGGGCAAGAGCGCGGACGTCCGTTTCTCCGGCTCGGTCACCTACGCGCTCGCCAAGCACGGCATCAACGAGGTCACCTTCGCCAACCCGCGCGTCGTGCTGAAGGGCGGCACGGGCACGCTGTTCCTCGATGTCCGCACCGACCTGGAGGGCACCAAGACCTCCGCCGACGCCGTGCCCTTCGCCACCCTGAAGGCGTCCGCGAGCGCGCTGAGCGGTTCCACGCTCAACTGGAACGGCATCACCGCCGCGCTGACCGAGCAGGGTGCGGCCGCCTTCACCCGTGACGGCGCCCCGATGTACGAGCCCGGATCCGAGCTGGACAAGCTCGCCCTCGGCGGCACGGCCAGTGTTCCCACCCTGACCGTCAGCCAGGTCCGCGGCCTCGGCGCCGAGACTCAGGTGACGGTCACCGGCAAGGGCTACCAGCCCGGCCGCGGCGTCTATGTCGCCCAGACCATCGCGCTCCCCGGCACCACCTACCCCGGCGTCTTCGGCAACGCCGCCTATGTCCGCAAGGTCGGTGCCGACGGCACTTTCACCACCAACCTGAAGCTCACCGAGACCTTCACCCCGTCCGGCGCCGCCGCCATCGACTGCCGCACCACCGCCTGCTTCGTCGCCACCTTCAACTCCTTCGACGGCACGGACAGCACCTGGATGCCCTCGCGCGCCCAGGACGTGGCCCGCGCGGTCTCCTTCGGCGAGACGAAGATCACCCGTCAGCCCGCCGCCTCCTCCGTGCGCTCGGGCGCCACCGCGGCCTTCTCGGCCGCCGCCGCCGGCGCGGACACCGTCCGCTGGGAGCGCAGCACCGACCGCGGCGCCACCTGGAGCACCATCGCCGGAGCCGAGGCCCCGACGCTCTCCGTCAAGGCCGCCATCGCGCTGAACGACACCCGCTACCGCGCCGTGTTCACCAACGCCCTCGGCTCCGTCACCACCGACCCGGCCGCCCTCACCGTCGCCGCCGTGCCGAGCCGGATCACCGGCATCAACGCGGCCCCCGAGCCGGTCGCCAAGGGCGGCAGCCTCACGGTCACCGGCACCCTCCAGACCGCCGGCGTCTCGGACGATGTCTGGCGTCCGCTGGCCAAGAGCCCGGTGGTCGTCGAGTTCCGCGCCCAGGGCAGCACCGCCTGGACCAAGGCCGCGAGCGCGGTGTCCGGTTCCACGGGCGCCTTCTCCGCGAAGACCACCGCCGCCAAGGACGGGGACTGGCGCGCCCGTTACGCCGGCACCGCCGACCGCGCCGCGTCCGTGAGCTCGGGCGACACCGTGGACGTCCGGCTGCGCACCGGCATCGTGAGCTTCAACGCCAAGCCGGAGCCGGTCCGCAAGGGCCGTCCCATCACGGTGACCGGCACCCTGCGCACCCTCGACGGTACGTGGAAGAACACCTCCGGCCAGACCGTGACGATCTGGTTCCAGGCTTCCGGTTCCAAGACCTGGACCAAGCAGGCCGGTGTGCGCACCAACAGCAAGGGCGCCTTCTCGAAGGCGTTCACCGCGAAGAAGGACGGCTCCTGGAAGGCCGTCTTCGACGCGACCTCCGCCCGTCTGGGCACCAACAGCGCGGCCGACCACGTCGACGTGCGCTGAGCCGAGCCGGATCCGGCTCTCCCGTACGGCCCAACCGCTGTGCGCGAGTGAATGACGAGGCACCCCCCGATCGCGATCGGGGGGTGCCTCGTTCTCATGCCCGCGACGGCGGCATCGGGGCCGCTCCGGTGCGCTCTCGCGGAACGCCTCTCACACGGCCTCCGGCGCCGTTTCGGTGCCCCGCTCGGCGCGGATCCCCATGACGACCACGGTGATCAGGCAGAACGCGATGACCGTCTCGGCCCAGAGGAAGGCGACATAGTCGAGCAGACAGCCGATCGGAGGCATACCGGGAGCGGTGTTGCGGAAGGCCGCCAGGGCGAAGAGCGTGGCGGCCATCCAGCCCAGCGCGGGCCAGACGAGCCCCCGGCGCCGGGTGACCAGGAACCAGCTGCCGATCAGGACGGACACCGCGAGCGCCCACATGGCGATCATCATGAAGACCGCGAAGACGAGAACGCTGTTGGAACGGGCGAGTCCGATGTCGAGAAAGGCCACGCCGGCCGGTGCGGCGGCGTCCACGGTGGCCGCGAAGAGCACGTCGTTGTTGGCGAACACGACTCGGACCGGCACCTTCTCGCCGCCGAGTTCGGCACCGAATTCGACGGCGGTCTCATACGCGTCGAACGGATAATCCGCGATCGACCCGTTCCGCAGGGCGACCGGGACATCCCTGGTCGAGATGCGCTGATGCGCCTTGAAGTTCAGATCGCCCCTGGTCGCCGTGGACGTCTGAAGGGTGAGGTCATCGGCGGGGGAGATGCCGCCCGCCTCGGCCAGGGCGCCCCGGGGGGTCACCTGGACGCGCAGCACCAGCTCCCGGCCGGCGGCGTCGACACGCTGGACCGTCGCCTCGACGTCCACCCGGTCGGGCTCGGCGCGGCCCACCGTGTGGACCGTGTCCAGGGCCTGGCGCTCCCCGAACTGGAGCCATGCCCCCAGGGCGACCGCCGCCACGACGGCGAGTACGACCAGACCGGGCAGCAGCGGGACACGGCGCGCGGCGAAGCGGCGTCCGGACTGGGGCACATCGACTCCCGTGGTCGCGCGGTGCGTGTGGCGTGTGGTGTGTGATGCGTCGCGTGTGGCCTGTGCGGTGCGTACGGTCAGGCAGCGGGCTCGCCGGGCTGGTCATGGGTCGCGCAGTGGATGCCGCCGCCGCCCGAGGCGACGGTGTCGATCACGACCGGCACGATGTCCCGGTCGGGGAAGTGCTCCCGCAGGATCGAGCGGGCGCGGCTGTCGGCCTTGCGGTCGCCGAACCGGGGCATGAAGACGGCGTCATTGGCGATGTAGAAATTGGCGTAGGTGGCCAGGAAGTCGTCTCCCTCGCCGGTGATCCTCCTCAGGTCGGGCTGCGGGAGATCGATGACCTCGAAGCGCCGGCCGCGGGCGTCCGTCGCCTTCGACAGAACGGATTTCGCCTGGTCGGCGGAGCGTGACCAGGAATCCGGCGGGGTGCCGGGGTACGCGCGGTCCAGCAGCACCACACCGGGCTCGGTGAACCGCACCAGGCTGTCCACATGGGCGTCGGTGATGTCCTCGCCGCGCACACCCTCCAGCCAGATCACCTTTTCGAGCCCCAGGATCCGCTTCAGCTCCGCCTCGATAGTGTCCCGGCTCTTCCCCGGGTTGCGGTTGACATTGACGATCGAGCTCTCGGTGATCAGCAGGGTGCCCTCGCCGTCCGGCTCGAAGGAGCCGCCCTCGGAGATCAGCGGCGCCCGCTCGCGGGGGATCCGGTACTGCTCCAGTACCTTGCGGCCGACCAGGGCGTCGTTCTTGTGCTCCTGCTTGTCGCCCCAGCCGTTGAAGTTGAAGTCGACACCGATGACCTCGCCCGCCTCCTCGACGAACACGGGGACGGTGTCGCGCGCCCAGAGGTCGTCCACGGCCAGCGGGATCACCTCGACCTGCGAGCCGCACGCCCGCTGGGCCGCCTTCACCTGCGAGGGCCTGGCCATCATGACGACCGCCTCGTACTCCCCGACCGCCCGGGCGATCCGCGCGATGTCCTCGCGCACATAGGGCAGGTCCTCCTCCCAGACCGAGGTCAGGGCGGGCCAGGACATGAAGGTACGGGTGTGGCTCTCCCACTCGGCGCCGAGACGGCGCTTGGAGTCCGCCGAGGCCGGCCGGGGGGAACCGGCGGTCGAGCCGGCCCGCATGGTGCTGTCGGAGCGACCGCAGGCCGCGGCGCCGAAGGCGAGGGCGCCGCCGAGCCCGGCGAGGGCACGGAGGGCGGTCCGGCGGGTGGAGGGACGGTTCGGCACGAGTGACTCCGATCGTGAACTGGCGGGACGGTCTCATCCGGCCAGGGCGGGCACGGGAAGCGCGGCGCGGGCGGACAGCCCCGGGCCCCTGGGACCAGGGTGCGCGCTCGACCCGGCAAATGACCGGTATGCCGGAAAAGCCGCGCGGCCACGTGTCGCCACTGTGGCACTGACTGGATTTTCAGTCAAACTTGGAGATGGTTCGGGGTGTCGCCGGGAGAGCCTTCGGGGGTGGTCCCGGGGGTGGTCCCGGGGGTGGTGGGAGTCGGGCCGGTCGGACTCGCCCGGATCGCCTGCCCCCGCGCTGGTGGGTGCAGGGGGCCGGCTGATGCGGCGGACGCTCGGCTGCTCGGCCGGTCCGGGGTCGGGGTCCACCGGTGCGGCCGGATGCTCGGCGGGTGAGCGGCTTCACTTTCTCCGGCGTCCGGCTCGTGTGTGCCGGTGCGGGCTGCGCCCTCGAGGGCGCATTCGTCACCCTCCGTCATCATACGATCTCATGCGGCAGTGTCGCACCCGGCGTGGTCATCCGCTGGCTGAAAATTCAGTCAGGGTGCGAGGGGGTGCGGGCTTCCTGTCGTTGCCGGCACATCCCGGCGCGCCGGTCCGCCCTGCCCGTGGTCACCCGCTGCCACTCCGCGGGCGGGCGCGTACCCGCTCTCTGCCCGGCGGTGCTCTCCCGGTTCCCGGCGGCCCGGCCGCCGCCCGGCTCCCGGTGGCCGGCTCCCCGTGACCGGGGCGCGGTCTCCAGGCGCGCATCCGCCCCATCCGTACCGTCCCGTCCGGGCCGCAGGGCACCCGCACGGGCCCGGGACGCCGGGCACCCGCACGGGCCCGGGACGCCGGGCACCCGCACGGGCCCGGGACGCCCGGGTAAAGTGCCGGTCATGGCCTCTCGCAGCACTCAGATCCTTGAAGCGGCCGCCCGGGTGATCGCCCGGCGCGGAGTCCGCGGGCTGCGCGTGGAGGAACTCGCGGCCGAGGCCGGTGTGTCGACCGCGCTGATCTACTACCACTTCAAGGACCGTACGGGCGTTCTGCGCCAGACCCTCGAATTCATCAGCGACCGTGCCGAGCGCTACACGACCGACCGACACCCGGACGATCCGCCGCTCACCCCCGCGGAGCAACTGGAGGAGAGTCTGCTGCTGGAGCTTCAGGACACCACGGAGGTGCGGGAGAACAGCTCGGCCTGGGGTGAACTGCGAGCCAGCGCCGTCTTCGACGAGGTACTGCGCGAGGATCTGGCCAGGGCCACCCTGGAGTGGGTCCAGGAGGTCGCCGCGCTGCTGGGCCGGGTTCTGCCGATGGCCCCGGCCTCCTCGCTCGCCGCGGCGGCCGAGCGGCTCACCGCCCTGCTGGAGGGGCTCAGCATGCGCTGGCTCAGCGGCGGTATCGGAATCGGTTACGCGCGGCAGCTGATGCGCGGTGCCATCGAAGCCGAACTCGCCGGACTGCGGCAGGGCTGAGCCCCCCGGCGGCCGTCTGCCGCCGCATGCCCCTCATGGCACGCCCCTCGCCGTGCGCTCTCCGCCGGAACCGGGCCGGAAGCTCTCAGCCGTGCTCATCGAGCCAGTCGCCCGGTATCAGCTCGCGTATGCGATCGAGCCCCTCCAGGGTCCGGCCGCGGGCGAGGAGCGACATGCCCCCGCCGTCGTACAGAAGGACGTCCCCGGCGAGGAACCACCGGCCCCCGTTCTCCTCCTCACCGATGGGGTAGGGCGGGAAGGGCAGTTGTACGGCGTGCTCCTCCAGCAGCTCGATATCGCCGTCGTCCGGGTCCAGGGCGTCGCAGCACGGCTCCGGCGCGTGCAGCGACTCGGAGAGCACGATCTCCACGAAGCAGAGCGAGAGGCGCCCGAGCCAGCCCTCCCAGCGCTCGGCGTCCTTGTCGGCCAGGTCCGCGCGGATAAAGACCGGGGGATCGTCCTCGCGGAGGTCACCGAGGAGGAGGCCCCAGGAGGCAGCCCCCTGATTCTCGTGCCGGAAGACCAGCGCCTCCTTCGCCCGGTCCACGTACAGTTCCGCCGGGGCGAGCAGAATATCCTGATGATCCGTCAGGTCGCTGCGCCGCCCGAACAGCAGATACGCCTCCCGCAACGCCGCCGGCAGCGCCACCCCCAGCCGCTCCTCGGCTGCGGCGAGATCGCTCTCGGCCCACCCATCCCCGCTCTCCAGCGGCCGGACCCAGTGCGCGGCGAATCCTCGGATGAAATCCCACGCGCCGCCCCGGTCCGCGACACCGCGGGCCAGTGACTGGGCGAGATCGAACTCCTTCGTCATGCCGAGACGATATCCGGCGGGTCTGACAGTGGGCGGCGTCGACCGTGGTGAGTGAGCTCTGTTACGGCTGGTTGCTCAGGTGGCAGACTGCCGCGGAAGTCTCAAGAGATGAGGAAGAGCATGGACTTTCGACGTGCGACTGCCGCCGTGTCCGTACTGCTGGCATCGGCGGTTGTGCTGGTCGGCATGGGCTCACAGGCCCATGCCGAGTCGGCCGGGGACAAGAAGGTCGAGGTGATCAAGGCGGTGGTGATTCCCGGCGAGTGACGTTGTCGCCGGGGTGAAGGTCGCCCGGCTGTGTGGTGCCCGGCGCGCCCGTTTGTTATGGGCGCGTTGGGTGTTTGTGTGGTGGGTGTGTTGAGTGGTTGTGGATTGGGTTTCGTGGGGGTGGGGTTTGGGTGGGGTGTCGTTGTCTGTGTGGGGAGGTTGGTATGTGGGGTTCGGGTTGGTTGTCTGGTGCCGGTGGTGGTGGTGCTGGTGGTGCGGGTGCTGCTGGGTCTGGTGCCGTGGGTTCCGGTGGTGTGGGTGAGTCGTCTGCCGGTGGGTTGTCTGCCGGTGGGTCTGGTGGTGCTGCGGGTTCCGGTGCCGCGGGTTCCGGTGCTGGTGTGGCTGCCGGTGGTTCTGGTTCTGCTGGTGGTGGTGGGGTGTTGGGGTCGTTGACGGGTTTGCGGTTTGTTGCGGCGTTGTTGGTGTTTGTGGCGCATGTGTCGGCGGGGTGGTTGTTTGTGGATGGTGGGGTGAATGGGGTGTTGGATCGGTGGTTGGGGTCGTTGGGGGGTGTGGGGGTGTCGTGTTTCTTTGTGTTGTGTGGGGTTGTGCTGGTGTGGTCGGTGCGGGAGGGAGACCGGGTGGTGTTGTTCTGGCGGCGCCGGTTCATGAAGATTTATCCGAATCATGTGGTGGTGTGGGTGGCGGGTGTGGGGCTGGCGTGGGGTGCGGGGCAGGCGTTGTCGGTGGGTGGGGTGGTGCCGGGGTTGTTGTTGGTGAACGCGTGGTTTCCGGAGTATGAGGTGATCCGGGGGGTGAATGGTGCGGCGTGGTCGCTGGGGGTGGAGTTGGTGTTCTACGCGTTGTTCCCGTTGTTGTGGGTGTGGGTGCGGCGGGTTCGGGTGTCCGGGTTGTGGGTGGTGGCGGGTGTGATGGTGGCGGGGATGGCGGTGGTGGCGGTGGTGGCGGAGGTGTGGCTGCCGCGGGAGGTGTTGCCGGGGCTGCGGTATGGGTGGTGGCAGTTCTGGCTGGTGTATTTCGTGCCGGTGTCGCGGTTGTTCGAGTTCGTGCTGGGGATGGTGGTGGCGCGGCTGGTGGCGGGTGGGCGGTTCCCGCGGGTGCCGTGGTGGGTGGCGGTGGGGGCTGTGGTGGCGGGGTATGGGCTGGTGCTGGTGATTCCGGGGGTGTTCGGTCTGGTGCTGCCGGTTGTGGTGCCGTTGTGTCTGGTGGTGGTGTGGGGTGCGCAGGCGGATGTGGAGGGGCGGAGCGGGTGGCTGGCCCGCGGGTGGATGGTGCGGCTGGGGGAGATCTCGTTCGCGTTCTACATCCTGCACATGGTGGTGGGGTATTACGGTCCGGCGCGGTTCGGGAGCGGGCGGCAGTGGGGTGCGGGGGAGGCTGTGGCGCGGATCGGGGGGTGGTTCGCGCTGACGCTGGTGCTGGCGTGGGTGCTGTACCGGGTGGTGGAGCTTCCCGCGATGCGCCGCTGGTCCCGCCCCCGCCGTGCTGTTGCGGGTGCGCGTTCCGTGATCGTGGCCGGTTCCGGGCCGGGGGCTGTTCCCGTCCCGGTGTCCGTGTCTCCTGCCGGGGCGCCGGCCGCGGTGGCGGTGCCGTCCGCGGCCGGTGAGGCCTCCGGGCCGGTTTCCGGGCCGGGCGGGGCGGCGGAGGAGGGGGTGCCGGGTCCGGAGTCCGGGAGGTGACGGGCCGGGCGGCGGGTTGTGGCGTGTGTGCCGCCATCCGCTGCCGCTGCCGCTGCCGTCGCCGCTGCTGTTGCCGCTGCGGGGTGGGGTGGCTGGTGGTGGGGTGTGCCGGGCGGGCAGGGTGGACTCGGGTGCCCGGTGCGGGGTTTCGGGTGCCCGTTCGGGTGAGGGCGGTCCCGCTTCCCGGGTGTGCGGCTTCCCGTGCCGGGGGTGTGGTGTTCCGCCTGCCCGGTGTGGATCCGTCGGTACCGTGACGCGGGCGGGTGCTGGTGCCGGACGTGTCCCGGTACGGGGAGGGGCCCTTGCGGTGGCGGCTCGGTACTGTGCCGGCGGATGGCGCGGATGGCGCGGATGGCGCGGGTGGGGTCTGGTGGGGGGCTGTGCGGGGGGGCCGGCGCAGGGGAGGTTTCCGGCGTTCGTGTCCGTGCGCGTCCGGTGGCCTCGTCCTCCCTCCCGTCCCCGGTGCCCGGCGTGTACTGCGCGTCCGTGTCGGGCGCCCCGTGCCCGTACGCGATGGTGAACGCGTCCCCGGTGTCCCGTCCCTGCCCGTAGGCCGTCTCTTTCGGATCAGGCTGGGTTCGCGTGCGTCCGCCGGCTGCCGCTGGGGGTACTCCCGGGCGCCGCGCTCCGCCTGGGCCTGGCGGCCCGGGTGGTGCCCCCTCGCCGCGTTGTGGTCCATCATCCATGGCCCTCTGTGCCCTGCGGGCATGGGTGCGGGGTTCCCCGGCGAGGCCAGGGGGTGTGTCCCCTCCGCGGTGGCTCAATCCTCCGCCTTGCGATCCACGGCACCGGACCCTCCCCCTGCGCCCGAAGGGCGCGTGGGGGTGCCCCCGTTCTCTGATCCGGCCTGATCCGTAGGAAACGACCCAGGCCGGGAGCGCCGTTCCCGGCCCGGGAGTTCGCACCCGGCCTGCGCTGTATCCGCGCCGGCCCGTCCCGGTCGTGCCTGCCCCCGGTCGTGCCTCTTCCCGGTCTCCCGCCCGTACCGGCCTGTGCCCTACCCGTACCGGCCTGTGCCCTATCCGTGCCGAGTCGTACCCGACCCGCACCCGCCCGTGCCCTGCCCGTACCGGGGCCCTGCCCCTGCCCTGCCCCTGCCCCTGCCGTGCCGGCCTGTGCCGTATCCGTGCCGGGCTGTGCCGGGTCGTACCCCACCCGCACCCGCCCTGCCCGTGCCCGTGCCGTGCCCGTGCCCCTCCCGTGCCGGGGGTCTGTACGCGGTTTGTGCCCTGCCCCCGGCCCTGCCCGTGCCGTGCCCGTGCCCGTGCCCTGCCCCTGCCCGTACCCCTCCCGTACCCCGCCCGTGCCGTGCCCCTTCCGTACCGGAGCCCGTGCCGTGCCCGTACCCCTCCTGTACCGGGGGTCTGTACGCGGTTTGTGCCCTGCCCCTGCCGTGCCCGTGCCGTGCCGTGCCGGCCTGTGCCCTATCCGTGCCGGGCTGTGCCGGGTCGTACCCCACCCGCACCCGCCCTGCCCGTGCCCGTGCCCCTTCCGTACCGGGGCTGTGCCCTGCCGTGCCCCTTCCGTACCGGGGCCCTGCCCCTGCCCCCTGCCGTGCCGTGCCCGTGCCGGCCTTGTGCCGTGCCCTGCTCGTGCCGGCCTGTGCCCTATCCGTGCCGGCCTGTGCCGGGTCGTACCCCACCCCCACCCGCACCCGCCCTGCCCGTACCCGTGCCCCTTCCGTACCGGGGCTGTGCCCTGCCGTGCCCCTTCCGTGCCGGGGCCGTGCCTGTGTCGTGCCCGGCCGCGTGCCCGGCCCGGCCTTGTGTCGGGGTTGTGTCCGGCTTTCCGGTTTCCGGTGTGTCCGGGGGGTGTTCGTGGCTGTGCCCCGGGCCGGGGGTGCGGACCGGGGCACGGGCACGGGCATGGGCATGGGTATGGGTACATGTGGCGGGCGGGCGCCGGCTCCCCGGGGTCCGGGGGGGGCTCCCGGCCCCCGGAGGGGCGGGAGACCTCCCGGCTGCCCGCCCCCCGGGGGGGAATCCCCGGCCCCCGGGGTCCGGGGGGTCTGCTCCCGGAGGGGCGGGGGACCCCCGGCTGTCCGTCCGTCCGGCTGTCCGTCCGTCCGGCTGTCCGGATAGCCGGACAGCCTGGCGGCCTGGCGGCCTGGTCTGTCTGGTCTGTTTGGCTGTCCGGGCGGTTTGGTCTGCCGGTGTTTCGCCCCGGGGTGGGTGGCCGGGGTGGGTGGTCGGGGTGGGTGGGGTGGGTCAGGGGGTGACGTCGATCCGGCCCATCTGACCGCCCGAGGAATGACCCAGCTGATGGCAGTGATACAGATACTGACCCGTGTACGGACCCCACGTCATCGAGATTTTCACCGTTTCTCCCGGGCCGAGGGTGACCGTGTCCTTCCAGCCCTGGTCCGCGATTCCCGCGGGTGCCCCGTTGCGTTCCAGGACCCGGAAGAACGTCAGATGGGTGTGGAAACTGTGCCACAGATGGAAATCGGGCAGCCCCGGACCGATCGGCGCTTCCGCGTTGCGGACCGTCCATGTCTCCGTGGTCCCCAGCCGGGTCGTCACGTCCACCCGGTTCGGGTCGTAGGACAGCCCGTTGATCGTCATCGCGGGGAACGTGCGGATCTCGAAGTCCCGCTCCACCGTCGCGGCGGGCAGCACCGCCGACCGGGACAGCCTGCGCGGGATACGCGAGCGGTCGGCGACACGGTTGCCGATGTCGAACCGCATCACCTCCGGACGCTCGGTGCCCAGCGCGCCGGTGTTCTCCAGCACCACCGACCGGCCCGTGCCCCAGCGGGCGAAGTCGACCACGATGTCGACGCGTTCACCGCCGAGCATCGTCACCTCGGTCCGGGTGACCGGCGTGTCCAGGAGCCCTCCGTCGGACCCGATCTGGGTGAACTCCGCCCCGTCGGCGAACCGCAGCCTGATGTACCGGTTCGCGCACGCGTTGTACAGGCGCAGCCGGTACTTGCGGGCCGCGACCCGGAAGTAGGGCCGCTCCTTGCCGTTGACGAGCATGTGCGGGCAGTCCGAGGGGCGGGTGTAGCGCAGGGTCCCGTCGATCTCGACACGGGCGTCACGGATGACCAGCGGCACATCGAACGCGCCCCGCGGCAGCGGCAGGAGCTGCTCGGCCGTGTCCGTCAGCAGATACAGGCCGTGCAAACCCATGTAGACGTTCTCCGCCTCCAGGTGGTGCGCGTGGTCGTGGTACCACAGGGACGCGGCCCGCTGCTCGTTGGGATAGTGGTAGGTCCGTGTCCCGCCGGGGGCGATGGTGTCCATCGGCAGGCCGTCGTGCTGGGAGAGCACATGCGCGCCGTGGAGGTGGACGGCCGTGTTCACGGTGAGGTCGTTGTACTGGCGCACCACCACCTCACGGCCCCGCACGGCCCGGATCGTCGGCCCGGGGAACGTGCCCCCGTAGGTCCGCACCCGGGAGACCAGGCCCTGCACGATCTCGGCGTCGGCCTCCCTCATCCGGACCTCGTACACGTCCGACAGCGCGGTCTGGGACACCGGGCTGAGGACCTGCGGCAGCGGCATCGCGTGCGCGAACGGCACCACGGGGGCGGGTGCCGCCGCGGCGGCACCCGCCGCCGCGGACGCCGGCGGCGCGGTGACACCCAGGCGTCCCCACGGCACGACCGCGGCCGCACCGCCGACCGCGGCCGCCTTGAACAGATTCCTTCGATTCAGCATGGATCAGGCTCTCTGTGTGGGAATGGTTGTCTCAGCGCCGGGCGTGCGCCACGGCACACCCGCGCAGAACACGAGGAGCAGCGCGGCGGGCCCGCACAGCCGTACCGCGGTCGTCACGTCGGCGCGGACGGCCGGCCCCAGGGCCGTGCCGTCCGGGCCGAGCCACACGGCCAGCCACACCACGGGCACCGCCGCGGCCGCGGGGTGGCCCGCGGCCGCGAACAGCAGCTGCCCCGCCGCCCCGCCCGCCCTCGCGGCGGCGGCGGGTGCGCGGCGGCGCAGGACCTGCCCGGCCGCGGCGGCCAGGACCAGGACCGTGTAGAACGCGACGACCACCAGGACCAGGAACACTCCCGTCCGGAACGGCTCGTCCACCGCCGCCCGCGCGGGGCCGGACCCGTGCCACCACGCGTGGTCACCGGCCTGCGGCACGGGCATCCGCGTCCGGTCGTAGGCGATCCAGGCCACCGCGAGCGACTGGACCAGCGCGAACACACCCAGCGGCACCGCCCGCAGCGAACCGAACAGCCCCCGCCGCCGTGGAACACCCCCGCCGGCACCGGACTCCGCCGCCCCGCCCGCCCGCGCGGACACGCCCGCGGCCCCGCCGGCACCGGGCTCGGATACGGCGACAGCCCCGCCGGCCCGGACCCCGGCCCCGCCGGTACCGGCGGCCCCGGGCGCGGGAACAGCCGTGTTCACGGCCCCCGCCGCCCCTGCCGCCGCGTTCCCGTTGCCGGCCGCGTTCCCGGACCCGGACCGGTGTCCGGCCGTGGCTGTCGCGTCACCGGCGTCACCGGCGTCACCGGCTCCGGGCACGGCCGCGGCCGCGGTCGCGGGTGCGGGTGCGGTCCTCGCGGGACCGGCGGCTCCGGGTACGGTTCCGGCTCCGGGCGCGGGAACGGACCCGGCCCGGGCCCCGGACCCGGCCGTCCTCGCCACCGCGTTCCCGCTCCCGCTCTCGTTCGCGGATACGGACGCGGGCCCGGTCGCGGCTGTCGCGGTGCCGGCGGTACCGGCTCCGGGCACAGCCGGGTTCGTGCCGCCGGCCGCCCCCGCGCGGGGCGATGAGGCCGCCGGTCCGGCGGTGCCGCCCGCCGGTGCGGCTCCGGGGGCGGGAACAGCCCCGGCCGCGTCCGCGGTTCCGGACCCGGCCGCCCCTGCCGCCGCGTTCCCGTTGCCGGCCGCGTTCCCGGACCCGGACCGGTGTCCGGCCGTGGCTGTCGCGTCAGCGGCCCCGCCGGCTCCGGGCACGGCCGCGGTCGCGGTCCTCCCGGGGCCGGTCGCGCCGGGTGCGGCAACGGCCCCGGTTCCGGACGTGGTCCGGGCTCCGGTCGCCGCTGCGGCCCCGGCCCCGGCCCCGCTTCCGCTTCCGCTTCCGGCCGGTGTTGTGTCCGCGGTTCGGGTTCCGGTCACCGGTGCTGTTCCGGTTCCGGCCGTGGTCCGGGCCGTGTCCGCGCCGGCACCGGCACCGGCAGCGGTCCCGGTTCCGGGTGCGGCCGTTGCCGCCGCCCCGGCCCCGGAGACGTCCCCGGCGCCGGCAGCGGCCCCGGCAGCGGCGGTGGTGGCGGCGGTGGTGGCGGTGGTGGGTGTTGTGGTGGTGGTCATGGTGTCGTCTCCTGTGCGGGGAAATCCGTCGTACGGGCCAGCGCGTCCCATTCCCGCCACCGCTCCAGCCGCTCGCCCAGGACCCGCGGGGCGAGATCGGCCGCGCTGTTGCCCAGCAGGAGCCGGACCGGCGGCGCGGCGGAGCCGACCAGCTTCAGCAGCGCCTCGCCGGCCTTGCGCGGGTCTCCCGGCTGGAGATGCGCGTACGCGCCCGACAGCCCGTGCCGGCGCCTGGCCAGGACCGTGTCGTACGCCGATTTCGGTACCGCCCGCACCATCGAGCCCGCGCTCCAGTCGGTGCGGAACTCGCCCGCCTCCACCAGCGTGACCCGGATCCCGAACCCCTCGACCTCCTGCGCCAGGGTCTCCCCGACCGCTTCCAGCGCCCATTTGCTGGCGCAGTACAGGCCCAGGTTCGGATAGGTGGTGACCCCGGCGATGCTCGACATCTGCAGCACATGACCGCTGCCCTGGCGCCGCATCACCGGCAGGACCGCCTGGGTCACCCACAGCGCCCCGAACACGTTCACCTCGAACTGGTCGCGGACCTGCTGCTCGGACACCTCCTCCACCGCGCCGGCCAGGCCGTATCCGGCGTTGTTGAGGACCACGTCGATCCGGCCGGCCCGTTCGGCGGCCTCGGACACCGCGGCGAACACCGCGGCCCGGTCGGTGACATCGAGTTCCATCGGCACGACCCGGTCGCCGAACTCCCCGGCCAGCTCCTCCAGCGCCCCGGCCCGCCGCGCGGTCGCGATCACCGTGTCACCGGCCTCCAGGACCACCTGGGCGATCGCCCGCCCCAGGCCCCTGGACGCCCCGGTGATCAGCCACACCCGCGGCCCGGGCCCGTTCACATTCCCGCCTTCGTCAGGCCCCGCACCACACCCGCGACCGTACCCGCGCCCGTACCCGCGCCGGCATCCGGGGGTGCGGCGGGGGAGGGGCGGGGGGGCCGGGCCGCGCGCCGGGCCCGTTCACGGGCCTCGGCGTGGTCCCGGGCGTGGACGAGGGTGGCCCGGCTGTCGGTCCGCAGCAGGGTCCGCAGATGGCGGCGGGCGTCCCCGGGGGATGCCCCCGGTCCCGCAGCGGCCGCGACCGCGCCGGGGTCGAGGGTGACGGTGTGCCGGGCGGCGGCCCACACACCCCCGCCGGGAGCCGGGGTGATGGTCCACTGCCCGGTGTGCAGGGACATCAGGGCCGGCAGCGGGGTCTGTTTCCAGGTGATGCGCCGGCAGGGGTCGCTGACCCGGTAGGAGGTGACCGTCCGCACGGAGCCGTCCGCGCCCCGTACGTCCAGGGTCAGCTTCCGCAGCCGGGACGTGGCCTCGGTGAGCCGGGCGCTGAGCACGTGCGGCAGGACCCGGGGCCACTGGTCCGCGCCGTCGAGGAATCCGTGGACGTCCGCGGCCGGCGCGTCGACGCGCAGCCGGTCCTCGAAGGAGAAGGTCCAGCCGGTGTTCCCGCGGCCGTCCTCGGCCGCCCGTTTGACCGCGTCGAGTTCGCCGCGCGAGTTGCGGTCCACGGCCGCGCCGATCCAGGCGAGCGCGTCCGTGTCGTCGTTGAGGGCGCGGTAGGCGTGGAGCAGCCGCACCCGGCAGCGGGACGCGCCGAGCGGGACGACGGTCCAGGAGCCGCGCATCACGGCGGCGGGCGGCGCGGGCGTGTGCTGCGCGAAGGTGACGCGCAGCCGGCCCGCGTCCAGGGTGCGGTGCGAGGTCCACGTCTTGGCCTGCCCGTTGGCGACCGCCCAGACCCGGATGTCCTCGGCCCCGGGCCCGGCGGGGACGCTCTCGGCGTGGACCGCGGCGGGAAACACTCCCGGCCAGGTCCCGACATCGGCGATCAGCTGGTGGACCGCGGGGGCCGGGGCCTCCACGGTGATCTCGTGCTCGACTTCCCGCAGACCGGGCTCGGACATCGTCAGTTCACTCCTCAGCACAGGGGACGACAGGGACGGCACACACGGCACACACGGCACACACCCCCTGGCACGGCGGCCCGCACCGCCCCGCCCGCCCGCCCGGCGCGGGGCATGGAGGCACGGGCCCGGCGGTACGGGGCGAAGAGGCGGTACGGGGCAAAGGGGGGCGGCGGTGCGGGGGCCGGTGTCCCCGGGCCCGTACCGCGCCGGACAGCTCCCCGGCCCGCATCGGCCCGCACCGTGCCGGCCGTGTGCGCACCGGCCCGTACCCGGGCCCGGGCCGTGCGGACCGGCCGCGTACGGCCGCCCCGGCCGCCGTACCCCCGCCGCCCGCACCGGACCGGACCGGCCGTGCGCGCACCGCCGCTGCCCGCTGCCCGCTGCCGGGTGCCGGGTGCCGGGCGGGGTCAGAAGTTCCCCAGGCCGCCGCAGACGTTCAGGGCCTGCGAGGTGATCGACGCGGCGGTGTCCGACGCCAGATAGCCCACCAGCCCGGCCACCTCCTCCGGTGTCGAGTACCGGCCCAGCGGAATCTTGGCCCGGAACTTCTCCAGGATCGCCTCCTCCGTGGCGTCGTACGCGGCCGCGTACCCCTGCCGCACCCGCTGCGCCATCGGGGTCTCCACATATCCGGGGCAGACCGCGTTCACCGTGATCCCCGTCGGCGCCAGCTCATTGCCCAGCGCCTTGGTGAACCCCACCACCCCGTGCTTGGACGCCGAGTACGGGGCACCCAGCACCACACCCTGCTTCCCCGCGGTGGAGGCGATGTTGATGATGCGGCCCCGGTCCTTGCCCCGCATCCCGCCCGTGGTCAGCACCTCACGGGTGACCCGGAAGACACTGTTCAGATTGGTGTCGATCACGTCGTTCCACAGCTCGTCACTGAGGTCCGCGGTGACACCGCCGCCGGAACGGCCGGCGTTGTTCACCACCACGTCGACCGTGCCGAACCGGCCGACCGCCGCCAGCACCCACGCGCGCACACTCGTCCCCGAGCGCACGTCCAGCGCCTCGCCGGCGACCTCCAGCCCCTCACCGGACAGCTCCTTGACCGTCCGCTCCACGTTCTGCGCGTCCCGCGCGCCGATGAACACCCGGTGGCCCGACGCGGCCAGGACCCGGGCCACCTCCAGCCCGATACCACTGGTCGCCCCCGTCACCAGAGCGACCCGCTTGTCCTGATCCGACATGTCCGTCTCCTCGGCAAAGTTCGACAGCATCGCAGGCGAAGGATTTTGTTCCCCCCTGGAAAGACACTCGAAGGCGCCTTGGAACCACCCCCTCCCACCGCCCCGCACCCGCGCCCCGCACCTGTTCCGGACCGTTCCCGCCGCCCCGCCCGGGCCACCACCGGGCCTCGATCGATGGTCGAGCGCCTGTTCGCAAGCTCGACCGCGACATCCGGACGTGAGAGGCGGCTATGATCAATCTCTTTCAGCCCCAGGTGGGAGCTGAGGAACTCGACGCGGTGGCCCAGGTGTTCAACGACCGCTGGCTCGGCCACGGACCCCGCACCCAGGCCTTCGAAGCGGCCTTCGCCGAACACCTCGGCGTCGGCCCCGAACACGTCGTCTTCCTCAACTCCGGCACCTCCGGCCTCTTCCTCGCCACCGAATCACTCGGCCTCACCGCCGGCGACGACGTCGTCCTGCCCTCCCCGAGCTTCCTCGCCGCCGCCAACGCCATCGCCACCAGCGGCGCCCGCCCCGTCTTCTGCGACGTCGACCCCCGCACCCTCAACCCCACCCGCGAGGACATCGAGGCCGCCCTCACCGAGAACACCAGAGCCGTCATCGTCCTCCACTACGGCGGCCACCCCGGCGACATCATCCGCATCGCCGAACTGTGCCGCGAACGCGGCGTCACCCTCATCGAGGACGCCGCCTGCTCCGTCGCCTCCCGCGTCGGGGGCCGCGCCGCCGGCACCTTCGGCGACCTCGCCATGTGGAGCTTCGACGCCATGAAGGTCCTCGTCACCGGCGACGGCGGCATGATCTACGTCAAGGACCCCGCCCAGGCCGCCCGGGTGCGCCGCCTCGCCTACCACGGCCTCGCCCAGCCCAGCGGATTCGGCTATGCCAAGGTCTCCGCCCGCTGGTGGGAACTCGACATCCCCGAGCCCGGCCGCCGCGTCATCGGCAACGACCTCACCGCCGCCATCGGCGCCGTCCAGCTGCGCCGCCTGCCCGAACTCGTCGCCCGCCGCCGCGACATCGTCGCCCTCTACGACCGCGAACTCGCCGACACCGAAGCCCTCCTCACCCCGCCGCCGCTGCCCGCCGGCCACACCTCCACCCACTACTTCTACTGGGTCCAGATGGACCCCCGCATCCGCGACCAGGTCGCCTCCGACCTCCTCGCCGACGGCATCTACACCACCTTCCGCTACGCCCCCCTCCACAAGGTCCCCGCCTACGGCCACACCGGACCCGAGCTCCCCGCCTCCGACTGGGCCGCCGACCGCACCCTGTGCCTGCCCCTGCACCCCGGGCTCAGCGACACCGACGTGGCCACCGTCGCCGCCCGCCTGCGCGCCGCCGTCGCCCGCCGCCGCACCGAATCCGCCGCCTGACCCCCGCCCCGCCCGCCCGCCCGGCCCGCCCCGCCCGGCCCCGCGCCCGCCGGACCGCCGCGTCCACCGCCTCCGCCCGCCCGCACACCCCGGCGAGCCGCACCCGCACCGCCTCACCGCACCGCACACCGCACCGCCCCACCGCCTCACCGCGTCACCTCCACCGCCCCACCGCCTCACCGCACCGCACACCGCCTCACCGCACACCGCCCCACCGCACCGCACGCGGCGCGTCCGATCGCCGCGCACCCACCCAACCCAGGCCGGACCGCCTCCCCGGCACCGGCCTCCCCGGGCTGAACCGACCGCCCCGCAAAGGACTCAACCGTGAAGGACACCCCATGAGCCGACGCGTCGTCATCACCGGAATCGGCGTCGTCGCGCCCGGGGGAGTGGGCACCAAGGAGTTCTGGTCCCAGCTCACCTCCGGCCGCACCGCCACCCGCGCCATCACCCTCTTCGACGCCTCCGCCTTCCGCTCCCGCATCGCCGCCGAAGCCGACTTCAACCCCCTCGCCCACGGCTTCACCCCCGAAGAGGCCGCCCGCCTCGACCGCGCCGCCCAGTTCGCCGCCGTCAGCGCCGACGAAGCCCTGCGCGACAGCGGACTCACCCCCGCCGAAATACCCCCCACCCGCACCGGCGTCACCCTCGGCAGCGCGGTCGGCTGCACCATGGGCCTGGACACCGAGTACAACACCGTCTCCCGCGGCGGCAGCACCTGGAACGTCGACCACACCCTCGCCGTCCCCCACCTCTTCGACTACCTCGTCCCCAGCTCCATGGCCGCCGAAGTCGCCTGGCGCACCGGCGCCCAGGGACCCGTCTCCATGGTCTCCACCGGCTGCACCTCCGGCCTCGACGCCCTCGGCCACGCCGTCGAGCTCATCCGCGAGAACAGCGCCGACATCATGATCGCCGGCGCCACCGAAGCACCCATCTCCCCCATCACCGTCGCCTGCTTCGACGCCATCAAAGCCACCTCACCCCGCAACGACGACCCCGCCACCGCCTCCCGCCCCTTCGACGCCTCCCGCAACGGCTTCGTCCTCGGCGAGGGCTCCGCCGTCCTGGTCCTGGAGGAACTCGGCTCCGCCCGCCGCCGCGGCGCCCACATCTACGCCGAGATCGCCGGCTTCGCCTCCCGCTGCAACGCCTACCACATGACCGGCCTGCGCCCCGACGGCACCGAAATGGCCGAAGCCATCACCGTCGCCCTCGACGAGGCCCGCCTCACCCCCGCCGACATCCACTACATCAACGCCCACGGATCCGGCACCAAACAGAACGACCGCCACGAGACCGCCGCCTTCAAACGCAGCCTCGGCCACCACGCCCGCACCACCCCCATCAGCTCCATCAAATCCATGATCGGCCACTCCCTCGGCGCCATCGGCTCCCTCGAAATCGCCGCCAGCGCCCTGGCCATCGAACACAACACCATCCCCCCCACCGCCAACCTCCACACCCCCGACCCCGCCTGCGACCTCGACTACACCCCGCTCACCGCCCGCGAACAGCGCACCGACACCGTCCTCAGCGTCGGCAGCGGCTTCGGCGGCTTCCAGAGCGCGATGATCCTCACCCGCCCGCGCCCCGGAGACCCCACATGACCACCACCGCCACCCACACCACCACCGCCCCCGCCGCCGCACCGGCGCCCGCCGCACCCGGCAACGGCGTCCCCGCCGTCACCGGCATCGGCGTCACCGCCCCCAACGGCCTGGGCACCGAGACCTGGTGGGCCAACACCCTCAACGGCACCACCGGCATCCGCCCCCTCACCCGCTTCGACCCCGCCTCCTACCCCGCCCGCCTCGCCGGCGAGGTCCCCGGCTTCGACCCCGCCCAGCACATCCCCAGCCGCCTCCTGCCCCAGACCGACCACATGACCCGCCTCGCCCTCACCGCCGCCGACGAAGCCCTCGCCGACGCCGGCATCGACACCGCCGCCCTGCCCCCCTACGCCGCCGGCGTCATCACCGCCAGCTCCGCCGGCGGCTTCGAATTCGGCCAGCGCGAACTCCAGGCCCTGTGGAGCAAAGGCGGCCAGTACGTCAGCGCCTACCAGTCCTTCGCCTGGTTCTACGCCGTCAACACCGGCCAGATCTCCATCAAGAACGGCCTCCGCGGCCCCAGCGGCGTCATCGTCACCGAACAGGCCGGCGGACTCGACGCCATCGCCGCCGCCCGCCGCCAGCTCCGCAAAGGCATCCAGCTCCTGGTCACCGGCGGCGTCGACTCCTCCCTCTGCCCATGGGGCTGGGCCGCCCACCTCGCCACCGGCGACCTCTCCACCGCCACCGACCCCGACCGGGCCTACCTCCCCTTCGACGACCGCGCCCGCGGCCACGTCAACGGCGAGGGCGGAGCCCTCCTCATCGTCGAGGACGAAGCCCGCGCCCGCGCCCGCGGAGCCACCAGCTACGGCACCATCGCCGGCTACGCCGCCACCTTCGACGCACCCCCCCACGCCCGCGCCACCCCCCGCCTCGCCGACGCCGCCCGCCTCGCCCTCGCCGACGCCGGCGCCGAACCCGGCGACATCGACGCCGTCTTCGCCGACGCCGCCGGCACCCGCGACCTGGACCGCGCCGAGGCCGACGCCATCACCGCCGTCTTCGGCCCCCGCGCCGTGCCCGTCACCGCCCCCAAGACCATGACCGGCCGCCTCGCCGCCGGCGGCGCGCCCCTCGACGTCGCCGCCGCCCTCCTCGCCATCCGCGACCAGGTCATCCCCCCCACCGTCAACACCGCCGGCCCCGCCGCCGACTGCCCCATCGACCTCGTCCGCCGGCTCCGCCGCCCCGCCCGCCTGCGCACCGCCCTCGTCCTGGCCCGCGGCCGCGGCGGCTTCAACGCCGCCATGATCGTCCGCGCCCCCTGACCCCCCACCCCGCACCGCACCCGCACCCGCCCGCACCCCCGCGCCGCGGCACCCCGCGGACACCGCCCGCCCGGCCCCGCCCCGGACACCCGCACCACCCGCCCCCGGACACCGGCCACCGCCCCCGGCCGCGCCCCCCCCGGGGGCGGGCACCGCACCACACGTCCCAGAGCCAGGAGGACCGTTGCCCGCCATCGACCCCGCCGACTTCGCCCGCACCATGGCCCACGTCCCCACCCCCGTCACCATCGTCACCACCCTCGACAGCACCGGACAGCGCTGGGGCTTCACCGCCAGCTCCTTCAGCTCCCTCTCCCTCACCCCGCCCCTCGTCCTGGTCTGCCCCGCCAAAACCGCCTCCTGCCACGACGCCTTCACCACCACCGACCGCTTCCTCGTCAACGTCCTCGCCTCCCGCCACGCCCCCGTCGCCGCCGCCTTCGCCCGCTCCGGCCACGACAAATTCACCAACAGCCCCATGGAACCCTGCGAACTCGGCCTCCCCGGCCTCCCCGACGCCACCGCCCGCATCGCCTGCACCCTCCACGACGTCCTCGACGGCGGCGACCACAGCATCCTCATCGGCCGCGTCGAATCCGTCCAGGCCGGCGGCGCCGAACCCCTCGTCTACTACAACCGCCTCTTCACCAGCCCCGCCCTCACCCCCGCCCTCACCCCCTGACCCCCGGGGTCTTTCTTTCCGGCCGGCCCGGGACAGCGAACGGGGCCCGGCCCCGCGGACCCGCGAGGCGCAGGAACCGGCCACCGCGGACCACCGGCGACCGGCGACCGGCGACCGGCGGCAACGCGGCGGCGCCCGGCGCCCGGGGACACCCCCGGCGGCAGCCGCGGCGGACACGCGAACCCCGGCAGGACCCGGAAGAGAGGCCCCGGGCCGGCCCATACCGCACCGGGAGCCAGCACGTGACCCACCAGCCCCACGCACCCGCACACCTCACCGAGATCGCCGACGGCGTCCACGCCTACATCCAGCCCGACGGCGGCTGGTGCCTCAACAACGCCGGCCTCGTCACCACCGGCGGCCGGCCCGCCCTCATCGACACCGCCGCCACCGAGACGCGCACCCGCGCCCTCGCCGACGCCATCGCCCGCGTCACCCCCCACCCCCCGCGCTACGTCGTCAACACCCACCCCCACGGCGACCACACCTTCGGCAACCGCCTCTTCGCCGATGACGCCGTCATCATCGCCCACGAGGCCACCCGCGCCGAGATGGACCTCGCCGGACTCCACCTCACCGGCCTGTGGCCCCAGGTCCACTGGGGCGACGTCGGCGTCGAACTCCCCTCCCTCACCTTCCGCGACCCCATCACCCTCCACCTCGGCGACACCCCCGCCCACCTCATGCACCTGGGCACCGCCCACACCACCAACGACACCGTCGTCTGGCTCCCGCGCCAGCGCGTCCTGTTCACCGGCGACGTCGTCATGTCCGGCACCACCCCCTTCTGCCTCACCGGCTCCGTCACCGGCTCCCTCGCCGTCATCGACCGCCTCCGCGCCCTCGACCCCGCCGTCGTCGTCTCCGGCCACGGACCCGTCGGCGGCCCCGAACTCCTCGACACCACCGCCGACTACCTCCACCACATCCGCCGCCTCGCCGCCGACGGCATCGCCGCCGGACTCACCCCCCTGCAGACCGCCCGCGAGGCCGGACCCGGCCCCTTCGCCCACCTCCTCGACAGCGAACGCCTCGTCCCCAACCTCCACCGCGCCTACGCCGAAGCCCACGGCGCACCCCCCGGCCACCCCCTGGACATCGCCGAACTCTTCTCCCAGATGGTCGACTTCCACGGCGGCCTCCCCGCCTGCACCGCCTGAACCGCCCCCGCACACCCCCCGCAGCGAACGGACCCCCCGCCCCCGCACCCCCCCCGCAGCGAACGGACCCCCCCCCGCCGCGAACGGACCCCCGCCCCGGGAACACCCCCCGCGACCGCCCGGAACACCACCCCGCCCCCGCCCCCGCCGGCACCCCGGCCCCGGCACCCCGCCCCCGCCGGCCCCCGGCCGCCGCGCGGTCAGCGGGAGAGCCGCCCGCCCTCCACCGGCACGGCCGCACCCGTGACATAGGAGGACCGGTCACTGCACAGCCACGCCGCCGCCTCCGCGATCTCCCGCGCCTCCGCGAGCCGGCGCAGCATCGCCTTGCCCGCCATCGCCTCCTCCCGCGCCGGATGATCCCCGGCCAGCCACCCGGCGAGCATGTCGCTGCGGGTCCCGCCGGTCGCCAGCGCGTTGACCCGGATCCCCGCCGGCCCGTACTCATTGGCCGCCGCCCGCGTCAGCCCGATCACGGCGTGCTTGGACGCGATGTACGGGGAACACGCCACCGTCGCCACCAGCCCCGCGGTACTGCTGTTGTTCACGATCGACCCCCCGCCGCCGCCCTCCAGCATCGCGGCCACCTCGTACCGCATGCAGTTCCACACCCCGCGCACATTGGTGTCCATCACCGTGTCGTACGCCGCGTCGTCCATCAGGTGCATCGGCTCCGCGGGCACCGACACCCCCGCGTTGTTGAACGCCGCGTCCAGCCGCCCGAACTCCCGCACCGCCACCGCCACCGCACGCGCCGCGTCCGCGGCCCGGCTCACATCCGCCACCGCGTACCGCGCCCGGTGCCCCGCCGCCGCCAGCTCGGCGGCCAGCGCGGCCAGCTCCGCCTCCCGCCGCGCCACCAGCGTCACCGCCGCACCCTCACGGCAGAACACCCGCGCCGCCGCGGCGCCGATCCCCGCACTGGCACCCGTGATCAGAACCGACTTCCCCGCGAGCAGACCGCTGACCGAACTCATGCCGCACGACGGTAGCACCGCCCCCGCACCCGCCCCGGGCCCTTCCCGCACCCCGCACCACCCCCGGCGAAAACCATCCGGGCGGTTCACTTCCCGGCCAACCTCCCACCGGACGGGGCACTTTCACGCCAGGAGGGCCGAACACCCGTCCGGCCGTCCCGAAACCGCCCCCGTACGCCGCTGACCTGCACCGCCCCCGCCCGGCCCCCGGAACGGACCCGCCGGGAGAGCCGGTCCGCACCGCCCGCCGGGCCCCCGCACCCGCCCGGGGACGGACGGATCCGCCCTCCCCGGACCGCGAGCCCTTGCTAAAATACGGACCTTCTGGTTGATTTTTGGAATGCTCATGATCCATTAGGGGATCGCCGGGCAGTCCGCTGTCGACAAACGGAGGCCCCATGGCCCAGCAGGAGCGTGCAGTGCGCACGCGTCGCGCCATCCTGGAAGCGGCCGCCGCCGTGTTCGACGAACGCGGCTACGAGGCCGCCACCATCGCGGAGATCCTGGACCGCGCCGGCGTCACCAAGGGCGCCCTCTACTTCCACTTCTCCTCCAAGCAGATGCTCGCCCGGGGAGTCCTCGACGAGCAGTTCGCCGAGGGCGGCGTCCCGCCCCGCGAGAGCAGGCTCCAGGAACTCATCGACATGGGACTCCTCCTGGCCCACCGCATGAAACACGAGCCGATGCTCAGCGCCGGCGCCCGGCTCTCCCTGGGCCCCGACATGCGCGACACCTTCGGCGGCGGATCCATCCCCGGCTGGATCAAACTCGTCGAGGAACTCCTCGTCCAGGCCCGCGAACAGGGCGAGGTCCTCTCCCACGTCGACCCCGCCGAGACCGCCTGGGCCCTGTGCGCCGGCTGGACCGGGGTGCAGATCGTCTCCCAGACCCTCACCGGCCGCGGCGACATCGAGGCCCGGGTCTCCCAGCTCTACCAGCACATGTACCCGAGCATCGCCACCCCCGCCGTCCTCGCCCGCCTCGACATCTCCCACGACCGCGGCACCCGCGTCGCCGCCGAGATCGCCGCCCTGCAAGCGGAACCCGCCCCCGCCCTCACCTGACCCCCGCACCACCCGCCCCGCACCCCGCCCCCGCCCGCACCCCGGCCAAACCGCAGCGACGGTTTCCCCCGGGCCCGGCGGGGGACCGGACACCCCGGCCCCGCACCCGCCGCCTCACCCCCGCGGACCCCGCCCCGCCGGCTCCGCGCGCCCCGCCGCCCCGGGACCGGGCAGCACCGCCGCCACCGCCCCGCCCCCCGCCACCGGGCCCGCCGCCGCGCCGCACTCCGCCGCGCCCGCCGCCGCGTGCCGGCCCGCCGGATCCAGCCCCCGCAGCGCCTCGGGAGTGGCCAGACACGGCAGCGTCAGCTCCCAGAACCCGGTCACCATCCGCCGCGAGATCCACGTCCGGTCGTGCTGCCCCAGCGCCTCGAACCCGATCGTCGTCGCCACCACCATCGCCGCCGCGTGCCCCCGGCACAGCCCCGGCAGCAGCGCGCCCTCCCCCTCCGCCTCACCCAGCAGCCGCAGCACATACCGGTGCCACTCCCCGCGCAGATCGAACTCCGGGGCATAGGTCGCCTCCCGCCCCAGCTGCAGCCCCGCCCGCACCACCGCGTCCCGCGCCAGCGCCCGCGCCAGCACGTGCGAGGCGTCGGCCAGCGCCTGGAGCGCCGAGGACCGCTCCGCGTACACCGCGCACGCCGCCGCGCGCAGCGCCCGCGCCGCGGTCCGCTCCACCGCCGCCGCCACCGCCGCCTTGTTCTCGAAGTGGAAGTGCAGCGCGCCCGTGCTCACCCCCGCCCCGGCGCTGATCATGTGCAGCGTCGCCTCGGTGTAGCCGCGCACGCCGAAAGCCTCCGCCGCCGACTCGATCAGCGCACGGCGGGTACGGACAGCGCGTTCCTGTTTGATCACGGATAGCTCCTGTGCCAGATCACGTCCCCTTATTAAACCGTCGCGTTGGTATTGTCCAGCGCCCAGGGTCCCCTGTACAGGTCGGCACGCGCCCCGTTCCCGTGCGCCCCGCCCCCGGCACCCCCGGCCCCGCGCACCCCCGGCCCTGCCCAAGAACCGTATGACCCCCCTCAATTGGGGCGGAGACCGGCAATCCCCGGGCTTCCCCCGCCCGGCCCCGCACGGACCGCTTGAGCCGTGCCAAAAAACCGGGAAGTCTGTATCTTTATGTTTCGACAGGTGCCAGAGGTGACCGATCCCAGGGGGGCAAGCAGCACATGGCCTTTGCCGACCGCTCGTTCGACTTCCGTCCCCCCGGCGGGGCCATGGCCCCGCTGTCCCCGCGGCAGTGCCACCGGGCCCGGGCACAGGACGCCTTCGCGACCGGCTGGACGGCGCTCGGCCCGAACCGCTTCCTGGTCCGGGCCGCCTGGCCGCGGGAGCACCCCTTCTTCACCCCCCTCGGCGGCCGCGTCCACGACCCGCTGCTGATCGTGGAGACCATGCGCCAGTCCGCCATGGCCGTCCTGCACGCCGCCTTCGGCGTCCCCCTCGGCCACCACTTCCTGCTCACCGGCATCGACTACGCCTGCCACCCCCGCCACCTCGCCCCCGGAAACGGCCCCGGCCCCGGCGCCGCCGACGCCGACGACGCCGACGGTGCCGAGGTCGAGCTGGTCTTCCCGGAGCTGAAATACCGCGGCGGCCACCTCTCCCAGCTCCTCGTTCAGTGGACCGTGCGCCGCGGCGGCGCCGTCGCCGCCACCGGCACCGGCCTCTGCCGCATCACCGCCCCCCAGGTCTACCGCCGGCTGCGCGGCCCGCACACCGCACCCGTCTCCCACCACCCCGCCGCCCCGCCCGTGCGCGCCGCCCTCGCCGGCCGCACCCGCCCCGCCGACGTCCTGCTCACCCCCGCCGGCCGGGCCGGCACCTGGGAACTGCTCGCCGACACCCGCCACCCCACCCTCTTCCAGCGCCCCGGCGACCACATCCCCGGCATGCTCCTGCTGGAGGCCGCCCGCCAGGCCGCCTGCGCCGCCGCCGGCCCCGACCCCTTCCTGCCCCAGCGCGGCGCCGTCTCCTTCCACCGCTACGCCGAGTTCGACACCCCCTGCGTCCTCCAGGCCGCCGCCATGCCCGCCCCCGGCGGCGCCCGCGTCGTCCGCGTCACCGGCCACCAGGGCGGCGCCCCGGTCTTCCTGTGCACCCTCGCCGGCCCCGGCCCCGGCGCCGCGGCCACCCGTACCCGCCGCCCCGCCGCCGTCCCGGCCGCCCGGTGAGCCCGCCGCCCGCCCGCGGGGCGGCCCGGGCGTCCGCTCCCGTACCCGCTCCCGTACCCGCCGCCGTGCCCCGGCCGCAAAAGAAGTAGACCATCTGGTTTCTTATGGCTGCCATCGGGAACATGTCCCTTCGCCCGCCGGGGCCCCGCCGCCCCGCCCCGCACACCCGTCCCATCAGCACCTTCACCCGGTATTAACGCGTTTGGTGTCCGGATTTGACCCCTCTGGCCGACGGACTTGCCCGGGCCGCGTGCTCCCCGTAACCCTTTGACAAACCGACGGGGCGGTTTATATATTTGCTGACGTTGGCGCAACTGAGCTTGAAGTAGGGGGACAGATGAACCAGCGTCCGACCGCCGTGCTGGAACCCCGCGCATCCGCCGGGACGAGCGCCCAGCAGACCGCCCCCGCACCGGCCCCGCCGGCCGCGGGCGGCCCCTCCGCACCCGCCTCCGCGTTATGGCGCGTCCTGATCGTCGAATCCAGCGCCCGCGAGGCCGAGACCCTGGCCCGCGGACTGCGCCGCCACGGCCACGAGGTCGACATCGTCGCCACCGGCAGCGAGGCCCTGCGCACCTACCCGGAAGCCGACCTCGTCCTCCTCGACCTCGAACTCCCCGACCTGGACGGCCTGGAGGTCTGCCGCCGCATCCGCGCCGCCGGCCAGACCCCCGTCATCGCCGTCACCGCCCGCGGCAGCGAACTCGACCGCGTCCTCGGCCTCCAGGCCGGAGCCGACGACTACCTCGCCAAGCCCTACGGCTTCCGCGAACTGATGGCCCGCATGGAAGCCGTCATGCGCCGCGTGCGCCCGCCCCGCCCCGCCGCCACCGCCATCACCTGCGGACCCCTGCGGATCGACGCCGGCACCCGCGAGGTCACCCTCGACGGCCGCCAGGTCGAAACCACCCGCAAGGAGTTCGACATGCTCCACCTCCTCGCCTCCCACCCCGACACCGTCATCCCCCGCAAACTCCTCATGCAGCAGGTCTGGGGCGACTCCTGGTCCCGCCGCACCGTCGACACCCACGTCTCCACCCTGCGCAACAAGATCGGCGCCCACTGGATCATCACCGTCCGCGGCGTCGGATTCCGCTTCGGCCAGGGCTGACCACCCGCCCCCCGCCCCGCGCGACAGCCGCCCCCCGCCCGCCACCCGCGCACCGCGCCGCACCGAGGGAAGCAGGAATGACGACGACGGCGCCGTGCCACGGCGAGGACTGCCGCAGCGGACGGACCGACGGCCGCGCCCCCCGCCGCCCGGCCCCCGGCAGCCTCCTGTGCCACCCCTGCCGCGACCGCCTCGACGCCGCCCTGGCCGAACTGGCCCACCTCTACCGCGAATGCGGACGCATGCTCGGCGGCCGGGCCCCGGGCAGCCTGCGCGAACGCACCACCGGCGGCGAACTCCCCGGCCTGCCCTTCAACGCCGCCGCCGCCGACGCCCGCACCCGCATGATCTCCGTCCTCGGATCCTGGAGCGGACTCGTCGCCCAGCAGCGCCGCCTCACCTCCCCGCCCCGCACCATCGACGGCCTCACCGCCTTCCTGCGCCGCAACACCGACTGGCTCGCCGCCCACTCCGCCGCCGCCGAGGCCACCCACGAGATAGCCCGCCTCGTCACCGCCGGACAGCGCGCCGCCTTCCCCGACCCCGCCCGCAGCATCCGCCTGGGCACCTGCCCCCAGCCCCGCTGCACCGGAGCCCTCACCCTCGAACTGCGCACCCGCGAACGCCCCGCCAACCCCGAGATCGCCTGCGACGCCGACCCCGGCCACCGCTGGACCACCGACCAGTGGAGCGCCCTGAGCCACCGCATGGACCAGAGCGCCCACCCCGCCGGCACCGCCCCCGCCGAACGCTGGCTCACCGCCGCCGACATCTCCCGCCTCTGGAACACCCCGCCCGGCACCGTCTACCGCCTCGCCAGCCAGGAACGCTGGCGCCGCCACACCCGCGCCGGCCGCGCCTACTACAGCGAGAGCGACGTCCGCGCCTGCTTCACCCGCCGCGCCGCCCCCCGCCCCGACACCCCCGCCCCCGCTCCCGCCCCCGAACCCCCCTCCTGACCGGTACTTGACACCGCCTTGGCGGCCCGGTGAGGAAACGGACAGGCCCTTGTCAAACCTGACCGAACCCTGAAACCGGCGCCATTGATCGCCGCACCGGGGGCGAAGAACCTGGAAACCACGATCCGGTGCGCTGTCCCCGGAACCCCCCCCGGCGGCCCCGGCCGCCTCCCCGGACACCCCCGCCCCCGCCCTGCCGCGCGCCCCCGCCCCGTACCGCCCCTCCCGCCCGCCCGCAGAGCCGGCCACCGGGAGAGCCGCGAGAGCCCCGGGGCCGCCGCGCGCCGCGGAACCGGACCGCCGGACGGACAGACCACCCGGCAGCCCGGGGGAGCGGGGCAGGAGTTCCCGTACGCCGCGCCCCGTACGCCCCACCGCCGCGCCCCGGCACCCGGCCGCCGCACCACCCCGGCACCCCCGGCCCCCGGCCCCCGCGCCCCGCCCGGCCGCTCCCGCGACCGCCGCCCCACCGCCGCGCACCGCACCTCCCGCACCGCACCGCCCCCGCCCGGCCGCCCCGGCCCCGGGCCCCCGCGGTCCGAACGCGCCCGCCCCGCCCCGCACCCGCGCCGCCGGACCCACACCACCCTCCCCGTTCCCCAAGGACCCCCCATGGCCACGCCCCACACCCTCACCCAGCGCCCCCGCCCCGCGGCCGCGCGCCCCGCCATCGTCCGCGCCGCCCGCACCCTGCTGGCCCGCGACGGCTGGACCCACTGCACCGCCGACGCCATAGCCGCCGAGGCCGCCCTGCCCCCCGGCACCGTCCGCGACCACTTCCCCGACCAGGAAAAGCTCCTGCTCAGCGTCCTCCTGGACTCCACCGCCGCCGTCGCCGCCGCCCTCGCCCACGTCGCCGACAGCCACCTCACCGAGGTCACCGACCTCGAAGCCGACCTCATCGCCCTCGGCCGCGCCTGGCTCGCCCCCCTGGACGCCTTCCGCGAACACTTCGCGATCGTCCGCCACATCAGCGCCGAAGTCACCCGCCTGCCCGTCGAAGCCGTCGAGAAATGGCAGGCCGCCGGCCCCCGCCAAGCCCGCCGCCACCTCGCCCGCCGCCTGCGCCACGTCGCCGACCAGGGCCTCCTCGACATCACCGACGCCGACCAGGCCGCCGAACGCTTCATCCTCCTGGTCCCCTCCGGCGTCGTCCAGCGCACCTTCCACGGCGCGCTGCCCCTGACCCGCCGCGAAACCGACACCCTCATCGCCGACGGCGTCACCGACTTCATCCGCCTCTACGCACCCCCCGCCCCCCGACCCGCACCCTGAACCCCCCCGCCCGGACCGCCGGACCGCCCCCGAACCCGCAGAGAGCAGACACACATGCACAGCAACCTGATCGTCGCCCGCATGGACAGCCGCTCCAGCGACAACGTCGCCCAGCTCTTCGCCGCATTCGACCAAACCGACATGCCCCACCGCATGGGCACCCTGCGCCGCCGCCTCTTCACCTACCAGGGCCTCTACTTCCACCTCCAGGACTTCGCCCAGGACGACGGCGGCCGGCGCATCCAGGACTCCCGCAACGACCCCCGCTTCCTGCGCATCAGCTACGAACTCCAGCCCTTCATCCAGCCCTACGACCCCGCCACCTGGCGCTCCCCGGCCGACGCCATGGCCACCCGCTTCTACGACTGGACGGCCTCGGAGTGATGAACCCCGCCAACACGCAAGGAGGACGGCGCACGTGGCCCGCCGGGTAGTCATCACAGGCGTCGGCGTGCTGGCGCCCGGCGGCATCGGCACCAAGGCCTTCTGGAGCCTGCTGAGCGAGGGCCGCACCGCCACCCGCGGCATCACCCTCTTCGACGCCTCCGCCTTCCGCTCCCGCATCGCCGCCGAAGCCGACTTCGACCCCCGCCTCCACGGCCTCACCGAACCCGACACCCGCCGCCTGGACCGCGCCGCCCAGTTCGCCGTCGTCACCACCCGCGAAGCCCTCGCCGACAGCGGCCTCGACCTCACCCCCGCCGACCCCCACCGCACCGGCGTCAGCCTCGGCACCGCCACCGGCGCCGCCACCTCCCTCGACACCCACTACCGCACCCTCACCACCCCGGGCACCACACCCGGGCCCCACCTCCACACCCACACCGTCCCCAGCTCCATGGCCGCCGAAATCGCCTGGACCGCCGGCGCCGAAGGCCCCGCCGCCCTCATCTCCACCGGCTGCACCGCCGGCCTCGACGCCGTCGCCCACGCCGCCGACCTCATCCGCGACAACACCGCCGACATCATGATCACCGGCGCCACCGACGCCCCCATCACCCCCGCCGTCCTCGCCTCCTTCGACGCCATCAAAGCCACCTCACCCCGCAACGACGACCCCGCCACCGCCTCCCGCCCCTTCGACATCACCCGCAACGGCTGCGTCCTGGGCGAGGGCGCCGCCATGTTCGTCCTGGAGGAACTCGGCTCCGCCCGCCGCCGCGGCGCCCGCATCTACGCCGAGATCGCCGGCCACGCCTCCCGCTGCAACGCCCACCACATGACCGGCCTGCGCCCCGACGGCGCCGAAATGGCCCAGGCCGTCACCGCCGCCCTCGACGAGGCCCGCCTCACCCCCGCCGGCCTCCACTACATCAACGCCCACGGCTCCGGCACCAAACAGAACGACCGCCACGAGACCACCGCCCTCAAACTCGCCCTCGGCCACCACGCCCGCACCACCCCCGTCAGCTCCGTCAAATCCATGATCGGCCACTCCCTCGGCGCCATCGGCTCCATCGAGATCGCCGCCTGCCTCCTGGCCATGGAACACCACACCGTCCCCCCCACCGCCAACCTCCACACCCCTGATCCCGAATGCGACCTCGACTACGTCCCCCTCACCGCCCGCGCACACCGCACCGACACGGTGCTGACCGTGGGCAGCGGCTTCGGCGGCTTCCAGAGCGCCATGGTCCTGGCCCGCCCCGACAGGAGCCCGGAATGACCAGGACCCTCGTCACCGGAATCGGCGTCGCCACCCCCAACGGGCTCGGCATCGACGACTTCTGGGCCGCCACCCGCGTCGGCACCAACACCATCGGCCCCCTCACCCGCTTCGACCCCGGCGGCCACACCGCCCCCCTCGCCGGCGAGATCCGCGGCTTCGACCCCGCCGACCACCTCCCCGGCCGCCTCATCCCCCAGACCGACCGCATCACCCAGCTCGCCCTCCTCGCCGCCGACCGCGCCTTCACCGACGCCGGCATCACCCCCGGCGACCTCCCCGCCCACACCCTGGGCGTCGTCACCGCCGCCACCACCGGCGGCATCGAATTCAGCGAACGCGAACTGCGCAAACTCTTCACCCAGGGCCCCCGGCACGTCAGCGCCTACCACTCCTTCGCCACCTTCCACGCCGCCGCCACCGGCCAGCTCTCCATCCGCAACAACACCCGCGGCCCCGCCGGCGTCCTCGTCACCGACCACGCCGGCGGCCTCGACGCCATCGCCCACGCCCGCCGCCGCATCCGCGCCGGCACCCGCCTCGTCCTCACCGGCGGCGTCGACGCCTCCCTGTGCCCCTGGGGCTGGGCCGCCCAGCTCTCCACCGGACTCATGTCCACCGCCACCGACCCCGCCACCGCCTACCTCCCCTTCGACGACCGCGCCCGCGGCTACATCCCCGGCGAAGGCGGAGCCCTGCTCATCCTCGAGGACGAACACAGCGCCCGCGCCCGCGGCGCCGCCACCATCCACGGCGAAATCGCCGGCTGCGCCGCCACCATGGACCCCCGCCCCGGCACCGGCCGCGAACCCGGCCTGCGCCGCGCCCTCGAACTCGCCCTCGCCGACGCCGCCTGCCGGCCCGGCGACGTCGACGTCGTCTTCGCCGACGCCGCCGGCACCCCCCGCCTCGACCGCGAGGAAGCCGACGCCATCACCGCCGTCTTCGGCCCCCGCGGCGTCCCCGTCACCGCCCCCAAGACCATGACCGGCCGCCTCGCCGCCGGCTCCGCGCCCGTGGACGTCGTCACCGCCGTCCTCGCCATGCGCGAGGGCCTCATCCCGCCCACCACCAACGTCGAGACCTCACCCCACTACGCCCTCGACCTGGTCACCACCACCCCGCGGACCGCCTGCGTCGACACCGCCCTCGTCCTCGCCCGCGGCCACGGCGGCTTCAACTCCGCCGTCCTCATCCGCAGCACCTCCTGACCTCTCCCGCACCCCGCCCGGGCCCGCCGCGGCGGCCCCGCGCACCCCGTGCCCCCGCACCCCTGTCACCCACACGTGCGGCAACCCAAGGAAAGGAACCACCTTGTCCAAGCAGGAATTCACCATCGACGACCTCAAGCGCATCCTCCTGGAGGGCGCCGGCGCCGACGAGAGCGTCGACCTCGACGGCGACATCCTCGACACCGACTTCGAGGAGATGGGCTACGAATCACTGGCCCTGCTGGAGACCGGCGGCCGCATCGAGCGCGAGTTCGCCATCACCCTGGACGACGACGTCTTCACCGACAACCGCACCCCGCGGACCCTGGTCGCCGCCATCAACGCGAGCCTCCGGGCCCTCATCGACGCCTAGCCCCACCCGGCCCCACCCCGGCGCACCACCAGGGGCTCCGCGCGGCCGACCCGCCCGCGGAGCCCCTCTCCCGTACTCCCCGGCGCCCCGGGCACGGCGGGGGAGCGGCCCCGCACCGCCCGGGCCACCGGGCCCGCCCCGAACGGAAAGCACCGACACCATGACCACACAACAGCTCTCCCAGACCTACGAGACCGACTCCGGCACCGTCCGCATCCACACCCCCGACCTCGCCGTACTCGCCGCCGTCGACCTGCCCGAACGCACCCGCATCCTCGACCGCTACGTCCGCGCCGAACTCGGCCGCATCCTCGGCATCACCCCCGACCTCGTCGACACCACCGGCCGCCCCATGGGCTGCCTCGGCATCGGCTCGATCTCCGGAATCGAACTCCAGTACCGCATGGAGGCCGCCCTCGGCGTCGACGTCAACCTCCAGCGCCTCCTCCTCGCCAACAGCGCCCAGGAACTCATCGACTGCCTCGCCGGCCAGCTCGGCCCCTCCGGCACCGGCCACCGCCACGGATCGCCCGTACCGGCATGACCACCGCGACCCTCCTGCCCTCCGCACGCCCGGTGGTCCGCCACCAGGACCTGCCCCGGCCCGACTTCACCCTCAGCCCCCACCGCGTCGACCTGTGGATCATCCGCCGCCCCGCCGGAGCCGACGCCGAGGCCCTCGCCACCGCCGACCTCGACGACGCCGAACGCACCCGCACCGCCGCCTTCATCCGCCCCGCCGACGGACTCCTGTACGCGGCCGCCCACATCGCCCTGCGCCGCATCCTCGGCGCCTACACCGCCACCACCCCCGGCGGCGTCGAATTCATGCGCGAACCCTGCCCCGGCTGCGGCGAACCCCACGGCCGCCCCGCCCTCGCACCCCCGCCCCCGCCCCTGCACTTCTCCCTCTCCCACAGCGGCGGACTCGCCCTCATCGGCGTCGGCACCGTCCCCCTCGGCGTCGACATCGAGAAACTCCCCGGCGCCGAGACCGTCGACGTCTGCTCCAACGCGCTCCACCCCGACGAACAGAGCGAACTCGCCGCCGCCCCCGAGGACGAACGCCGCCACCTCTTCGGCCGGATCTGGACGCGCAAGGAAGCGTTCCTCAAGGGCCTGGGGACAGGGTTGAGCCGCTCCCCGGCCCAGGACTACCTCGGCACCGACGACACCCGCCACCCCGCGGGCTGGACCATGGCCGGCATCCCCGCGGAAGGCGGCCACGCCGCCGCCGTCGCCGTCCGCGGAACCGCCCTCACCGCGGTCGACGTCCGCTGGGCCCCCGCCGCCTGGCTCCTGACCGGCTCAGCGGTGTGCGGCGCGCCCGGCACCCGCCCCGGCCCGGCCGCCGGAACGGAACCGCCAGCAGACCGTGACTCAAGGACGTGACCCGATGACCCTCACCGCCTTCGTCTTCCCCGGGCAGGGATCCCAGCGGTCCGGCATGGACCTCGAACTGCTCGCCCGGCGGCCCGACCTCACCGCCACCTACTACCGCACCGCCGACGACCTGCTCGGCATACCCCTGTCCCGGCTCTGCGCCCACGGCACCCCCCGCGACTTCGAGGACCCCGCCGTCCACCAGCCGGCCGTCTTCCTCAACAGCCTCGTCATCCTCGACGCCCTGCGCGCCGAAGGACTCCGGCCCGACGCCGTCGCCGGCCACAGCCTGGGGGAGTACGCCGCCCTCGTCGCCTCCGGAGTCCTGGAATGGACCGAGGCCCTGTGGCTGGTCAGACTCCGCGGCGAACTCGTCGCCACCGTCGGCGACCGCGTCCGCAACGACACCGTCGCCGTCATCGGCCTGCCCCGCACCGACATCAGCGCCCTCGTCGCCGCCGCCGTCACCGCCACCGGCGCCCTCGCCGAGATCACCGGCGACAACGAACCCCGCCAGACCGTCGTCTCCGGCGAACGCGCCGCCGTCGCCCACACCGCCCGCGCCGCCCGCGCCGCCGGAGCCAGAACCGTCCGCCTCCACACCGGCGGCCCCTTCCACTCCAGCCTCCTGCGCGAGGTCGAGGCCGAATTCACCGAAGCCCTCATCGCCACCGAATTCCGCAACCCCGGCATCCCCCTCGTCTCCAGCGTCACCGGCGGCCGCGTCACCACCGCCGCCGAAGCCGTCGTCGCCCTGCGCTCCCAGCTCACCAGCCCCGTCCGCTGGACCGAGACCGTCGAAACCCTCGCCGCCGCCGGCACCGAACGCTACGTCGAGGTCGGCCCCGGCCGCGTCCTGGGCACCCTCATCCGCGCCATCCTCCCCGGCGCCCGCGTCCACGCCACCCACACCGCCCGCCGCCGCGCCCTGGCCGTCAACGCCCTCGCCGGCGCCTCCCTCTGACCCCGCCCCCGGCCGGGAAGAAACCTTCCCGCACCCCCGCCCGCCCCAGGAGCAGCCCGTGGACCCGCCCCCGCACCCCGCCCGGCCCGACCCCGGCCCCGCCCGGCCCGAAACGGACCACCCCGGCGCGGACCACCCCGGCACCGGACGGCCCGGCCCCGACACCGACCGGCTCACCGCCCTGACCACCGCCGCCCTCGCCCGCGCCGCCGCCCTCATCAGCGAACACGGCGGCACCACCGGCGGCGGACCCGCCCTCACCACCGCCCGCCGCCCCGCCCGCACCCCCCGCACCTGGCGCACCACCCACACCGCCTGACCCCGACCACCCTTGTCACCGTCCAACGCCACCCAAGGGAGACACACCATGACGCAGCAGGTCACCGACCGGACGCGCACCGAGGCGGCGGCATGAGGCTGCTCGTCACCGGCGGAGCCGGATTCATCGGCTCCCACTTCGTCCGCACCCTCCTCGACGGCGGCTACCCCGGCCACGACACCACCACCGTCACCGTCCTGGACAAACTCACCTACGCCGGCAACCGCGACAACCTCCCCGCCCGCGACCCCCGCCTCACCTTCGTCCGCGGCGACATCTGCGACCCCGAACTCCTGCACACCCTCCTGCCCGGCCACGACGCCGTCGTCCACTTCGCCGCCGAATCCCACGTCGACCGCTCCCTCGCCTCCGCGACCCCCTTCATCACCACCAACGTCGCCGGCACCCAGATCCTCCTCGACGCCTGCCTCGCCACCGGCGTCAACCGCTTCCTCCACGTCTCCACCGACGAGGTCTACGGCTCCATCACCCACGGCTCCTGGACCGAGGAATGGCCCCTGGCCCCCAACTCGCCCTACGCCGCCTCCAAAGCCTCCTCCGACCTCATCGCCCGCGCCTACTGGCGCACCCACGGCCTCAACGTCTCCATCACCCGCTGCTCCAACAACTACGGCCCCCACCAGCACCCCGAGAAACTCATCCCCCTCTTCGTCACCAACCTCCTCGAGGGCCGCCCCGTCCCCCTCTACGGCGACGGCGCCAACATCCGCGAATGGCTCCACGTCGACGACCACTGCCGCGCCCTCGCCCTCGTCCTCGACGGCGGACGCCCCGGCGAGATCTACAACATCGGCGGCGGCAACGAACAGACCAACCGCCACATCACCGAACGCCTCCTCGACCTCTGCGGCGCCGACACCTCCATGATCCGCAAGGTCGCCGACCGCAAGGGACACGACCTGCGCTACGCCCTGGACGAGACCAAGATCCGCGAAGAACTCGGCTACGCCCCCCGCATCCCCTTCGAACAGGGCCTCGCCGGCACCGTCGCCTGGTACCGCGACAACCCCGGCTGGTGGAAAGCGGCCAAACACCCCAGCAGCGACCACTCCGCACCCCTGCACCGGGAAGGGACCCCGTCATGAACGTCCACAAAGGACTCATTCTCGACGAGACCGTCAAATTCCACCTGGACACCCGCTCCGACAAGCCCTTCGTCCCCGGCACCACCGAAATCTGGCCCGCCGGAGCCGTCCTGGACGAACACGACCGCACCGCCCTCGTCGAAGCCGCCCTCGACATGCGCATCGCCGCCGGCCCCAGCTCCCGCCGCTTCGAATCACGCTTCGCCCGCGCCCTCAAACACCGCAAGGCCCACCTCACCAACTCCGGCTCCTCCGCCAACCTCCTCGCCATGACCGCGCTCACCTCCCACCTCCTGGAGGACCGCGCCCTGCGCCCCGGCGACGAGGTCATCACCGTCGCCGCCGGATTCCCCACCACCGTCAACCCCATCATCCAAAACGGCCTCGTCCCCGTCTTCGTCGACGTCGACCTCGCCACCTACAACACCACCGCCGACCGCGTCGCCGCCGCCATCGGCCCCCGCACCCGCGCCATCATGATCGCCCACGCCCTCGGCAACCCCTTCCCCGTCGCCGAGATCGCCGCCCTCGCCGACGCCCACGACCTCTTCCTCATCGAGGACAACTGCGACGCCGTCGGCTCCACCCACCAGGGCAGGCTCACCGGCACCTTCGGCGACCTGACCACCGTCAGCTTCTACCCCGCCCACCACCTCACCATGGGCGAGGGAGGCTGCGTCCTCACCTCCAACCTCGCCCTCGCCCGCATCGTCGAATCCCTCCGCGACTGGGGACGCGACTGCTGGTGCGAACCGGGCGAGACCAACAAATGCCTCAAGCGATTCAACTACCAAATGGGCACCCTCCCCGAGGGATACGACCACAAATACATTTTCTCCCACGTCGGCTACAACCTGAAGGCCACCGACATCCAGGCCGCCCTCGGCCTCACCCAGCTCGACAAACTCGACAGCTTCTGCGAAGCCCGCCGCCGCAACTGGCGCCGCCTGCGCGACGGACTCGACGGCACCCCCCACCTCATCCTCCCCGAGGCCACCCCCGACAGCGACCCCAGCTGGTTCGGCTTCGCCCTCACCGTCACCCCCGGCGCCCCCTACACCCGCGCCGCGCTCGTCGACTTCCTCGAGGACCGCAAAATCGGCACCCGCCGCCTCTTCGCCGGCAACCTCACCCGCCACCCCGCCTACATCGGCCGCGAACACCGCGTCGCCGGCACCCTCACCAACAGCGACATCATCACCGAGAACACCTTCTGGGTCGGCGTCTACCCGGCCCTGACCGACGAGATGCTCGACTACGTCATCGCCTCGGTCAAGGAATTCGCGGAGGCCCGCTCATGACCGTGCGCACCGCCTTCCCGCCCGCGGCCGAACCCGCCCTCCGCCCCCGCCTCGACACCGGCCTGCCCGCCCGCTTCGCCCGCTCCGCCGACACCGCCCCGCCCCCCGGCTCCGCCCAGGACACCGACACCTGGCTCGACGAACGCCGCGCCGCCCACCGCTTCCAGGTCGACCGCATCCCCCTCGCCGACCTCGACGGCTGGTCCTTCGACCCCGCCACCGGCAACCTCGGCCACCACAGCGGACGCTTCTTCACCGTCGAGGGCCTGCGCGTCACCAGCACCACCGACGGCCGCACCCGCCAATGGCACCAGCCCATCATCCGCCAGCCCGAAGTCGGCATCCTCGGCATCCTCGTCAAGGAATTCGACGGCGTCCTCCACTTCCTCCTCCAGGCCAAGATGGAGCCCGGCAACCGCAACCTCCTCCAGCTCTCCCCGACCGTCCAGGCCACCCGCAGCAACTACACCGGCGCCCACAACGGCTCCCGCGTCCGCTACATCGAACACTTCACCGGACCCGCCCGCGGCCGCGTCCTCGTCGACGTCCTCCAGTCCGAACACGGCTCCTGGTTCTTCCGCAAGTCCAACCGCAACATGCTCGTCGAAGCCCACGGGGACATCCCCCTCCACGACGACTTCCGCTGGTTCACCCTCGGCCAGATCGGCGAACTCCTGCGCCGCGACAACATCGTCAACATGGACGCCCGCACCGTCCTGGCCTGCGCCCCCCACCCCGACTCCCGCGCCCACGCCCTCAACACCGACACCGAACTCCTGTCCTGGTTCACCTCCGAACGCTCCCGCCACGACGTCACCGCCGACCGCGTCCCCCTCGCCGGCATCCCCGGCTGGAAACAGGGCCCCTGGTCCATCGACCACGAGGAGGACCGCTACTTCAGCGTCGTCGCCGTCGGCGTCCAGGCCGGCAGCCGCGAAGTCGCCGGCTGGACCCAGCCCCTCTTCGAACCCAAAGGACTCGGCGTCACCGCCTTCCTCACCCGCACCATCGCCGGCACCCCCCACGTCCTGGTCCACGCCCGCGTCGAGGGCGGCTTCGCCGACACCGTCGAACTCGGCCCCACCGTCCAGTACACCCCCGCCAACTACTCCCACCTCACCGGCTCCGACCGGCCCCTCTTCCTCGACCTCGTCCTCGGCGCCGACCCCGCCCGCATCCGCTACGAGGCCCGCCACTCCGAGGAGGGCGGACGCTTCCTCAACGCCGAGAGCCGCTACCTCATCCTCGACACCGACGCCGACGACACCCCCCTGGACCCCCCGCCCGGCTACTTCTGGGCCACCCCCCACCAGCTCACCTGCTTCCTGCGCCACAACCACTACCTCAACGTCCAGGCCCGCACCCTCCTGTCCTGCCTCACCTCCGGCGCGGTCCGCCTCTGATGGACCCCCTGCGCATCGGCGTCCTGGGCTGCGCCGCCATCGCCCGCCGCCGCATCCTGCCCGCCCTGCGCGACGACCCCGACACCGAACTCGCCGCCGTCGCCAGCCGCGACCGCGACACCGCCCGGCGCACCGCCGGCGAGTTCGGCTGCCGGGCCGTCCACGGCTACCGGGCCCTGCTCGAACGCCCCGACATCGACGCCGTCTACCTCCCCCTGCCCGCCGCCCTCCACGCCCACTGGACCGAAGCCGCCCTCAACGCCGGCAAACACGTCCTCGCCGAGAAACCCCTCACCACCGACCCCGCCGCCACCCGCCGCCTCGCCCGCCTCGCCGCCGGCCACCGCCTCGCCCTGATGGAGAACGTCATGTTCGTCCATCACCCCCAGCACGAGGCCGTCCGCACCCTCCTCGCGGACGGCGCCATCGGCCGCCCCCGCCACCTCCACGCCGCCTTCGCCGTCCCCGCCCTCCCCGCCCACGACATCCGCCACAACCCCGAACTCGGCGGCGGCGCCCTCCTCGACACCGGCGTCTACCCCGTCCGCGCCGCCCTCCACCTCCTCGGCCCCCGCCTCCGCGTCGCCGGCGCCACCCTCACCCCCGGCGGCCCCGGCCACGCCGTCGACATCGCCGGCACCGCACTCCTGCACACCCCCGACGGCACCACCGCCCAGCTCACCTTCGGCCTCGACCACGCCTACCGCTCCCGCTACGAGATCTGGGGCACCCTCGGCCGCATCACCCTCGACCACGCCTTCACCCCGCCCGCCGGCCACACCCCCCGCATCCTCCTCGAACGCCCCGGCACCACCGAACACCTCACCCTCCCCGCCGCCGACCAGGTCCGCACCACCCTCACCGCCTTCACCGCCGCCGCCCGCACCGCCGCCCCCCTCGACCCCGACTCCCTGCACCAGGCCGACCTCCTCCACCACATCCGCCGCCGCGCATCCGGCCCGCCGCCCCCCTGACCAGGAGCCGAGCATGCCCGAGACCGCCCACGACACCGAACTCGCGGCCCTGACCACCCGCATCCGGGAACTGAGCGACCGCATCGAACTGCGCGAACTCTTCGACGCCTACGTCACCGCCCTCGACCTCGCCGGCGACCCCGGCGACCGGGCCCGCTACACCGCCCTGTTCACCGAGGACGCCACCTTCACCTTCCCCATCGGCACCTGCACCGGAATCACCGCCTACACCGCCTTCCAGGCCGCCGCCCGCGCCCGCTGGGCCCACACCCACCACCTCTCCGCCAACCACACCATCACCCTCCACGGCGACCGCGCCCGCCTGCGCGTCCACCAGAGCGCCACCCACCTCCACCACACCCCCGGCCACACCCCCTTCACCATCGGCGGCCACTACGACGCCCACGCCGTCCGCACCCCCGGCGGCTGGCGCCTGAACCGCGTCGCCTTCCACGTCACCTGGACCACCGGAACCTCCCCCGACCCCCTCCCCGACACCCCGCGGTGACCGGCACATGAACACCCCCCGCACCCCCGCCCCCACCACCCCCGCCCACACCCCGCCACCCCCGCCGCCCCTGCACACCCTCCTGCTCCGCCGCGCCGCCTGGGCCCTCACCACCGCCCGCACCCGCACCCGCCCCACCGTCCCCCGCCCGGCGGCACACCCCCCACAGCCCCCGGGAGAACCCCGCCCATGACCCCCGAACAGCCCGCCGCCCGCCCCCTCACCCTCCCCGCCG